>PMMG01000127.1:0-29769 GCA_003162335.1 Dehalococcoidia bacterium
TTTAATCAGGGCTGTTTAAATCCTTTTCTGTGAGCTGAGCCTTGTTCTTGACCAGGATCGCGTGGCCTTCTTTCCTTGTGTTCAGCACAAACCAGACGATGCCGATCGCCAGCCAGACCAACACCATACCCAGCGCTAAAATGGTATCCCGTGAAGTATTGCCGCCGGCCTTGAAGCTCAAGGTGACAATACCGACCAACATCATCAGGTTCGCCAGGAAGCCGAGTAACGGAATCAATTTATGTTTGAACAAGTTCGCCCCCGGCCTGCTCCAGAAAGCCACCAGACAGATCAGGTTGGTCATCCCGTAAACCAGGAATGTTCCGGTATTGGATGCTAAAGTAATCTGGGTCAGGTTATCTACATTTAACACGCCGTACGCGCCGAATGCTGCCGAAACCGCTACCAGAATCCAGATACCCCACTGCGGGGTGGCAAAACGCCCGTGTAACAATCCGAAGATCGAAGGTAACTCTTTATCTTTGCTCATGGCGTAGGTAATCCGCACGCCGGTGTTCAAACAGGCCAGGGTGGTTCCGATCAGGGCTAACACCACAGTGAAAGCCATCACCAGGACCAGCGCCAGACCGGTGCCGCCCAGCATCTTGTCGCCGATAAGTCTGATCATGTCGCCGATGGGAGCGCCCGATGCCCCTGCCGCGGCGTAGCCGGTCAAGGCGGTGCCGTTTGCCGCCGTTGAAGCCAGCTGGGTGCTGACGAAGTAGTTGGCCGCGAAGTACTCGAACAGGTAGGCAAACACACCCTGGATGATCAGTGAAAGCAGGATCGCTTTGCGGATATCCTTTTTCGGATTAATTGCTTCCGAACCAAAAGCGGTCACCGACTCGAATCCTACTAATAGCAGAATGGCGATCGTCGATTGGAAGATCACATTGCTGAAGTTATGCGGTAATAAAATGGACGGCACGCTGGCGGCATAGGCCAGGCCGGGATGCGCCACCCGGTAAATGATAGCCAATACCGAGAAGAGCATCAAAGAAACTAATTGTATCGCATTGATAACAACTGAAGTAATGGTGGAGCCGGTCACACCGCGGAACGCGATGTAGCCATTGACGATTGAGAATATGACCGCAACCAGTATTTCTTCCGGTACGTTCAGTGCCACACCGAACAGACCGAAGATGTAAACAATCAAAGTCGCGGAAAAGGCCACCATGATACCGGGGTAGATCCAGTAATAGAGATGGGAAATCCAGCCGATACCGAATTTGGCAATACGTGAATACTGCCGGTGGGTAGATTTCCCTTTTTCCAGCAGGGCAGCTTCTGCGAAATAGTAGGATGAACCGCTCCCCGCTTTCGGATAGATGTCTGAGAGTTCAGCGTACGAGATGGCAGTCAGAAAAGCCAGGACGAGGGCCGCCACCAGGCCTGTCCACATCTCACCCGCAGTTGATGCCGCTCCATTCATTTGGGCAGCTTGTAACTGGAACGTAGTCCAGAGAAAAGCCCCCGGAGCAATCAGCGCCATGGCGTTGACGGTCAGGGATGTCAGGTTAAGGGTTCTTTTGATCCCTGTCGTCGACTGCGTACTACTTGCTTTTGCAGTCTCTTGCTTTGCTTGCATTCTCTTCTCCTTCGCACATCACCAGTCACTGCTATCGGAATCCAAGGACTGTTCATTGTGCAATAACTTATAGTTTCAGTTTAAGGAGAAGATGTTTCCAACAAGTTATCAATGCGTTACGGGGCTGTTAATTCTGGATTACGGTTATATTTCGGTGATATTGAACATCTAATACCGAAAAGGCATACCCATCGGGACACAGGCGCCCCTGTTTGGGGGTATTATCTGTCGTTTTGAGTCTGCATAGAGCAAATNNGGAAAGGAGCAAATGCCGGAATATTTTAGTTTATTCAATTTTGAATTTGGAATTTGGAACACGGCGTTTATTTCGTATTTCGTTACCTTCGGGGACTTATGGTTTGCTGTAAATATTTTGTGGTATTATCAGCAGTTCATTCTTCCGGATCGAGGAAAGCAGTAACCCGTTCAACCATGTATTTGCGAGCTGACTCTTGTAAACATGCAGAGCAGTTGACTTTAAATTCTCGTTGGTTTGGGATAACGGAAATGTCTCCCATTTGGTTTCAGGAGTCATCAGCTTTTTCGGCGGCAAAAGATGATAATTAGGAGCGTACTCTCTCGGTCGCGGCCAGAGCAGTTCATAATGCACCAGGTATTCGTAAACTGTCCGCTTATGCGGATCGTCTTTCAATAATCCTTCCACAGCCTTGCCGATCACGGCGTGGTCCGGGTTATCATCCCCCGGATAAGGGCAAATCACAATGTCGGGATTATCCTGTGCAATCTGTGCTTTTAAAGCGTCTGCGAGGATTGTTTCCTGCGTTTTGTCGAGTTTTGCGTCGGGAAAGCCAAGAAAAGTAATGTGGTCATCGGCCACGCCCAGCATTGCCGTCGCTTTTTTAAACTCGGTATATCGCTCCTGCCCGTTATGGTGGAAATCGCCGTCGGTTACCATGGCTATCCGCACATCTGCGCCTGCCTGTATTGCCTGGGCGATGTAACCACCGACCGCGATTGTTTCATCGTCGGGATGCGGCGAGAAGATCAATATTTTCTGATTGCGCTGCGGGGCTGCCAATTCCGGTAATGAATTTACCGACGATTGCGCCATTACCGGCGGGACCTCTAAAATATAGACCAAACCGGTAACGATAGAAACTACTAACACCAATGCCAGAGTAGCAATAAAAAATTTTCTATTATTGAGTTTACTTTTTAATTTTTTTAAAATCGCCATATTTCGAAGATTACCCGGTAATCACCTGCGGAAATTTCAATTCATATTAAATTGTTATTCCCACATGATATTTAAAATTACCTACAACTGATTTATTATAAAACAGACCAGGTTTTTTGTACAGTCATATAATGAAAATATTTTCATCTTCAATTGATTCTTTCTATTTCCGCGTAGTGAAAATAGTTTCCTGATTGTTAACAAAAAAAGGAGGAGGCTTGGGGGGTCACTTCATAACAAGCCCCCTCCTTTTTAAAGCTTACACATTCCTTTTTTATGATTATTAGTGAGTAGTCGTAGTTGTAGTGGGAGAAGTGGGGGCTTTGACTGTAAAATTCACTAAATCGGCTGTATTTGTTGTGGAATTGTATGTTACCGCACCGTAAGTACCGCTCGGCGCGGTGATAACACCCTTCATAATAAACTCGGTATTACTTCCCCAGGTTAAAGAAATCGTGGTAGTGGGAGATGTAGCCACGGTAAGCGTATTACCACTGATCGTAATAATGCCTTTAGCTTCCTTGATGGTTTGCCCTTTGACGATCAATACCTGCGCCGCCAGATTATTATTGTCTACTCTGGCAACGATTCTGTCGCCAACCGCGATATCTGTAAATTTGGCTGTGTTTTTAAACGTTTCCAGCCAATCCAGGTTATCCTTCCAGTTAGCCGGGATGTGGAGTTCGTTCATCGCGCCAGTCACGGATTGTTTGCCGTTGTCCTGCTTTCTGTCTTTTGTGACCATGCCGGTAATATCTGCCTGCACCCTGCCGATAGACACCATGTAGTATTTAGTGTTTGTTCCCACATTCACCGTAACCGATGTTTTATTGGCATCCTGAATCGTGAATGAGGTTGTGCCGGAAATCGCCGTGACTGTGCCCTGCACAGTATGCAGTGCCGCTGTTGCCGGAGTCGTAGCGGTAGTGGTCGTGGTGCTGGCCGCCGATACCGGCATTACCATACCCCCTGCCAAAGCGGCAACCGCTGCTAATGGGATTCCAATTTTAATAAGATTTTTTCTTAACATTTTTTCTCCTTTTATTTAATTTTTTTGGTTAAGAAATTAGTATTTAATATTTATGAACCGCTTGCGGCGTTTACCATTAATAAAACTTCACCCTGTTTACTATTCTCGTCTGTAGCAATGACATCGATGGCATTCGGTCCCTCTTCCAGGGTGATAGTGATGCTGAAATTACCGTCCGCGTCGGCAATACCCGCGTTGTTGTTAATATCAACCGCAGCGCCCGGAGCAGTCTTTCCCTGAACGGTAACGCTGTCCCCGTTTATTGTTGAAGCATCCGCCGGTGCGGTAACACGTAAAGGTAAACCTGTTTGAAAANNGACGCTGGAGTTACAGCGGTGTCGGTAATTACTGCTGTTGTTCCTTGCGCGCAACCGGTTAAAAACATGATCAATAATACTGATACCGCCGCCGCGCTGATTATTTTCTTCATCCGGTTGTTTCTCCCTGTGAAGGCCGTCTAAATATACAACGGAGCAGCGTTTCTTTTTGTTACAATATATTTTTCAGATATAAAAAAGGAGGCACTTCAATTTAAAGTGACCCCTTTTCTTATTTGTATCGTTTAAATATAATTCCGGTTAATATACGTACAATACAGCCGTCCCCCTGATAATTACGCGCACCGCGGAATGATAGACTCCCCCGCCCGGCACATTTTCCGTCGAGAACNNTCAACTGTACCACATCCTGGATTTCCGGTTTACCGGTCGCCACATTTATGACATTATAAATCGGAATTTTAGCTGCCAGTGCCGCCGGATCAAATGTGTAGCTGAATTTACCGCCGGTTACGGTCAATGTCCCCCCGTCCAGCACGGCGCCCGGTGTCAAAGCCGCATAACTGACCGAACTGGCAGTAGAAGTACCGGTAATCGTCAGTGTTCCCGCAGCCGCAAAACTGGATTGCTCGGGCAGATTCAATTTCAGATTGACCGCGCCTGCCGGTTTATCCTTTTCGATAACATAGAAATTTCCGCCGTCTTTCGGCAGTCCGGGCATGTAACCCTTGTAACCCTGCCAATCCGCCGACACATTATAATGGTAGATTCCCGGTATATCCAGAATCCATTTATCCTTGCCGGCGAAATTGCCAAAACTATCGCCCTGTCCGGTCGTAGTTACCACCCTTCCGTCCGGATAAGTCAAAGTATAGGTCACTGTGGCCGGTAAGATCGGGTCGATTTGCGCGGTAGGTGTAAAGCCTGTACCCGTTTCATAGATCATCCCCGGACGTGTGCTTACCAGGAACAGCCGGGATTTCGTATTATCGGAGCCTAATAAATCTTGCGAACCGGCGGTAATGACGCGGTTATCATTGGTGCCGGCAGTCATGATAAAGGCGTTTGCCATGTATCCGGCATAAACCGGAGTTGTATTTTGCTTTCGCAGTACCACGCCGCCGATCAAACGGTAGATCGTTCCTGCCGTATCGCCGTTGCTGGAGGCATTTACCTGCCCGCCGAAGGCATTGGGACTGACCGGCCAGTAAGGAGCCCGGGTCCCATTCTCCCCCACAATGAACCGCCCCATAAAACCCGGTCTGGGCGCAGCTCCGTAATAGTAATTCCAGTCGGTGATATATTCCGGGAACAGGTGCGGAGAGTAGCCGTTGGATGTTTGCAGCTTGATATTTGTTTGCCCGATCGTCTGCAATCTGGGATCATAAGGAGCCGGGTTATTGATATCACTATAAGTTAAAACCGGCTCAACCTTATCCGTTCCCTGGTGGTCGGCGGCAATCAGCAGCACATCCCCAACCTGATAAGGATAATTGATGTGTTGCAGATGGCTGACATCCTGAGTATCGACATAGCCCTCGGTGTTGGTATCGCCCTCATCTACCAGTTTGCCTTTACTGTCAGTTAACTTTTTACCGTGTGCGGCGATTGTAGTATCGGTAGGATAAACCACACCGGCATGCGTCATTGATTCAACCCAGAGGTGCCCTTCCTGGTCGGTATATTGCGCCAGAATATGCGCGCAGTACTCGCCGGGTGAATCCAAAAGAAACGGCTGCATTCCTTGTGCCGCCCCGTAAATACCGCCGGGGGAAGCCGTGCCGCTGTAGGTAATTGATTTAGCTTTGGTCGCATCGGAATTCGGAAACAGCGTCGCGGTTACTTTAACCGTGGCCGGAACTGCCGGGTCGAAGGCAATATCCTTACCGTATTTGGTACCTACCGGATATGCCTGTCCCTGGAAAGTCGCAGTGGCCAAAGTCATCCGCTTGGCAATCCAGAAGTGGTAGGTGCCACCGCCCTCGTAACGGTTCCCCCAGATGTCATTGATCCAGCCGGTCTCTTTCACCGTGTAATACCCGTAAGCAGCCGGTTTCCAGGCAGTGATGGTGCTCATTTTTGTAGTGGGCCATTGTCCTGCGTTACCGACAAAATGCTGCGTGCCGAGATCGGTCATCTTGCCATCCGGCCCGGTGACCTGGATCGATATTTCTCCTGAATTAAAAGCCCAGGGAATATTGGAATTCGCGTCGATGGTATCTTCGGGGAATTGCGGCTCCAGTGAATAGGATAATTTGGTTTTATTATCACCCGCATAGAGCGGCAGTATAACATCATCCGGAATAAGATTGCGACCGGAAAGCGCGAAGGTGCTTTTATCTTCGTCGGCGACTGCTCCGTAATAACCGTTGGAAGCATAATTGGCCAGGATCACCCACGGAATTCGCGGCTGAATTTGAGTTGCGTCGATTTGCTGCCCTGTAACATAAGTGCCGCTGGCGCGTATCGGCGGGGAATAAAAATCGGATTCCGCCTGCTGGAAGCCTGTAGTCACAGTTGCAGGACGGCTCGCAAATGTTTCCCCATTGAGGCTGTAGTTGGATTTGCCGTACGTAACACCATAATCAAACCTCAGTCTGTAAATCCCGGGCGGCAGGTCTTTCGGTAACGTTGTTGCTACGTTGAAAAAGACCTGTACCTGATTACCGTTCTTCTGTGCACTGGATAACGGGATGGTCGCAAATTCATCGACCGGTGTGCGAAAATCATAACCAAAACGGTTCGTCACCGCTCCCTGTACCCCACCCTCGATCGCTAATCCCGTTGGTGTCAACAAACTGGACATCCGTTCATCGCTGGGCAAACGCAGCACACCGCCGGCATCGAATGTCCGCTCGGCAGTGATCAACAGGCAGAAGCCATCAACTTTTGCCGTCCCTTTAGTCAGTCCGTCGATGTGACTTTGTAAAACCGTTAAAGACGATTGGATATTCAACGCCTGGCCGGACTGCCACTGGTTGTCGCTGACGATGACATCTGACGTCCAGCTGCCATAATCAGTATAGCCGTGCCCGATAAACTCCAATGGTTGCGGTTTTCTGGTCGTTGTTGTAGAAGTTTGTGTAGTCGTGCTAACCGGCGAGGTCGATGTGGTTTTTGAGGTGGTTGCGGTGGTCGTTGAAGCTCTGGCAATAGAAGTCATTGTTGTTGTCGTCGATTTAGTTGTTGTCGCAATCGTAGTGGTGTTACAACTACTGCATATAGTTGTTATCAGCAGCAGGCCTGATACCCCCAGCCAAACAATGTTTCTTTTCAAGTTAAAGTTTCCTCCTCGGCATAGTACCCCAACATGGATTACATGCATTTTATATACTTGATAAGCTAATTACAATAGCACTGGATATATCTTCTGAACTAGTCCCGCTCGGCTGGCATTCCTCCCGATACTTGACGTGAGGAAAGAACGAGAGAACTATCTGAGGCTGTCCGAGAACAGCTTTGGAAAGAAATATTTATGGATTCCTCCCGCGCTTCCTTTTGGAAATTGGTAGAAGGGTGGGATCGATGACGATCAGGTCGGGAATGACAATTTGTTTTTGTCATTGTCGGGCTTGACCGGACAATCCAGGGAATTTCGGACAAACTCAGATTAAGAGGGATTTTCTAATGCCTGACCCCAAAATAGCTACTCCATTTTTTATATAATGCTTTGAAAAAGAACGAAGCGGCTCCGTATTATCAGCGCCGCTTCGTTCTCTATCTGTGGTTGATGTTGATTTATTGATTAACTTGCTGTTTTTGTCGTTGTTGGGGTCGGAGGAGTTTTGCCGCCCTTAAACCCTCTACCCGGCATCCCGCCGCCGAACCCGGGCATCATGCCGCCTCTTCCCATACCGGGCATACAAAATCCGCCGTTTGGCGCAACTTTATCTAATGCTGATGGTCTGCTGTCCCACCATGACTGGATACTGTTTGCTTCATCCTGGGTCAGTTTTCCATTTTTTACCCCATTCGCCAGGAATTGCTTGATTGCATCCGCTTTCATCTGTGACCCGGCCTGAGTCAGCGCTGCTTTTAGCGCATCTGCGGTGATCGTTTTTCCCGAAGCCGTGCTGAGTGCCGCCGCTGCTTGCGTCATTAAATCGGTGTTATTAACATCCGCACCCATCGGTCCCATCATTCTGCCGCCGAATCCCAATATTCCTCTTAATGCATCCGGATTCGCCAGTTTCGGCTGGCTGCTTTGCCATGTATTCATAGTGGCTTTATCGGCAGCTGCCGGTTTTGCAGCTAACCATTTAGTGATTGCATCAGATTCGGCCTGGGAAATCGTTCCTTTGGTTACAGCCTGCGCCAAGGCTTGCGTGATCTTTTGCTGCTCTATTGCAGTACTCGCTTTTTTGAAGGCATCAGTCATATTCTGTTCTGACACACCCAAAATCGTCGCAGCCTTCGCGAATAAATTGTTGCTAGGCACTGTTGTGGTCGTAGTTGTTGTCGTTGTCGTGCTATTATCTGCCAGGATGATGCTGGCGCCACCCACTGCGATCACCACCACTGCCACCGCCACTGCGATAATAATCTTTAGTTTTTTTGACATCTTATTATCCCCCTCCTCTATTATTATTATTCGGAATTCCGAATTATTTCTACTTGATTGAAATCATTATAGCACTAATAAATGAATACACCATTAATGGACTATGAATTCCACGATAATTTTAACTCGGGGTATTATTATTCAGAGAACCCGGGAAACCCTGCCCCGCCGGACGGATCGATATTGAGTTCGCAGTAACACTTCCATTGCTGTCCGTTGGCCCGGTAACACTGATAAAAACACCTGTCTGCAGATCCGCGATTGTCCCGCTTACCGTCTTTTGAATCACCGTATTCCCGGAAGTATTTACTGTAACCTGACTTTGCGCGGTCTTGACGATAAAACTGCTGCCGTTGATCCCGCTAATCGTGCCTATCGTCATCTGCCGCCCGATGCCTGTGCCTCCTCCGGGAAAACTACCGCTCGGCCTGGTAGTACTTCCCCCGCTTCGTGGTGACGTCAATACTGGCGGCTGTCCCTGCTGTATCATAATCTCAGTTGCGCTGATGCTACCGGTACTATCCGCCGCTCCCCCCACGGTCACAAATTGTCCTTGACTGAGGTCGCTGACAGCGCCGGCCACAGTTTTATCGATAGTCGTACTGGAATTAACATTAACCGTTACCTGTCCCTGGGTCGTCGTCACTGTCAAAATATTGCCATTCACCGCTGCTATGGTCCCGTTTGCGCCGCGGCGCTGGAATGATTGAGATTGTGTGGTGGTTGTGGTAACTGTTGCCTGCGTAGTTGCCTGCACTGTATTTGAAGTCACCGTTGAAGACGCTGATGAACACCCGGCAGCAACCACGGCTAATACTGCCGTTACGACCAGGCCTGAAGAAAACAGCATTATATTTTTAGTTTTGATTTTCATATCTTTTACCCCCCAATAATTCCCTTCCTCTCTTACTACTAAAGTAATTATACGGAAGCAATATGAATAGAACATGAACGCTGTCAGATCTATCGTTCCAGCTGTAATCTCACATCTCGTTACTCCCGTCCCGACGTTCTTCTCATTACTATTGTTTCATTCTGAGAGCTGTTAAATTAACATGTAAATAATGTATGATTAAACGAGGAAGCTCTAAAAGGAAACGACTTTTATGTACGATATTATCAGTCTGGAGCATGTTAATAAAGAGCTGGGCAAACGGCAAATTCTGAAAGATGTCACCATGGCGGTCAAACAGGGCGATATTTTCGGCTACCTGGGGCCGAATGGCGCCGGTAAAACTACTACCATCCGCATTATCCTCGGATTGCTGACTGCCACCTCCGGGAAGGTCTCGCTTTTAGGTCAGGACGTTCAGGTGAACAATGTCCGCCAGAAAATCGGCTTCGTGCTGGAAGCGGACGGCCTTTATGACAACCTCAGCGCTTATGATAATTTGTTATATTATGCCCGACTCTATGATATTCCCCAGCCCTCACAAAAAGTAGATAAAGTATTAAAACAGGTCGGGCTGGCAGAAAGAGGCAAAGACAAGGTGGCAACATATTCCAAAGGCATGCGCCAGCGCTTAGCCCTCGCCCGGGCGATGGCCCCCGACCCGGAAGTGCTGGTCCTGGATGAACCCACCGCCGGCGTTGATCCGACCGGCCAGATCGAAATCCGCCAGTTGATGCTGGATATGATCCACAAGGAAAAGAAAACCATTCTGTTAAGCTCGCACAATCTGGACGAAGTCCAGCGTATCTGCAACCGCATCGCGCTCATCCATAAAGGGCAGATCCGTCTTTACGGCGAACTTGAACAATTTAAACGCGAAATGGGACAGGGCGGTCTCCTCATCGAAACCGCAGAAGCTGTGCCTCAGACTATCTTGGTTGAATTGCAAACCATGCCGGACGTCAGCGTGCGCGAGCAAAAAGACGGTATATTAATCTTAAACATCGGCAAAACCGTAGATGTCTCCACTATCGTCACATTATTTGCCACCAGAGGCGTAAAGATCGAACAGGTCAAGAAACAGGAAGCCTCGCTGGAGGATATGTATACCGCGATCGTCAAAGAATCGGAGCAGAAATAGCATGAACAACAAAATTTGGATTATTGCCAAAAAAGATATCCTCGAAGCGTTTCGCAGCCGCAGTACCTATTTCGTTATTTTGATCATGATTGTCCTTACTTTCACCTATATTGCCAGTTATTCCGATACGGTTAAACACTATGATAAAGAGCAGGCGATCACCTACAGCAGGATTTTCCTGAACAGTTTGGCCTATATCCTGCCGATGATGTATTCCATTTTTGTCTGTTCCGTCTTTGCCAATTATTCGGTTATCGTCGATAAAGCCAAGCGCAATATCGAATCCCTGATGGCCACCCCGGTCAGCATCAACCAGATCTGGCTGGGAAAATCACTTGCTGTCACTTTACCCAGTCTTCTGGTCGGTATCACCATTGCTGTCTTAAGCTTCCTTGTTATGGAATTCTGGTTCGTTATGCCCAAGA
Organism: Dehalococcoidia bacterium; assembly: GCA_003162335.1. GTDB lineage: Bacteria > Chloroflexota > Dehalococcoidia > Dehalococcoidales > Fen-1064 > Fen-1064. Next base: position 11,117 of record PMMG01000127.1, read on the forward strand.
CAGGCACTTTCATCGTCCCCGAGATCTGGGCAATTGTTTCCACTCTGCTGATTGTCCCGGCAATGCTGTTTTCCATTGTTACCATCGTGACTTACATTCAGTTAGTCGTTACTAATCCCAGGATCGGCAATTTTGTCTTCTCCGGTGTCTTTTTCGTGCTGCTATTCGGCGTGAACCTACTGAGTGGACTGGGTATCTCTTTTGCCTTGATCTTTCTGGCAGTGATCGTCGTTTGCGGGATTGTTTCCTACATCCTTTCCCGTTACCTGACCAAAGAAAAAGTGCTCCTTTCCAGTAAAATCTAAAAAGCTTTTACAATTTATTCTTTTGAATTTATTTACAAGAGTTTCGATAACTTCCGGAATTTAGTATTTTTGTTGATTATTGATACTTGAGTATTGAGTATTTTCGGTTGATTGTTGTTGCGTCCAACTCAGCATCAGTGATAAAATTGCCATTGTCGCAATACTTTTTATGCCGGTGAAGCCCGGACTAGAGGACTCTAATGATTGCTTTACTCGTTATTTTACTGTTATTAGCATTGGCCGGTTGGTTGATCGTTTTGCTTGTTCCCACCTGGACGTTGTCCGGCCCGCCCGCTATCGTTAAGCCGCTTTTTAATCTGGTCAAACGCCCCTCCGATTTCATGGGCGTTACCACCCTCCACCGGCTGCGTGAATATTCTTTGATCGCGGCTGCCGTCATCACTGTACTGTTGATTCTGGTGTTCTGGTGGTACTGGCGCCGTTCCCACCCAATGGAAAATGATTCAAAATCAAAAACTAAATCAAAGAAAAAATCTAACAACTAATCAAAATAAAGAGGTAAAGAATGAAAGCTGTTGTTGTCCATGGAAAAGGTGATTTCCGCTATGAAGATGTTCCCGACCCGCAAGCCGGTGAGGAAGAAATAGTCGTCAAAATCGGCCGGGTTGGTATCTGCGCTGCCGATCCTAAAATTTATCACGGCAATGCCTATTTCAGCCAGACGGTCTATGACCATGCTCCTATCGTCGCCGGCCATGAGTTTATCGGTGAAGTCGTCGAACTCGGTAAGGGTTCTAAAGAAAAATACGGTCTCAAAATCGGCGATAAAGCCATCATGGAAATTATTATCCCGTGCAACGAATGCTATTTCTGCAAACGCGGCAGATACAATCTCTGCGATGTGCATGCCATTACCGGCGTCTCCGGCCCGAACGGCGGTTGGGCAGAATATATGAAATATCCCAAAGGATCCATCATCTGGAAAGTCCCGAATCACATCCCCTGGGGAGCCGCTGTCACTATCGAGCCCCTCGGTTGCGGGATTCACGGCGTCGAACGCGCCAACATCCAGCTCGGCGATACCGCCGTGTTAACCGGCTGCGGCCCGATCGGCCTGCTCATGCTGCAGGCTGCCAGGTTGAAAAATCCCATGCAGCTGATTGCCGTCGACACTGACGAACACCGGCTGGCTATTGCCAAAGAAACCGGCGCCGATCTATGCATCAACCCGATGAAGGAAGATGTTGTTGCCAAAGTTAAATCAGTCACCGGCGGCATTGGTTGCGACGTCGTGCTGGAAGCCAGCGGCAGCCCGAAAGCCGTTGTCCAGGCCGTCGATATGCTGCGCCGCGGCGGCCGGTTAATGGAATTCGGTGTTTTTGCCGAAAAGACCAGCCTCGATTGGAGTATCATCAGCGATATCAAAGAATTGGAAATTTACGGCGGCCACCTGGGAGCTTACGCTTATCCGATGGCCATTAAATACCTCGCGGAGGGTCTGGTTAAAACTGATAAGATCGTCACCCACAACTTCCCCCTGAAGGATTGGAAAAAGGCCATTGATACTGCCGAAAACCACCTCGAAAACTCCATCAAAGTATCCATGACCCCGTAAACGTATACTGTTAAAAATATTAATATAGCTTTCTCCCGCACTTACTTTTGGAAACAGATAGACGTGTGGGACTAATCGCGATCATGTCCGAAATTATATTAGTAAATATTAGCTTCCTGTTTCACAGGAAGCTAATATTATGTATTGTCATTACCGGGCTTGACCCGACAATCCAGGTGATTTCGGACAGCCTCAGGTCAGGAGAGAGTTGTCTTTAATAATTTCAATTCGGGTATTATTTGGGATTTGGCTATTGGTATTTGAAATTTTAAAACCCCTTACCCTCTCAGCTTGTACCTCTGTAATTTACCCGTCGCCGTCTTCGGCAGCTCATTGATAAACTCCACCCACGCCGGATATTTGTAAGCCGCAATGCTCTTTTTTGCGTAACTCTGAATTTCCTTTGCCATTTCTTCGGAAGGTTCATACCCTGCCTTCAATACGACATAGGCCTTCGGCTTTACCACGCCGTTCTCATCCTCTTTGGCAATAACCGCTACTTCTGAGACTGCCGGGTGTTCCCGCAGAATATCTTCAACCTCCATCGGTGAGATCTGTCTGGCCCCCACTTTCAGCATGTCATCCCCTCTGCCGTAATAGTAATAGTATCCTTCCGCATCGCGGTAATACCTGTCTTTCGTATTAAACCATTCTCCCAGCATCACGCTCTTGGTCTTATCGTGCTGACCGTAATAAAACGCCGCCATCGATTCGCCTTTGACCCACAGATTGCCAACTTCCCCGTCCGGGACTTCGACACCGTTATCGTCGACAATTTTCGCATAATAACCAGGCACGATTTTTCCGGAACTGCCCGGCTTCACATCACCTGGCCGGTTAGAAATAAAAATGTGCATCAGTTCCGTCGAGCCGATGCCGTCCAGTATCTGCTGGCCGAATCTCTTTTCCCATTCGAAGTAAACCTCTTTAGATAACGGCTCAAGCGCCGAAATACATAGCCGCAACGAAGAAATATCATACTTTTTGCTGTTCATTACTTCCATCATGCTGGAATAAAGCCGCGGCGCGCCGAAAAACACCGTCGGTTTGTATTGATCGATTGCAGCCAGTACCGATTCCGCATTCGTTTTGTCTGCAAGCAGCACCACCGATGCGCCTACTCCCGGCGGGTAGATAAAACTGTTGCCCATGCCGTATGCCGAAAAAACCTTATAAGCCGAAAACAGGATGTCGTTCTGATTCAGTTCCAGTATCCCTTTCGCGTAATTTTCCAAACCGGTAAAAGCATCATGCTGCAAATGAACCACTGCTTTCGGAATGCCGGTGACGCCTGAGGTATAGTTCCAGATCCCGACATCCTCGTATGTTGTCCATGCCACATCCAGCTTATTAGAACAACGATCGACGATATCATGAAAACCGATCTGGTAAGCTTTTGTTCTATTACCGATAATGATGGTATTTTCCAGGTACCGCAGCTTATCGCGCCATTCGTCAATTTCTTCCACGAAATCTTCGTGGGCAATCAAAGTCCGCGCACGGCTGTCATTCAGAAGATACCGGAAGTCATCGCCGGTGTACATGTAGTTCACCGGCACCGGGACCGCGCCGATTTTTATCGCTCCGTAAAAACTCGCCATTGCCTCCGGCGAATCGTACATTACCAGCATCACTTTTTCTTCCATGTGCACGCCTAACATGTACAACGCATTCCCCACCCGGTTGATCATGCTCTGCATTTCTTTGTACGTGTATGTCTGGTCTTTGTAATAGACCAGTACCTTGTCCCCAAACCCCTTCGCGACTGTTTCATCGATGAGCTTGGACGTGATGTTGTAATACTCAGGCACATATTTTTCGTATTTATAGTGACTCTCAGTTTGTGTTTCCATCAATCCTCCTTATTCCGCTCTTTTTTCGCTTTCGCTATTCCCGCCGGGGTATAATGGTAGGCCAATTCTACCACCGCTGTTAAAATACCGCAACTGCGTGTAAGGAACCATTCCAGCTCAGGTCGCAACCGAGATACTTGACGAAAGAAATGTGCTGGAATCTATGTTATCACTCTCGATTTCGTATCAATGTTGTTGGTTTGGAAGGAGTAAGTTTCAATGAATCGCCTCTGAATTTCTTAACAAAAGCTTGATAAACCCCATTGACTTTTTAAAAACCCGATGTTAAACTTTTTTGTACTTATGAATGTTCGTAGGAATATTCATAGTATTTATATCATTTAAAGTTGCCGATCAGGGGGTCTATTGCGCTTAGAAACCAGTAATATGTCATAACAAAATCTGAGGAAGCCTTGAACTGCCACCTGTAATTGGGCACTTGGATGGCAGGGTGCTAATAGTGAAACCGATCTTTTATAGGTCGGTTTTTTGTTTTAGGGAGGTAAAAAAGGGGGTCATAATTACAAATAAATATCAGTAAAATATCCGGTATACATCTCACTTGAAACATAAATAATTAAAAATGAAGGATGTGTTACGGCAATGGATATGATTAATAACTTAGATGAATACAAATCAGCCTGGAATACCCACGATGTAAATAAACTTATTGCCTTTTTTACCGATGACGGAATTTATGATGATGTGGCGCAAGGAACTATCTACCGCTGTAAAAAAGAAGTAACCGACTACCTTAGCTCGATGTTTGTTGATATGCCCGACTTAAAGGTCGAATTTAGATCTATTTTTAGAGATGGTGACTGGATGGGGATTGAGGTCATCATGTCCGGGACATTCGCCCACAGCAGTACGCCGGGCATGAAGGCTACAGGTAAGACCTTTTCAGTACGCGGGGCTACGGTCATCCAGTTACGGGGTGGTCAGATCATCCGGAAATCTTATTACATGAACATGGCGGCATTCCTGCAGCAAGTCGGGTTAATGCCGGGAAAGCCGAAATAAAGTAGTAACGCATTAAATAAATGTAGGAAACTTAATCAATATCAGGAGGCTAAAATGGTCCCAACAATAACTATTAAAGAAGACTTATGTATCAAATGCGGTATGTGCATTCAAGATTGCCCCTGCGGACTTTACAACCAGGAGACTGAAGGTTCCGTTCCTGAAGTCCACAATTTAGCCATTTGTATTTCTTGCGGCCATTGTTCCGCAATTTGTCCCCCTGGTGCGATTATCCATTCGGGATTTCCCCAGGACTATTTACACCAAATTAATGAGAAAAACCAACCATCCAATGAAGAAGTTTTAGAACTGATAAGGGCGCGAAGATCGATTCGTGTCTTTCGGGATAAGCCTGTTGAAAGACAACAGATTGAGCGGATTATCGATGCGGCACGACTGGCTCCAACCGGTCATAATATGCAGGCGACACAGTACATCGTGATTGAGAATAAAAAAATACTAAATGAAATGGCCCAAGCAACAACGAATCAAATGTCCTGGACAGTTAATATGGTACGTAATCCGTTGATAAAACCCCTGGTGGTAATGATAGCAGGGAAGCAATATGACAGTATTGTGGAATCGGTTCCCTTTATGGAAAAAATGATCGCTGATTTCAAAAACGGCAAAGACAATGTTTTATTTAACGCCCCGGTAGTGATATTATTCCACGCTGATGAGAAAACAATATTCGGGGATATCAGCGTTCAATTAGCTGTCCAAAATGCCACTTTAATGACCCATTCATTAGGATTAGGAGGGTTTTACTCAGGATTAGTATTAATGGCCTGTCAACGGGACAAGACACTCAAGCAGATGATCGGCCTTCCCAGGAATCATAAGGCCTATGGCTGTCTGGTCATTGGATACCCCAAATATGAATTTAAAAAATGGATAGAAAGGAATAAACCTGAAGTATCCTGGCTCTAAGAACGATCCGATATAGACGAATATAAATTAGCTTGAAATAGCCATACTATAAGAAAGAATTAAATTTTCAGACTACCTGTAGACTCTAAATAACCATTGGGGAGGAAAACAATGTACGCGAGAATAACATTTGGAACTGGTCAGCCAGATAAGATCGATGAGGTGAGCAAGATCATTCGGGATTCTGTGATTCCGGCATTTAAGAAACAGAAGGGCTCCCGAAAGTACCTCTTCTTGACAGACCGGGCCACAGGCAAGGTTATGACTATTTCCCTGTGGGATACGGAAGCTGAGATGAAGGCTAATGAAAAAGAGTATCACCAGACACAATTTGCCAAGGTGGCGCCTTTCGCCACTGGACCGGCCACTACGGAATTCTATGAGGTCACCATTCAAGGATAAATTACGTATCCGATATAAAATCACAACTAACAGGTAAAAACCGGAGGCATAAGATGCCCATTGTTAAAATCAAAGGTATTAACATCAGTTATAAGGTCGAAGGACAGGGCGAACCGTTGGTGATGATACACGGTTTAGGAAATACAAAGTGCGACTGGATGCTGCAAACACCCTCATTTAGCAGGCATTACCGGGTGATAACATTTGATAACCGGGGCGCCGGAAGATCAGATAAACCTGGCGGGCCGTATTCCACAAAAATAATGGCGGACGATGTCATCGGGTTGATGAACTTTCTAAAATTAGAAAAAGCGCATATCCTCGGTTTTTCTCTGGGAGGAATGATCGCTCAGGAACTTGCAATCCAATACCCGGAAAGGATTAATAAACTGATACTGGCATCGACTTTTTGTTGTCAGGACAATTTATTAAATGGACACACTCCGGAGTTATTCGGGGCATTAGATCTGCGCTTAAAAGGAAAGGCGGGGCCTGTCACTCGCCTGGCATTTAACAACAGTGTTAACCGGATTGTTTTTACGATCTTAAATACAATTCACGCAAAATTAGAAAACAAGACTGATACAATTGGGCTTATCGCTCAAAAAGAAGCTGATGTAAACCACTTCACCGCTGATCGGCTGTATCTTATTTCTTCTCCGACTCTGGTAATTACGGGAACCGCTGACAGGATTACCAAGCCAAGCTCTTCAGCACAAATCGCTCAATTAATACCGGATGCCAAAATAACGGAGATCGATGGCGGTTCCCATTCATTGATCGCGGAAAACAAAGAAGCTTTCAACCGAAAAGTCCTGGATTTTCTGGAAACTGATTTCCTCCGGTTATTTTATTGAAATTAGACATAATTTCTATGCAAACGCCCTGCGCAGCGGCATAATCTTCATTCCGATTTCGGGTTCCACTTCAAACGTCACAATGTTGCCGGTGTTATCGATTGCGCCTCTCACCTTGGCAACCTCCAGCGTTTTTACGAGTTTATCGCCGATTTTCTCTAAGGTGAGCTTCAGGTGCGCATCGCAGGCCGAGCGCAAACGGATCAGAATATTATTATTCACCGCATTGGTGTGAATAACGTTCAGAATCGTTATTTCCTGGTCGCAGAATATTTTACATTGTTCAAAATAGTTTAACAGTTCACTGTCATTAGTGCCGGAGATGATCGGCGTCAGGGAATCTAAAACGATCAGCTGATAACCGCGATTTTTGTCGATCGTCTTCAGGATCGTTTCGAATGTCTTGCTTGAATTCAACCCGATTTCTGACGGTTTCATGCTGTAGACCTTCAGATTACCGAGCAGCATGTAGTCTAAAACGAATAAACCCAGACTATCCATCTGGCTTAATAAACTCCTGGCGGAATTCTCGGACGTAAAGACCAGCACTTTGTGTCCGTTCTTGAGCGAACCCCATATCAATTGCTGGCAAAGCACCGACTTCCCCGCGTCGGATTGGCCTTCGACGAGTGTCAGGGAGCCCATCGGCACTCCCCCACCCAGTTTTTTGTCGATCTCCGGATGACCGGTTGAAATGATATTTGTTTTTGTTTCTTCTAATGACGTATACATCTTTTTTATCCTTTTAATTCTGACAACATCATTATTCAACTTTCCGGAGGGTACCGTAAGTCATAAAAGGATATTAATAATGACCCCTTTGGCTCATTTTGATATTGCGTATAAAAATGGTATAGTGAGACAACAATAGTTGTAACAAAACCAGGTCCATATCCGTTTAACACATAAGTGATCGGGAGCTTTCATGTCGCCAGACACCGGTTAAAAGGCGTTCCTAAAATTTTTATTCCCCAAAATTATAAGGAGATAAGATGACACAGGCTACTTTAGCGGATGAATGGTTGGCAAAAGGGCTGGTTCTTTTTAATTCCAATGAGTATGAAAAGGCTATCATGGCTTACGAGCAGGCGATCAGAATAGTTCCCCAATCAGCCGAGGCATGGGCCAGGAAAGGAGATGCTTTGTACGCCCTGGATCGCTACGGTGAGGCAGTTAGCGCCTATGATACGGCCCTTCAAAACAACCCGGTTATTGCCGCAGCATGGCTGAATAAAGGAATTATCCTGAATAAATTGAATCAGCCGGAAAATGCCCTTATTGCGATTGAAAAAGTTATCGCCATTAATCCTGATGACCCCAATGCCTGGTACAACAAGGGAGTCGCTCTGTATTTGCTGGGTAAATTTGACGAATCAATTATTGCTTTCGACCAGGCGTTGGCTCTAAACCCGGCTGCCGGAAAAGTTTGGACTAAAAAAGGAGACGCGCTGCAAAAACTCGGTAGATACAAACCGGCGCTCAAAGCCTATGATGAAGCCACTCAGCTGGATCCTTCCGACGCGGAGGCATGGAGCAACAAGGGTGATGTTTTCCGCGCATTGACGAGATATGAAGAGGCGCTCAAAGCCTATGATTCCGCTGTGCGATCTGATGCCGGATACATCAGAGCCTGGTGCAATAAAGGCAGCGCTCTAATGGACATGGACTTATTCGATGAAAGTGTCCAGGCATTTGACGCCGCGATCAGGATCGATCCAAACAACTCGGTCGCGTGGCACGATAAGGGTAATGCTCTGCTTAAGTCAGGTAAATACAGAGATGCATTGCGCGCTTTTGTACGGGCAACAGAATTAGACCCCGAGAATGCCGCAGCCTGGTTCGATCGGGGTATGGCGTTGATTAAAATTGAAAGGAAACAGGATGCTGCCCAGGCTTTTCAGCACGCAGTGCAGGCTGATCCGCAGTTCACAAAAGCCTGGAAAAATCTGGGTATGACCCTTGATGATTTGGGCAGACACGACGAAGCCGTCAACGCTTACCGCCAGGTGACCAGCCTCAATCCGGATGCGAAGTGACAAGTATTGTCATGCTGAATACACCTCCGGCGGATACCTCACCTGTCGTTCACTAAACCCATGTTCTGATCCTAAGAGAGTGACTGGTTTAAAAACAATATTCAGTTATTCACATATCGCCCGTCTTGACATCTCCTCCACTTGCAGTATAAAATACTTTATTAGCAGTATATATTACTGCAACAATGAGGTAGACAGATGTTGGAACAAATCTTCGGTTCAAGGCTCCGGGTAAAGGTATTAGGATACTTATTCACCCATCCGGATAACCATTTTTACGTGCGTCAGCTAACCGCGCTTATTGCTGAAGACTCGACTAACGTCAGCCGTGAACTGGCAAGGCTGGAAAAGATTGGCATTGTAATTTCGACCATCGAAGGCAAACAAAAATATTACCAGGCCAATCAAAAATCGCCGGTGTTCAATGAAATCAAAGCACTGATGACGCAAATGATCTCGCTGACATCGTTGAAACCAAAATCCATAATAGATCGTCTGAATCAGCGTCTGCATGTTGATAAGCGAAAACTAGCAGCCTTTTGCCGGCAAAATCATATTCGGACTTTGTCTCTCTTCGGCTCAATATTACGAGACGACTACAAACCGGAAAGCGATATCGATGTGCTGGTCGAATTCCAACCCGGGAAGACACCCGGATTCCTGACACTCGGCAGTATGGAAGAAGAACTCTCGGAATTAACCGGAGGGCGGAAGGTCGACCTGCGTACATCACAGGACTTGAGCAAACAATTCCGCAATCGGGTGCTTAAAGAGGCTGTAGTTCTATGCCGGTAATCGATGATGCCTCCCGACTGCAGCACATTCTCGAAGCCGCGCAGCGCACTGTGCGCCACACCAAAAACAGGAAACGGGTCGACCTTGATAATGATGAATTGCTCGGCCTCGCTCTCATCCGTTTATTGGAAATCATCGGGGAAGCGGCATGGGGTATCTCCGAAAATCTGCGCAACCGTTACCCTGATATTGCCTGGCGGCAGATGGCTAATATGCGCAATCGCGTCATTCACGGCTATTTCGATGTCAATAACGACCTTGTCTGGAAAACCGTTACGGCGGAGTTGCCACCGCTTATTACCATGATCGAAGCAGTCATTAAAAATGAAGCAAAGTGACAGGCATTGTCATGCTGAATACGCCTCGGTCAGATAAACGGAAAGCTATTCCGCGCTTTTCCAGTTATAATGATTTATCCTGCCGATAATGGTGTGTGTTAATGCGCAACATTTAATCATCCTCTTATTGAGTAGATTAATTATTTACAAATTCCATAATGTGGTATAATGCATTCTTATGTTAGCAAGAATCAAGAAACCCGCTTTTTTTTTATCCGCAATCATCCTGTTCGATGCATACCTCAGGCTCTGGAAATTACCTCATTTGTTTCTTTGGATTAATGATTATGATGAGGGAGCCTATTCAATGGGAGGGCGTTTCATCGCCCAGGGATTCATGCCCTATAAAGATTTCACTCTGGTTCATCCTCCTTTTTATGATTTGGTATTATCAGCAATTTACAAAGTTTTCGGCTATAACTTTTTCTATGGAAGATATTTTTCGGTTCTGTTATCAATAGCATGCGTCATATTAGTATATTTTATCGTCAAGAAGCTGTATAATTCCACGGCGGCATTAATCGCTGCTTTTTTATTTGTGATATTTCCTGAGTTTTACTCATCGTGGTATCGGGCTGTTCAGGAACCATTGGGGATATTTCTGGTTTTAGCAGGCCTTTATTTTGCCGGCACCTATATTCAATCGAAGAAAAATGGAGGACATCTGCTGTTCAGCGGATTATGTCTGGGATTGGCCGTTGCGACCAAATATACCTTTATCCCGGCTGTGGCAGGTTTTGTTGCAGCCATCGCCATTATTTCGACAGATTGGAACTGGAGAAAAGTCAGCTCGTATTTTGGGGGATTACTAAAACGCGAATTCTGGATATTAATTGCCGGAATCATTGCAGGGTTTCTTATGGTTACCGGTTATTTCATCATTAAAACGCCGCGCCTGTTCTTTGACCAGACACTATTCAGTCAACTTGGTTACCGGGTCGGAAACCGGTTCGAAACAATTAGCCTTAAACTGGCAAGGCTTTCTCCCGGAATACATCAGATTCTTGCTTTTTCCAGGGGTACCTTTGCAGAAACGATATCAACCCTTTGTGTGTTGCTATGTATAGTATTATTTATTGTACTTCTATTTAAAAAGAAACGTTCCAAATCCGATATTTTCTTTCTGGTGACTGGTTTGATATCCCTTATTCTGTGTTCGTTTTTTAATCCCATTGGCGAAACNNTTCATTCTTTACGCTCTAACATCACGTTTATTGTCGCTTGTTTATTATTGATATTTTTTCTGGGAAGCACGATTATTCTGAGGATGGATTACAATTTTCTAAATTCAACAAATCTGACTTATGAAGAGCAAACCTATAAAGAAACAATAGCTTATCTGGAAAGCGTTAAGGCAAAAAAAATATATGCCATTGACCCGATTATTCCGGCGCTTGCAACGAATTTAAATTCTGCGCTGGAATTTGATACCTTCGGTAAAATAATTACTATCGATGGGTCACCTGATAAATATTTCCAGTCACTTGTAGATGAAGGCGTAGATTATGTGGTAATCGATCCATTTTCTTTGTTAGGTATTACCAGCTCAGGACAGAATATCAGAGAACTTATTTCTGATATCCAAAAAAATGGTGTATTGGTAAAAACTATTGTTCCAAATGATGTCGCCATATTGGGCACTCAAATATACCAGGTCATACACCCTTAAGGCATTCACGCCGTAGTAGTTTTTACTTAATAGAAAATATAAACGGTGATCGTCCCGTATTTATGAAAGCGGAAATATTTGTAGTTAACCTATAATGGCAAATGACTGAACTCAGGCACAATGTTAGTAGTTGGTAGCGCATACCGGATTCGGACTCACAATTCAAAACTTAATCCGTCACAATCACCGAAACGCCGTCCGGGATCACCACGATTTCCGCTTTATCGCCCACCCGGGTTTTCGCCATCTTGAGCGCCGTCTCGATGTCGGGGGCTTGCAGCATTTGCATCCCGCAGACAATATCGGGGTCGCAGCGGTTAGTGACCATGATCACGGTGCATTTGGTTAACACGCGAGCCAGGATCTGCGCTTCCCACTGGTCCGGTAACGTATCTTTTTGCGCGATTTTGGCAATCCTGGCCGTCACTTCCTGCGGGGTTTTAGCTTCGGTAAACCAGCGGTAAAAAGCCTCGCCGCCGTGACCGTCTTCGCAGGCCGCCACCATGATGATCACGCCGCCTTCCCGCACACAAGCTTCGGCAGAGGTCATCCCTTTCACGGATTGATAAATATTCTGGTCGAGCGGATATCCTCCGTTTGAGGTGATCACAATATCGCCGATCTGGCGTTTCACGACTCCCCGGTTTTTAACCCAGGCACAACCCTGCCGGTGCGCCGCGTCCGGATGACCGGAAAATGCATTGATTATCTTCTTGTCAGCATCCAGCGCCACGTTCAGAATAAAGGCCAAGCCGACTTTTTCCGCCGCAAATAACATATCTTTATGTAAAGGATTGTGCTCCAGATTGCCCGTACGGGCATGTTCGTCGGCGATAAAACGGGCGCAATGGTTGGCCAGCACGGTTTCCGTCCCGGCTATCCCGGGCAGCACGCTTTTACGCCCGCCGGAAAAACCGGCAAAAAAGTGCGGTTCGATAAATCCCTCCGATACGATCATGTCCGCCCAATCCACCAGGTCATTGACCCACAACTCGCCGCCGGAAGGTAATTTACCTTTAAAAACGAGGTGCTTTTTATCGCGGGAATCGTGCACAATGATATTTTCTTTCCGGCACAGTTCCGCACCGAATTTGCTGATCAATTCTTCCGGTCTGGTCAGGCGGTGAAAGCCGGTTGCCACCAGTATTTTAATCTTGACGTCTGGATTATTACGCCGGATTTCCTCGAGATAGATCGGCAATGTGATTGCGCTTGGCAGCGGCCGTGTATGGTCGCTGGTAATTAAAAGAACATTTTTAGCTTTGGCAGCCAGTTCCGCCAATGGCTTTGATTCGATCGGCACAGCTAAAGCGCGGCGCACAATCTCCTGTTCCGATTCTACATGCTTGATCGATTGTTTTCCCGGTTCCAGCACGGCCTTGAGCTGTTCTTTCTTCACGCTTAGTTTTAAGTGTTCGCGGCCGTAGGGTATTTCGATTATTGCCATGTCTATCTTTCCTTACCCCCGATCTCAATCGGGCGTCAATCCGGTTTGGCCAGGGATTTCTTGACATACTGCAGATGGTCGGCCATTGCCGCGAAGGCCAGCACTGCATCACCCTGCTGGATAGTTTCCAGGATGCGCTGATGCTGCTCCAATAATATCTCTGCCTGCGCGGTATTTTTCAGAATTTGCGCCCGGTTCATCCGCACCGAATTCTCCAGCAGGTACGAAACACACTCGGCAGCCTGCATTAAGACATAATTGTCCGAACACTGGAAAATTGCCTTGTGGAAAAGCACATCCGCTTCCACACCTATTTTCGGATTATCCTGCAGCATCGACTGCCGCATCAGTGCCACCGCTTCGTGCAGCCGGTTAATGGCCGGTTGAATCTGTTTTTCCGCAGCTAAGCGCACAGCCTCAGTCTCCAGCAAACGGCGGAATTCTAGCAGATCCTGCTCGGTATTACTGGTCAGCATGAACAGCGGCGCAATCGTAATCATAAAATTCCCGACATTCAATTGTGTCACAAAAGTGCCGGCGGGACGGACTTCAATAATACCGATGACTTCCATCACCCGGAAAGCCTCACGCAGAGATTGGCGGCTGACTTTGAACTGCTCTGCCAGCACTCTTTCCGGCGGCAGCTGATCCCCGATCTTCAACTGACCGCTTTGGATCAATGCGGTAAATTGCTCGATGACCGATTGGTATATTCGCTTGGTATTAATGGGGTTTATCTCTATTATGTTAAGCTCCTGCCAATTTTAGCCTCTGGTCAGACCGTCTGACCATATGTTAAAATACATAATTGGATAATGTCAAGGTTTATATGCTAGTATCAAATTCGAAAAGACAACAAATAAGGGGTGAATCTAATGGGTGGTTGGGTAGGTAAAATAGCCCGCATTAATCTGAGCACAGGCAAAATTAGCGTCGAGGATTTACCGCAAAAAACAGCGGTTGACTATTTAGGGGGGAGGGGTTTGGGAGCGCGTATTCTTTATGATGAAGTGGGGCCTTCGGTGGAACCTTATAGCCCGGATAACCTTCTCATCTTTACGACCGGTCCACTCACCGGCACAAAGGCGCCAAGCAGCAGCCGTTTCAGCGTCACCACGAAATCGCCGTTAACCGGCACGATATTAGATTCCAACTGCGGGGGAAAAGCCGGTTTACGTTTGAAAGACGCCGGTTACGATGCTCTGATCATTTCCGGTAAAGCCGCGAAACCAGTCTGCATTATTGTGGATGAGAAAGGCATCAAAATACAGGATGCCGGTCAGTTATGGGGCAAGGATGTCAATGAGACCACCGATATCTTACTGGGGCAGGCGGCTAACCCATTGACCGCGAGTGTTGCCTGTATCGGGCCGGCCGGGGAGAACCTGGTACGTTTCGCGGCAGTCATCAACGATAAGTCGAAGGCAGTCGGGCGCGGCGGGGTAGGCGCGGTGATGGGTTCCAAAAACCTCAAGGCCGTGGTCACCAGCGGTGAGAGCAAACAGATCGCCGCCGACCAGGAAACCCTCGATTTTATCGTCTACGAAGCTCGTAAAGTAATCAAACAAAGCCCGATCACCTCCATCGGTCTGCCGACCTACGGCACTTCCGCCCTGGTGCGCGTCATGGATATGATGGGCGCCTTCCCAAGCTACAATTTTACCGAGTCTATTTTTGAACATTTAAATGACATTTCCGGCGAAATGCTGCGCGAAAAGCTATTCATCAAGCAAAAAGCCTGCTGGGGCTGTCCCATCGGATGCAAGCGCGAGACGAAGACCGCTAACGGCACCGGCGAAGGGCCGGAATATGAATCATTGTGGGCGTTAGGACCGGAGTGCGGCATTCACGACCTCGAGGCAATTGCCGACGCCAATTACCTGTGCAACCGGCTCGGCCTGGATACCATTTCCACGGGCGTCACCATCGGCTGCGCGATGGAGCTGGAAAAACGGGGGATAGCAGACGAGGGCGTACGATTCGGCGATGCGAAATCGATGCTGAAAGCAGTCGGGGATATTGCCTACCGGCGTAATCACGGCGATGCGCTGGCCGAAGGTTCACGGCGAATGGCTGAAAAACACGGCGCGAAAGAATTCGCGATGCAAGCGAAAAGTATGGAATTCCCGGCCTATGAACCGCGGGCAATGGGTGTGCAGGGATTGTCTTTTGCCACATCCAACCGCGGCGGCTGCCACCTGCGCGGGAATATGCTCGGGCCGGAAATGCTGGGCGTGCCGAAAATCGTCGACCATTCCGGCGCTACGGGCACGGTCGGACTGTTAATTTATCATCAACATATTTCTGCCGCTTTTGACTCGTTAGGCGTGTGTAAGTTTGCCGGATTTGCGGTCAGCGATGAGCTGCTGGCACGTATGATGACGGCAATTACAGGGATCGAGTTTGTTCCGCAGAATCTGCATCATGCCGGAGAACGCATCTGGAACCTGGAGCGGCTGTACAATTTGCGGGAGGGCTTCACCAGTAAAGACGATACGCTGCCCAAACGACTGATGGAAGAGCCGTTAAAAGACGGACCGGCGAAAGGCCGGGTGGTAAAACTGGCTCCCCAGCTGGAAGAATACTACCGTTACCGCGGTTGGGATGCCAACGGCGTGCCCAAAAAGGAAAAACTGAAGCAGCTGGGTCTGGAGGCATAGTATGAGTATGTTGGAAGAATTTCAGCGCATCGGGCGCGATCTGTTTCTTTCCGGTTTGGTAAGTTCTCACGGCGGCAATATGAGCGTGCGCATGGGCGACCGGGTGTTAATTACACATCGTGGTTCGCAGTTAGGCCAAATCACCGAGGAAGACGTTGTCGAGACAGGTCTGTTCGATAACGACAGCGGCATCATGCTGGCGTCTTCGGAGACGCCGGTGCACCGCACGATCTATATGCAGACTTCCGGGTTGGCAATCGTGCACGCACACCCCAAGGTTGCAGTGGCGCTTTCGTTATTCGAGGATGAGATCATCCCGATCGATAATGAAGGCTCCTATCTTTTACACAAGGTACCGGTGATTGCATCGGAGATCGCCTCCGGCACGGCAATGGCCGGTATCGTGGCGGAATCTTTGCAAAAATACAAGATCACGATGGTGCGCGGGCACGGCTGTTTCGCTATCGGGCAGGTGCTGGAAGAAGCCTACCAATGGGTCTCCTGCCTGGAAGAATCGGCGCTGGTCATTTATTATTCCCGCACACTGGGCGGCCAGATGAAGGAATTCCGGAAAAACGCCGACCAGTATAAAAAATGGTAAGATAAACATTATTCCCGCATATTTTATTTAATCACAGCAAAGGAGAAAACCGATGAAAGTTACCGCAGCCGCGTTGAAAAAACTGGAAAACACCTACAAAGGCTATCTCGAAGGCGAAATCATCGACCGGTTTTTTACCGATTTCCAAATCAGTTTCGCTGCCGGATTGTGGGCTGCCGGTAGCTTTAACGACCGTTTTGTGGGGACAGGTTACAACCCCGGGCTGGACGACGATCTCGTAGCTAAAATGGACCGTGTGACCAAGGCAGGGATCAAAGGCTGTGAATTCCACGATTCCCAGTTCATCAGCACCAGCCTGGTTGTGGATAAAAACAAGATTGCGCAAATCAAAGCTGCGCTGAAAAAATATAAATTGACACCGACGAACATGAACACCGACCTGTTCTCCGATGCCAAATGGAAACTTGGTGGAATTACCAACGCCAACAAATCGATCCGCGAAGAAGCGCTGCAATTTGCGCTGATGGGCTGCGATGTAGCCAAGGAAATCGGCTGTTCTACCGTGGCATTATGGCCTGGTTCGGACGGATGGGATTATAACTTCGAAGTCAATTACGGGCAGTTGCTGGATAGATTCATCGACGGTTGTATTGCGATCAATAAAAAGGCCAAATCGCTGGGTTTGCGCTTCGGCATCGAAGCCAAGTTGCACGAGCCGCGGGAAGGCAACATGGTGACNNAATATGGGCATCGCGGTAGATTACGGCCACGAACAGATGTATGCCGTCGAGCCTGCATCAATGCTTTACACTGCAAAAAGAGCCGGCGTGGAGGTGGTAAATTTCCACCTGAACGATTCGAAGACGCATTCCAACGATGAAGACAGGATTGCCGGAACCGGTGATATCTGGCGGTTCACCGATTTCTGCTACGCAACGATCGATACGGGTTACCAGGGCTGGTTCGGAGAGGACCAATTCACCTACCGCACCGACCCGGTGAAATCAATGGCACAATCCCGCGAATTCTTTGCCAACATCATGAAAAAGGCGCTGCTCATTTACGCGCATAAGTCTGAACTGCAGAAAGCGCAGGCAACCGGAGATGCAATTCAAACCATCGATGTGGTGAAAAAGTATATTATAGGATAATTGGAAAGATTATTTGTTCTCCCTCACCCTGACACGCGCACAGAATGAGAAATCGGTGCACATTCAGATTTCTTCTTGACGGGGATTTGAATGACCTTGGGTTGAATCAATCCACGTATCTCTTTCCTAACGTTAAATACTGTAACATGAATATCAAACTACTTGCAGTTATAACATATGATGATTCAGACAAATATTCAGCTAACTTGAGAAACTATTCCACCGAACAACCTTTACATCGTCCGCGGAGCAAGATATCATGGCTTTCCAATGTGTAGCCGTCAGGTAATAAATGTTTGAGATCATCCGGACATGCGTTTATCTCGAACAACTTATCACATTTATTACAAAGAAAATGATGGTGATGGCTTTCAGGGGATATTTCCCATCTCGGCGGCTGGCCAGGTAAGTCAACGGCCACGACAGATCCATCTTTCTGCAAAACTTTCAAGTTCCGATATACTGTTGCAATACCTAATCCGGAAACCTTCCGCTGGGCTATATCAAATATTTCCTGGGGGGATAACGGTCTCCCGGCATTTTGCAAAACCTGGCGAATGGCATTCCCTTGTTGGGTAAACCTAATCATCTTTCAATTTCTCGAAAACAATAATCAATTATCAATATTGTAGCACCGATATTTTTTCTTTGCTATCCTTTTCCGTCTTGACTTATAAATGATAGTGCGTTATCATTATCATTATAATCCGCAAGAAAGGAGCTGATATGAAACTCAAGTTTTTTATTTTTGCGGTAATTTTGGCATCGATTCTTATCGGGACAACGGCCTGTCAAACAAAAACTGCTACACGCAATATCGGCAAGAAATCGATTATCGTTACGTATTCGGTTTTAGGTTCTATTGTAAAAGACCTGGTTGGAGATAAAGCTAATGTAACTGTCGCTATACCCAACGGGCTGGACCCACATGAATGGGAGCCTTCTGCTAAGGATATCGAGATGATTAACAAAGCAGACCTCGTCATTGAAAATGGACTGGGGTTGGAAGGAGGCATGCAAAAGACGTTGCAGGTGGCGCGAGATAACGG
>PMMG01000127.1:29899-31040 GCA_003162335.1 Dehalococcoidia bacterium
GGTTTTAAGCTGGTCGGTGTAATTGTCCCCAGCATATCTTCACAGGCAGAAGTCTCGGCAGCGGATCTAGCTGCTCTCAAAACAGCCATCATAGATAACCAGGTCAAAGCGATATTCACGGAACTGGGCACGTCACCGGCTGTGTCCAAAGCGATTGGTGACGAGACCGGAGTAAAAGTTGTAGAACTCACTACTCATGCTTTGCCTGATGATGGTTCCTATTTCACTTTTATGAGGAATATCGCAAGTGTCATTACCAATGCTTTAAAATAGGGAATTTATGGACTTATTTGTAACGCCATTTTCATCCAATGCCTTCATGTCCCATGCACTTATCGCAGGGGTTCTGGTTTCTGTTGCCTGCGCAATCGCTGGAACTTTCGTTATTTTAAGAGGGTTAGCCTTTATTGGTGACGCGCTTGCCCACGGGGTTTTACCCGGGATCGCTGTATCGATTCTGGCAGGATTTTCAGGTATCATCGGAGCTGCCATCGGCGCAGCGCTTATGATCGGTGGCATCACCTTGATTACGAAGCGCTCCCGGTTATCTTCAGACACCGCAATTGGGCTTCTGTTTATAGGTATGTTGGCCCTTGGGGT
Source organism: Dehalococcoidia bacterium (assembly GCA_003162335.1). Classification (GTDB taxonomy): domain Bacteria; phylum Chloroflexota; class Dehalococcoidia; order Dehalococcoidales; family Fen-1064; genus Fen-1064. Next base: position 30,500 of record PMMG01000127.1, read on the forward strand.
GGTGATTGTCTCTCGTTCCAACTCTTTCAGTGGTGACCTTACCAGTATTCTGTTCGGTGAAATTCTGGGTATCGGGATGCAGGCAATCCTGATTCAACTAATAGGAACAATTGTTATTGCCATTATCGCCGTTATCTGCGCTCGCCCGTTCTTACTGCTCAGTTTTGACCCTGAGCAAGCGGAGGTTGCCGGGTTTTCGGTCACTCTTTATCATAATATTATGCTCTTCATGATTGCGCTGACCGTAATTGTCTCTTTCCAGACCGTGGGTACTCTACTGGTTTTCGGATTGCTTATTGCACCTGCCGGCGCCGGGGCACTCCTCGCTAAGAGAATAGAAGCGATGATGGCATGGGCGGTTCTCTTCGGTTCAATGTCAATGTACTTCGGTTTACTTATCAGTTATCATTTTAACTTCGCTGCAGGTGCTTCGATAATCCTGGTTGCCATCACAATTTTCTTCATCGTTTTCATTTTACAGAATATGCGTAATCGTCGTGTACCTCCTGCAAAGGAGTCAAATGATGGATAGTCCGGAAAA
>PMMG01000061.1 GCA_003162335.1 Dehalococcoidia bacterium
ATCACTACGTTATTGTTGCTAGTTTGTGATAACAAAAAGATGTGACTTTCTAGTTTTTAATGACCATACATATGGAGTCCATTATTATCGTAGTAATTGTCCGGATGAAGATTCCTGATCTAACAACATGACTAAATGTGAGTTTACAATTTAATGGATTAGTAAATAGCCCGTTTCAAGCCTTTAAACCATTCCTTAAACTATAACTAAAAATTTGACATTATCTAGAGTTGAGCAACGATAGCATATTATCGATATCTGTCGTAGGGAGTTTACAATTGTAGTTGACACAAATATAGGCCGTAGCTTTATTATCAACGGTAAGTTGGTGCCTTGTAAAAGGCGCAATACTCATTATTTCTGAAAGGTCAGCGCCTGAAGGAAGAAATATCACTATTTTATCAGGTATAAATTTACTCCCGATTACGTGCAGCATCTTCTTCGTATCTTCACCTTGGACGTCTCCGGCAATCACTACTTCATATGATGGTCCAACGGAGAAATCGACCGCTATCATAAGCTGAGTATATTCCGCTGGAGACTTTCCTATATTATTAAAAAATGCGCGGCCGATTTCGGATGCTTTTTGTTCCAGTTCGGAATTGGCGGTCATCCGTCCCAAACGAAGCAGATTCAGCATGGCTATCGAATTCCCTGAAGGAATGGCTCCATCATAAATTTCTTTTTGACGTACCAGCAAGCTTTCGGCATCGTCCGAAGTGAAGAAGAAACCGCCATTTTTGTCATCCCAAAAATGTCTTAACAAATATTCATTTAATTTCAGAGCATTTTTAAGATAATCGATGTCGAAGGTTGTTTCATATAATTCCAGCAATCCCTGAATGAAAAAAGTATAATCATCCAGATTAGCGGCAACTGCATATTCACCATCGCAATAACGGTGCCTGAACTGCCCTTTAGAGGAACGAACAGAACTAAAGATGAAACCAACTGCACGTTTGGCAGCATCGGCATAGGATTGTTCGTCCAGGACCCTCGCTCCCATTGCCAATGCCGCAATCATTAGACCATTCCAGTCCGTTAAGATTTTTCTATCTTTGGCCGGATGAATCCGTTTGTTCCTGTATACAAATAATTTCCTTCTTACCGATTCCCGCCGTTTCCGAAATTCGGGCGCGGTCATGTTAAATTCAGATGCGGATTCGCTTATGGATTTGCTCAAATGCAGGATGTTTTTCTCTTCATTGTTGGCTGATGTTTCCTCGCTAAAATTACCGTTTTCTTGGACATTGTAGACTTTGAAAGCAAATTCCGTTTCCTTCGGAGTCAGCATCTGTTTCATTTCATCATAGGTCCAAAGATAAAACTTCCCTTCTCTTCCCTCACTGTCGGCGTCTTCTGCCGAGTAAAACCCCCCATCACCAGCAGTCATGTCCCGAAGTACGTAGGTAAAAATTTCACGCGCAGTTCCGGCATATTCTTCATTCCCGGTTGCCTGAAAAGTTTCCAGGTATGCCATCGCGAGTAAAGCCTGGTCGTAAAGCATTTTTTCAAAATGCGGTACCAGCCAGTGCCTGTCTGTGGAATATCGATGAAAACCAAATCCTATCTGGTCATAAATACCGCCGCACCGCATTGCTTGTAGTGTTTTTTCAACCATGGCCAGGGCTTCTCCATTATTTGTCCGCTTCCAATGACGGAGCAGAAAAAGAACGTTATGTGGTGTCGGGAATTTTGGTGCTCTGCCAAATCCCCCAGATTTCTCATCAAACCTGTCTTTAAGCTGTTCATAGGCAAGATGCAGTATTGCTTCATCCAGTTTTTCGCCCGGCTCCTGCAAGGCGGCGTTTTGTAAAGCTGCCGTAATCTGACCCGCGGAATCCATGACTTCACCCTTTCGTGTTTCCCAGATCTCCTTGATACTCGGAATGAGTTCTAGCATTCCTTGTCGTCCGAATCTGGTCTCACGAGGTATATAGGTTCCTGCAAAGAACGGCTTTTTCCCCGGAGTCATTATAATGGTCAGCGGCCATCCCCCGCTTCCGGTCATCATTTGACAGACGGACATGTAGAGCATGTCGATATCAGGGCGCTCCTCTCGATCCACTTTTATTGAAATGAAAGTATTGTTCATCAGGTTTGCTACCTGGGAATCCTGAAATGACTCATGCGCCATAACGTGGCACCAGTGGCATGTTGAATAACCGATAGATAGAAAAATGGGTCTATTTTCTTTGGCAGCTTTCTGAAAAGCCTCCAGTCCCCAGGGATACCAGTCTACCGGATTATCGGCATGCTGTAGTAGATAGGGACTTTTTTCCTTTGCCAAACGGTTTGCCATTCAATTCTCCGTTGCAATGTAATAAAAACGAACAGGAAACAGCCTGGGATATTGATTTTTTATCCCGAGTTGATGTTCCTATGATTCGATGACCGAATCATGAAGTGAACCATGCATCTCAGCTGCACTGCGTATTTCCACAGGTTCTACGATACTGGCTTGAAGACCTTTGTCTCCAACCTCTTGAGTATAATGAACAGCGGTGCCGACTTTGAGATGTTCCCATTGATCATGCAGCACACTGTTTCGATTAAAATAAACCGATTGACCATCCGAGGCCCGAAGGAAACCATACTCTTGGTCACGGAAAATCTTTTCCACTGTGGCTTGTGCTCGTTGTAGCGGATGGACCTTCACCGCACCCCGTTGTTTATCAATTACCTTTTCCAGTTCACGCCGTGCCGAATCAAACGTGCTGATTATGAAAGCCGGCAACGCCTCTTGTCTTGCGTTTCGTTTACGTGCAGGACGGCTATTGACTTGGTCAGGATCGTCTACAGCTTTTTTTATTTTATTTGACAATCGTTCTACAACTATATCCGGGCGGTCGCGGATACTAATTTCTACAAGAATCCGGTAGGGATTATCGGTCCGATGACGTGTTTGTATTTGTTCTACCGTAACACGCGTGCTTATTATATAGTTACAAACGTGCTCCAGTTTAGCAATCCCTCTTGTTATTAATTTGTCGAT
>PMMG01000160.1 GCA_003162335.1 Dehalococcoidia bacterium
CCCATCCAGATGTAATTCTCGTCCAGATAACACAATATTGCGGCCAGCATAAAGGTGACCATATAGACATCGAGCAAAGCCAGACCGGAATGAATAAAAGTCATATCTTCGAAAGCGAAGAGGAAAGTGGCCACCATGGTGATCTTCCAGGAAAAATTCAGTTTGGTGCAAATAAAATAGAAAATGATGATACCGAGCGTACCGAAGATAATCGAAAAGAAGCGCCAACCGAAAGCGTTATCGGTGAAGACATAAATTTTCTGCAGCATGTTGTGAGTGGTGACCGTAGAGCCGCCGGTGCCGCGCCGGACAACGATTTGATTCTGTCCCGGGTCGGTGCCCGTGACTTCCATCTGTTCCCCGTCAATTCTGATAGTGGCGCCGACATTGATCACAGAAGCGTCGCTGACATCGAAAGTGAGGTCTGTGGTGCTATCGGCTCCAATATATTGATAGGTCTTGACGCCGGTGTCGTGTTCGGGGGTTTTAAATCCGTTGAAGATATATTCGCCGGCGACGATGAAGAATTTAGCTAGGGGCGGATGTTCGGGGCGCAATTCTCCGGTGCCGCTGATGACGGAGCGGGCGTCGCCGACATACCAGATTTCATCCCAGACAATGGTGGGAGGGTGCATGATGGCGATGAAATGCAAAATCAGGGTAACCAGAACAATAACCGCCAGCCCCAGATATTTCCAATGTAAAAAGCGCTGCCAGCGAGTTTGAGGAACCGCCGGCGGAATGATTTCCGGCGGCGGTTCCGTATTAACTTCTGTCTGAGGTATTTCCTGCGCCATTTCCTGCGCAGGTTCCGGTGTAACTTCCGGTTTCATTTCAGGCATCATTTATATATATTTCCAGGGAAAAATTTATTTCGCCGGCGGCTTAGGAAGGGCTTTCAAAGCTTCTAAACGTTTGTCCAGTAATTTTTCCACGGCGGCAATATCTTCTTTGGTCAGGGTCCAATCTGCGCCTTTGCTGGAATCTTCAATTTCGGCGGGCTTGCGAGCGCCGGTGATGGCAGAGGTCACTTCCGGTCTGCGCAGGTTCCAGGCAATGGCAAGCTGGGCGCCGGTGTGACCGGATTTCTTGGCATAGGCCATCAATTCATCGCCGAGTTTAAGATTGATACTGAATTCGGGTTCTATATAGTGAGCGCTGCGGCGGCGGACATCGTTGGGGGTCATTTTCTCCAGGGGGTACGGGACGCCGGTGAGCAAACCCTGCTGCAATGAGCTGTAAGTGATGATGCCGATATTATTTTTACTACAATAATCCAGGATGCCGGTTTCAACTCCGCGTTCCAGCATGCTGTAGGGCGGTTCGAGGAAAGCGATGGGATGTACGGGCTTGATCATTTCCATCTGTTCGACGGAGAAGTTGGAGACACCGATTTCGCCGACTTTGCCTTCTTTTTTCAATTCGGCGAGGGTTTCCCAGGCTTCTTCGACATATTCGATGGGGAAAGGCCAGTGGATCATGTACATTTCAAAAAAGTCGACNNTCCGGTTTCCACATGAACAGGGCTTTGGTGGCAATAATGGGCTTCTTTTTAAGTCCTTTGAGGGCTTTGCCGACTGCTTCTTCGGCGTGACCAATGCCATAAATGGGCGCGCAGTCGATCCAGTTAATGCCGAGTTCAAGACCGCGGTGGATTGTTTTAGCAGATTCATTGTCATCCTGCGGACCCCAGCCGAAACGATCGGTATTGGCATACGGCCATGTGCCGAGGCCGACGGTGGAAAGGTTGAGAGCTGTGGAACCAAGTTTTCTTGTTTTCAAAGTACTATCTCCTTTTCAATAAGTATCGGTAAAAATATGATATTGGTCTGATGAGGCCTTTTTATTGCCAGTTTTTGATTAGTCACAGGTAATTGATGTTGCAATATATTGTCTCGATTATAGTAGCTCCAGCAACCGGTTGTCAATCGGAATGGGGGGGCAGTTACCAGTGGGAGTAATGAGTTTTCAAGAACCTAACCCCCTATTCCCGCTCTCCGTAAACAGCGATGGGACTATTCTCATGTCACAACAAAAGTCATACGCATTATATACCCGCTCACGCTGGCATTCTTTACTTTATGCCAAAATGATTCCATATTTTACCGCGAACTGCGCAAACCAATAATATATGAATCTTGACTATGGGTAGATAGTCCGATAGAATGGATCACACTGACCTTCTCCCCTCAAGGAAGAAGGAACTAACCGCTAAGCCTTGCGTTCTTTAATGACTAACATTAATCCTACCATGGCGATTAAAGCGAGGGTAGCACCGAAGTAGAAAGCCGCGGCGGGGGCAATGCGATCCCACAGGATACCGGCAATAAGGCTGGCAGGCAACGCCATGAGGCCTACGACGCCGTTATAGAGGCCGTAGGCGGTGCCGCGCCTATCTACAGGCACCATGTCTGCGACGAAGGCTTTGGCGGCGCCTTCACAAAAACCGTAGAAAATGCCGTAAACCGCAAATAATAACCAGAGCTGCCAGATGCTGCTTGATAACGCAAAGCCGAGATAAACCAGTCCGTAAATGAGCCAACCAAAGGTAATGACCCGTTTCCGTCCAATTTTATCGGAGAGGACACCCATCGGGGTAGAGACCAGGGCATAAGTGACGTTAAAAAGTACCAGCATCAGGACCACCTGGAGCAAGGGCGTTTTCACGTGCTGCGCATCGAGGATGAGGAAGAAGTCGCTGGAATTACCAAGGGTGAACAGGGCCATGATGAAGAGATAGAGTTTGAACTGGGTGCTGAAAGGAGTAAGCGCAATGGGTTTGGAAATATCTTTTTTAACGGCGGCGGCAGATACTTTTTTGCGTTCCTGCACCAGTGTCATCAAAATCACAACAGCTAAAACCGCGGGAATGATGGCGATAAGAATCATCCAGTGATAGGCATCGCGCGTCAGGTGGAATTTATCGCCGGGAATCATATAGACTATCACGGCGGCGATAATCAGGCCGATAACGGCGCCGGAGGTATCCATCGCACGATGCAAACCAAAGCTGCGTCCCCGGTCTTTAGCTTCGACGGAATCGGCAATCAAGGCATCCCGCGAGGAGGTCCGCACGCCTTTGCCGACACGGTCGCCGAATCTGACGCCGATAACGGCACCCCAACTATTGGCTAATAACATAAACGGTTTGGAGATCGTCGAGATACCGTAGCCTGTCACGGCCAGCAGTTTGCGCTTACCGATCTTGTCGCTGAACCAACCGCTGATAATGCGGAACAGGGAATCGGTGCTATCTGAGACACCGCCGACCAGGCCGATGAGAGTGCTGGTGGCGCCGAGAACATCGCTGAGGAAAAGGGGCACCAGGGTAAAAATAAGCTCGCTGCTGATATCGGTCAAGAGGCTGGTAAGACCCATGTAGAAGACATTGGGATGCAGGCCGAGGATCTTTTTAGGAGTTTTTTCAAACGGAGCGGGTGCGGTCATTTGAGTAGCCTCCCTGAATGCGAGAATATGAAGATATTATATAACAGAATAAGCACTAAATCCGAATATCGAAATGTTAAATAAATATCAAACTACAAATTCCATATAACAAACAAGAATTAATTTTTTAGCTATCTGAGGTTAGCATTCAGCTTTCAGGTTTGAATTTCAAATAATCAACATACGGCAATAGTCAGTAAACAAGATATGCAGTACAATATTTCGCATTAATTTGGCTATTGAAAATTGGTATTTGGAATTTCTCCGCGGCTACGGCTTGACACTCTTGACTAGCAAACGATACAATTAAGTTTGTCGCCGAGGTAGCTCAGTCGGTAGAGCAGGGGACTGAAAATCCCTGTGTCGGCGGTTCGATTCCGTCCCNNGCGGAAGTAATTCAGTGGTAGAATGCCTCCTTGCCAAGGAGGATGTCGCGAGTTCGAGTCTCGTCTTCCGCTCCATTCATAAGCTGACAGCTCTCAGCCATCAGCGTTCAGCTTTCAGCGTTTAGTAAACAATTTTGAGTTATCAGTTGTTCATGTCTTAGTATATTCAAGAAGTTCAATACTGTTATTCCTCCCTCGCTTTTTGTGTCAATTTTGGCAGACGTCTGATTTTTACCGGGACATGATTGAGTTTTCTTTTACATGGATGCCCGATTCAGGTTCAGGCTCTGTGGCAAATTCAAAACAATATCACGACCCTCATTTTCTACTTACATCCAATCAATCCATTTCCAAGTATTTGAAAAACAGCTGCTGCTGTAATTCCGTTTTTTAACGTTGCTGTATTCGTATGATATAATTCCGCTATGAAGGTGGCAGAAATCGGGGAATTCGGGCTGATCGGGCGGCTGGCAAAAATGGCGCAGCATGCAGGAAACAAGTATGCAGAAGACAAGCATCAGGAAGCCTGGAAGCACTTGATCGTCGGCATCGGGGATGATGCTGCGGCCTACTTTGCCAATAATGAGATCCAATTGGCTACGGTTGATTCCATGGTGCAGGATGTGCATTTTTCATTTTCTTATATGTCCTGGCGGGAATTGGGGTGGAAATCACTGGCAGTCAACCTGAGCGACATCGCAGCGATGGGCGGATTTCCGCGCTATGCGTTGATTTCGCTGGGGTTGCCGGGTTCGACACAGGTGGAGGATATCATCGAACTGTACCGGGGGATGTTCGATATCGCCGGTAAATTCGGGACAATGGTGGTGGGTGGGGATACGGTCAATGCGCCGGTAGTTTTTATCAGCGTAACTTTGATCGGCAGCGCCGGTGAGAAAAAAAGAGGCATACTGAGACGTGCGGCGGCGAAAGTTGGCGACAAAATCGCGGTGACGAATTACCTTGGAAGTTCGGCCGCGGGACTGGAGATGCTGGGAAAGGGCCTAAAGTTCAAACCAAAATTTGCGAAGGAATTACGGCAGGCGCACTTAATGCCAAACCCACGGGTTGCCGAAGGGCAATTGCTGGTGGAAAAAGGTGTGAAATGCGGGATGGATATTTCCGATGGATTGATCGGGGATCTGACGCACATCTGCCAGGAGAGTAAAGTTGGCGCGCGGATAAATATTGACCTCGTTCCTGTTTCGCTTGGTGTTAAAGAGTGTTTTGGGGACAAGTCACTGGAACTGGCGTTGACGGGCGGAGAAGACTATGAGTTGCTATTTACGGCCAGTACGGCTGTGATGAATAAAGTAAAAAAGGTAATCCATTGTCCGGTAACGGTCATCGGGGAAATTATAGAGGAAAAAGCAGGCAAGGTGAGTCTGGTCGATGGCGACGGGAGATTAATTAACAGCAAGAGAACGGGGTGGGATCATTTTAAAGTTGTGAGTACATTTTAACTGAAGGTCGATTTCGTCTGCGAACTCAATAATCAGTTTTGAGTTGCAGGAAAATGGAGAAGCAGATATTTTGGGCTTTGAACTTTGATTGGATGATATAGAAATTGTCACTCTCCTTTAATCCCTCCCCGAGAGGGAGGGAGAGGTATTAATAGTAAGGGAACGAGATGAGTAATTTGAAGCTGGTGACACACAGCGCAGAACAGACGCAGAAATTCGGCACAGCAATCGGGAAGCTGGCGGAACCCGGGGACATTTACCTGCTGGTCGGGGACCTGGGCGCGGGTAAAACCTGCCTGACGCAGGGAATTGCCTACGGGTTGGATATCCACGAATACACGCTGAGTCCTTCCTTTGTCATCATGCGTGAATTACATGGGCGTCTACCACTTTATCACATGGATTTTTACCGTCTGGACAATGTCGCGGAAATCAGCGATCTCGGGCTGGACGATTATCTTTTCGGCGAAGGCGTGTGTGTGATCGAGTGGGCCAACAAGGGTTTAACCGTTTTGCCGGAAGACCATCTTTTAATCGGGATTGATTATATTTCGGATAATGAACGCAGTTTTGTCGTCGAGCCGAGGGGAGAACGCTATATCCAGATGCTGACACAACTGAAGGAAGTGATTCCATGTCCGTAGGAGGCAAACAGGTGATACTGGCGATCGATACTTCAACCGATACTGCGAGCCTGGCGCTGGCGCAGGATAAGATAGTGCTGGCGGAGCTGACCTGGCGTTCCAAACAGAATCATACGACACAACTGCTGCCCAATCTGAACCAGTTGTTTACATTAACCGGCATAACGGCCAAAGACCTGACTGCCGTCGTGGTGGCGCAGGGGCCGGGCAGTTTTAACGGATTGAGAGTCGGGGTGAGCGCAGCCAAAGGATTGGCTTTCAGCCTGGAAATACCGATTATCGGCATTAATAGCCTGGAAGTGGCAGCTTATCAATACGCCGAAACAGGTTTGCCGGTTTGCGCGATTTTCAACGCCGGCCGGAGTGAAGTGGCTACAGCAACCTACCAGAAAAAATACGGCAAGTGGCAGCAACTGGTAAAAGCAGATATCGTGACAGTAGAGCATCTCTGCAAACACACGACGAAAAAGACATTGTTTTGCGGCGAATTTTTACCGGCGGCAGCCGCGCAAATAAAAGACCTGTTGAAAACAAAAGCGGTGATGCCGCCGCAGATACCGGATTTCAAACGCGCCAGTTTTCTAATGGAACTGGGAAAGCAGCGACTGGATGCGGGTGATATCGATAATTCCGTCACTTTGCAGCCGATCTATCTACGGAGACCGCCGATCGGGGCGCCGAAGAAAGAGTAGTTGGGTATCAATTTGATTCTGCCTTTTTCAGACAATTCTCCCAAATTCCAATATTGGCCTATATTGCACCCGGAAGTAATTGGAGGAAAAGATGATACCTGACGAGAAATGGAAAACTATCCGGCCCATTGTTGAAGAAGCGTTTAAGAGTTGTCTGCACTGTTCTTTGGCGACGGTGAATGAGGACGGTTCTCCGCATATCACGCCAATCGGTTCTTTAATGCTGAGGGAAGACCAAACCGGATATTTCTTTGATGAGTACTGTACCAAGACACGTGAAAATATCAACCGTAATCCGCGGGTTTGTTTTCTGGCTGTCAATGCGGAAAGATCTTTCTGGGTGAAGTCGCTGATCAGGGGCAGATTTTCCTCTATGCCGGCGGTAAGATTGATGGGAACGGTGAGTGATTTGCGGGAGGCTACTTCGGGTGAGATTGCTGACTGGCACAGCCGTATTGCATTTGCCCGCCCGACCAAAGGATACGAGATTATGTGGGGCAAGATGCATACTATCCGGGATGTGAAATTTGATGCTTATGAGCCGATGACCACAGGGAAAATGACCAGCGGGTTGTTGTGAGTGATAACGAATTAATTCCCTTTGCTCTGGATTTCCGCCAAGAGCCTATGCACNNTTATGTTACTATGCTACCCGTTAAGGAGGTGTAACATAACTACTTTAAACAAACGTACAACAATATATCTGAATCCCGAATTACATAAAGCTTTACGGCTTAAAGCGGCTGCTAACTCCAAGTCCGTCACTGAACTGATCAATGATGCGGTGAGGGAGTCTTTAGCAGAAGATGCTGAGGATATGGAGGCATTCACTGTTAGGGAAAAAGAGCCTTTAATTAGCTATGATGAGATGGTNNAAGTTGTCACAAATCCTTTTTCTTTCGCACTAATTATTAGAGCACAAAATCAAGGGGGAGAAATGGATACGACAAAACAGATACAAATGTTACAAATGGCTTACGCAGGGGCATTGGCGGATGCGGCGCTGCAGTTCGGCAAAGAGGGAGTGCTGCAGCAGGTGACCGAGCGCAAGCGGCTGGAGCAATTGGCTACAGGGAAGATACGGTTGGGGGCATTCGGAATAACGAAACCGGAAGATGTATTCCTTAATTTGTCAGAGATATTCGGCTGTGCTCAATGGGAGATCACCGATAGAACCGCGGAGGGATTTGTCGCACGAAGCAGCACGTGCAAGTTGTGCGCGGTCGCTAAGAGAATCGGGGCGCCGAGTCCGTGCCGTTTATATTGTCTGGACCCGATGGAAGGTTTATTGAAAGCGGTGAAACCGGATGCGGGGTATATGGTGGAGGAGACGTTGTGGGAAGGGAAGAANNTCTCTGCGTTTACTTCGAACTGCTCTTATACTTTACTTCGAACTACTCGGTGAAGTACCTCCGACTGCGGGCTACGGCCTCAAGGGGCGAGATAATAGCATTTTGGTAACATTGGATGCTAATTGCCAACAGGCAGGGACACCTGCGCCACTAATTCCAGTTTCCCATCTATTTGACGCTCTCCAGTAGATTTTGCTTGCTGGCTATCCCTTTCAACTGCGGTTTACGGAGGGACTTCCGGGTATTTCGGTTTAATGGACTTAAAGGGAACCAAACTGGGGAGCAGGCATAAAACTCACAGGTGAAAGACGGTGACCTCCATTTGTGTTAAAGTAATAATAGCCAAGTAAATTGAGGATATGTCTACAGAGATGCCGGCTGACCTTTTTATTGAGGATGAGCGGCATTTTTTTATGACAGTAAACTCCGACCCGCAATCAAGGTCAACTGTTGAAAGCAACAGGTTATACAGTGGACTTTAAGGTAAGGCAATCAGGAGCATAATGACGACCGAGTTTTCATCATTAGGTCTAATACCGCAGCTGGAACAGACCGTATCAGATCTGGGATACATCACTCCTACGCCAATTCAATCGCAGATCATCCCGCTAATGCTGGACGGTCAAGATGTAATCGGGCAGGCACAGACAGGCACCGGCAAAACGGCCGCTTTCCTGTTACCGATACTGCAAACCCTGGAACGCGGTAAGCATGGGATACAAGCGCTTGTGCTGGCGCCGACACGGGAACTGGCGCTGCAGGTAGCCAAGGCTGGCAGCGACTACGGCAAAAGCCTGAATGTGAGTATCCTGGCAGTGTACGGCGGTCAACCGTACAGCCCGCAGCTCAGCCGGCTCAGGCAAGGCGTGGATATTGTAGTGGGCACACCCGGACGTTTACTGGATCTGCTCGATAAGGGAGCCCTTGATCTAAGTCATGTAAGCACTGTTGTCATCGATGAAGCCGACGAAATGCTCAGTATGGGTTTCATCGAAGATATCGAAAATATTCTCAGCAAAATTCCGCCGGAACGGCAGACCGCGCTATTTTCGGCGACGATGCCGCCGGAAATCAGCAGCATATCGAAAAAATACATGCATTCGCCGCAGTCGATCATTATAAAAAGCAAACACCTCACAGTGGACGCGGCAGACCACCGGTATTACCTGGTCAACAAAGACGAAAAAGCGGGTGTTCTCACGCGGATCTTTGAGATGGAAGATCTCAAGCGAGCGCTCATATTTGTCAGAACGCGCGTCGGCACGGGTGATCTAGTCAACGAACTGATGGGAAGAGGGTTTCCTGCCGAAGCCCTGAACGGCGACCTGAACCAGCAGACCCGGGAACAGGTACTAAACCGCTTTCGGCATAATCAAATCAAAGTACTGGTGGCGACGGATGTGGCGGCGCGGGGACTGGACATTGACGATATTTCTCATGTCGTAAATTATGATCTGCCGGAGGACCCGGAATTATATGTGCACCGCGTCGGCCGCACGGCGAGAGCAGGCAAAACAGGCATTGCCATTTCGCTGGTGACATTGAAAGACCTGTGGCACTTACACCGGATAGAAAAATATACCAAACAGGAAATTACGCAGATAAAGATTCCAACGATAGCGGAGATCGAAGCACAGAGGGAAGCGCAACTGCAGGAACAGATCATGGTTTGGCTGAAACGCGGCGGAGGGCAAAAAGAACTGCAGGTGGTCAGCCGACTAATCGAAATGGGATATGATCCGCTGCAGATCGCGGCAATAGCCTTGAAAATGGCCCGGGGCGAGGAGAAGCAGCGTCCCATCGCTACGATCACCGAAATAGAGGACAAGCGATCGCAAAAAAACNNCGGATGTTGTCGGCACTATAGCTTTCCGCGCAAATATTCCAGGCAGCGCAATCGGCCATATCAGTATTTTTGATAAACACACGCTAGTGGATATACCGCAACAATATGTGGCACAAACACTGGCCAAAGCCGGTAAATTCCGAATCCGTAAAAATGCGGTTACATTGAGCCTGACCAAATAGACCTGTTTCGACCAGACGAATGTTGTCCAATCAAGCCCAATTTTCTGAATTTCTTCCACAACCAAAATGTACAGCAGCAGAGATTAT
>PMMG01000033.1 GCA_003162335.1 Dehalococcoidia bacterium
CGGTGTATTTCGGCGGTAATTCCGCTCCTCTTGAAATACCAGGGCACAGGTAAAGTGCGTTCGGTAATCCAGGAAGAGAACATGACGAAGCAGCTTTTTGACTTCGACGGCTATATGGGAATGGTACAGTACGGCCCGTTAATGAAATTCCTCTACACTGAAAAACGGGCGCCAAGCAGCCCCGGCGGCTGGGGGTTGATCTTCCAGGCCAGCCGGAACGAATTCTACCTCATAGGGGATAATTTCCAGCTTTATCTGCGGCCCAAACCGACTATCGGGAAAATGCAGCCGCCGTTACTGAGCGGCGATTGGCGCAATACCTCGCTGGGTAATTTTATCAGCGTTGAAGAAGGCCATTTTGATAAGAACGGTAAATTTATCATGGAACGCAAACGTAATGGCGACCAGGTGACATGGTGCGGTTTGTGGGTAGAACCCAGCGCCGGTGTGGTACGCGCAATTACCTGCGATTAATGCTCTAATCGATACATTTATTTTGTTACTTTAAGGCTTTTTACCAGGTCAAAGGATCGGGGAATCCTGCCCGAATTAAGATAACCGGATTGTGGTCTGGACCGGACTGTGAACTAACCATGAGGAGCAGGAAAATAATTGTTAAGAAGGAGGAGCCCCTTTCGGAGCTCCTCCTTCATTCGTTTAACTCAGGTGAGACTTTAGCAGTTCGTGGTATTAGTTGTAACCGGAGCTACTAGTATCCCAGTGATTTCTTGACGGCGGGATCAATCCACATTCTTTCTGCAGCATAAGTAACGTTGTGGTATCCGCCTTCGGTTTCATTGTAGTAATTCTTTATCCAGGGCCAATAGCAGTTGAGGATTTGCGGGTTGCCCATCGGCAGGTACTCGGCATCGTTCAGCATGTCGGAGAACAGCTGCTTCAGTTTGGCTGCGCGCTGTACACCGTCGATCGTTTGAATTGTCGCAACGGCTTCCAGGTCAATAGGTTCTCCTGCATTATAATTGCTGGCCATATTTGAATGTTCACCATATGTGGCAGGAGTCAAAGGATTAACCGTGGAAACTGCCCAGGCTAATAAACCTGTAAACGTGCTGTTGTTTCGCGCAGCTTGCATTGCGGTCGAGTCCAGCACAGTGATGTCAGCCGTGACACCGATCTTACCCCACTGGGCCACCAATGAGGATGCGATATCCTGCTGGGCCGGGAGCGTGCCGTTGATCGTGATATTTACCTTAAATCCGTTGGGGTACCCGGCAGATGCCAGTAACGCCTTTGCTTTGTCCGGATTGTAGGTAAAGAGATCCTGAACAGAGGCAGGGAGCTGATTTAATGGTGTGAAAGAAGGATCGCCCTCGGTTACCGGCCAGGCGAGCAGATCAGCTTTGCCGTAAACGTTGGTATTGATGGTATTGAAGTCGGTGGCCATGAATAAAGCGCGCCGGACGTCCAGTTTAGCCAGATCAGGGGACTTCAGTCTTTGCATGACAAAAATGGTATCGTCACCGGACGCGTAAGCGTACTGGGTCAGGTTCGGGGAGGATGAAGTCAAAGTGTCTTTGTAAGTATAGGGAACGCGCGGCCACCAGTCCAGTTTTGCCGTGCGTAAAGCCGCTAACTGGGTAGCCTGGTCGGGAATGATCGGGAAGACCAGTTTGTCGATCAAAGGCATCTGATATTGTTTGCCGTTGATGGTCGTCTTGCCCCAGTAATTCGGGTTCTTGCTGAACGTCGCGGAAGAACCTGAGATATAATCCGTGAAAATAAACGGCCCGGTGCCGACTGCATTCTTCCAGTCAGCCCCGCCGGCTTTGTCAGATTCGGGAGAGAATACTGCGGCGTTGCTGCCGCCGTAAACATTGAAGAACTCCCAGTTAGCCTGGTAACTCTTGAAGTTCCAGGTGACTGTATAGCGGTCGACTGCGGTTACGTCTACGCACCAGGTAGAGAAGTAAGCCTTTAAGCCCGGAGCGTTAATGGCGCGGTTGCCGCTGAACGCAGCATCATCGGCGGTTAACTCTCTGGCCGCCATGCCGATATGGGCGTTACCCGTCCACATGATACCCTGTTTCAGATGGAAGGTAAGATGCATAGCATCGGGGCTCATCTCCCAGCTATTGGCCAGGATACCGGTCTGGTACGCGGTGGGAATATATTGCCAGGAATTGAATTTGAATACATTGGAGCCTCTCGGGCCGTATTTGTCGATGTCGCCGCCGGCCATCCACTCAATGTAGGGTTGGACCCAGACGGAGGTCGAACCGCCGTTGGGGCTAAGGTGGACGTCCCAGCTCGGCGGGTCCTGATTGGCTTGATCGATCAGAACTGTCAGTGTGCCGCCCGTTTGCGGTCCGCTAACAGCCGGGGTGGTCGTTGTTGTCGTCGCTGCGGTTGTCGAAGAACTACCGCAGGAAGACAATGCTGCTGCTGTCACCGTACCGGCCATCAGTACGATGATCATCCCCAGTAACAGAATCTTCTTTTTCAATTTTTTCTCCTCTTTATATTAATTTGATCAGAATATTAAATTTCAAACGATCAATAATTTCTCCTCCCGAAATAATTATTTTGTTTCTTATCGTATGTTCTCATCCTTTACAGCGGTAATTTTACCCTTTTTAGCCATGGCTTTTGTGATTTTCAATCCATAGCGCCCGGCGCCGCCAACCAACCGCGGGTCCAGGATATCTCTTACCGCATCACCGAACATATTCACACCGTAGACCATGATACTCAACGCCAGACCGGGCCAGAACGCCATCCACGGGGCCTGGAACATGTATGTCCGCGCGCTGCCGCTCAGCATTCCGCCCCAGCTCGGATTTGGCGGGGGGATCCCGAAGCCCAGAAAACTTAGACCGGCTTCAGTCAGGATCGTGCCCGGTACGCCCATTGAAAAAAGGATAATGACGGTGGCCATGATATTCGGCAGGATATGTTTGAAAATTATCGTCCAGGTGGAGCCGCCAATCGCCGTTGCGGCGCTTATGTACATATTTTCTTTCATATTGATGACAAGACCCCGGACCATTCTGACGCCGGAGATACCAAAAACGACCCCCATGCAAATGATTACCTGCCACAATCCTGTGCCGATAATCGACATCACAACCATCAGCAGAAGGATATTAGGCAGACTCATTACGGCATCCACGAATCTCTGCACGATCAGGTCAAGGGCGCCGCCGATATACCCGGTTAACAGGCCGATTAATGTCGAAACAACCGTCGATATGGAAGTAGCCGCCAGCCCGACGATTACCGAGATCCGGGCGCCGTAGATGACGCGGCTGAATATGTCACGTCCAAGGTTATCAGTGCCAAACAGGTAAGTACTCGATGGAGGTTGCATCGACTTCCCGATCATTTCATTCATACCGTGGGGCGCAATGAAGTTGGCAAAAATACCGACGAACAGCAGGAGTATGGTAATAACGGCGCCCAGCGTACCCAGCGGTTTCTCCTTCGCCATTCTGACAACCAGTCCGATAAAACGGGAGCGTTTCTTTTTTACAACCGTCTTGTTTATTGTTTTATCTGCCAAGAGGATCTCCTTCCCCGGATATTCCCGATTATTTGTATTGAATTCTGGGATCGACAAGGCCGTATGTCAAATCAACTCCCAGATTGACCAGAACCATGGCTGCTGCGTATATCACCATGATCCCGCTGACCACCGTGTAGTCTCTTTGTGAAGTAGCATCGATCATCAGCCGTCCCATCCCTGGCAGACTGAAAATTTGCTCGATCCACACCGTGCCGCCAACTACGATGGGCAATTGATATCCGATGATCGTAATGATCGGGATCAACGCATTCTTCAAGGCGTGCCGGACGACAACTGTCCGTTCCCGCAGACCTTTTGCCCAGGCCGTCCTGATGTAATCCTGTCTTAAAACTTCCAGCATCATAGTGCGCATGATTCTCATTGTGCCGCCTGCCATCGACATACCCAGAATAATGGCAGGAATGATAAACATCTGCAGATTACCGATCGGATTCGCAGTAAAACTGATCAACGACAAGGACGGCATGTAACCCCACCATATGGATGGATAAACGATCACCAGCGTTCCTACCCAGAAAGAGGGCAAAGCGATCGCCATGATAGCTACACTGCGGCCTAAATAGTCCGACCAGCTGTCCTGGCGCAGTGCCGATAATATCCCTATTGGGATTGCGATCGCCTGGCTGACCAATATCCCTAACAGACCGAGTTCAAACGTCACCGGCCACCTTTCTTTGATCTCATCAAGTACCGACTGTTGGTGCCACAGGGATTTCCCGAAGTCGCCGTGTACAACAATGCCTTCGACCCACTTTCCATACTGAATGTAGAAGGGCACATCCCAACCCAGTTCATGTTCCACTGCCTTGCGGTCTACTACTTGCGTAGTTCCTGCCATTCCGAACTGACTGATCATTATGTCAACCACATTCCCCGGAATGATGCGTATCAGCATAAAGACTATCAAACTGACGAAAAATATCGTGGGTATCATTAACAATAATCTTCGGATTATGTAAATGCGCATGTAACTCCTTAGGCGTTTGCAAGAAATTTATGTAAATATATTGCCATTTCAGCATAGTAATCCAGCAGTTTTTCTACTTCGATTTTCTATAGCGAATATGCCAATATTAGAACGCAGTGTAGCATCGGAAATGAAGTTTGTCAAGTGTCCCTCTAGA
>PMMG01000068.1 GCA_003162335.1 Dehalococcoidia bacterium
AGCAAGGAAGATATCCGCCGGGCAGCCGAAGAACTTTTTTCCCGTTTCGGCGCCGATAAGGTCAGCGTCAACGATATTGCCCGCAAAGCCGGCGTCTCCCAGGCCACCATTTATAACAATTTCGGCAGCAAAGATAATTTGGTACTGGAATTTATGTATTCATCAGTTGACCAGGCGATGGCGCGATTTCAGGAGATTTCCACGTCGGATAAACCTTACCGGGAAAAATTAAGGGATTTCCCCGTTTTCGCGGCAAAGATTTTCGTCGAAGGAAGGGCTGCTCAGGGCGGCAATCTTATCTTCCCCAGGAGCATGGACATCTCGAATGATCCGGAAATTAAAAAAATTAAAGACGCCATTCAGGAAAAAATGACCGCATTATTTTTAGAAGTAGTCAGGGAAGGTAAAAAACAGGGACAGGTCAATAAGAAGATAACGGATGAGGCATTGACGATTTATTTCCGGTTTCTGATGGATATCATGTTTGACTCCGAAATACATTACCGGTTCCATGAAACCCCTAAACTGGCGCAAGATGTAATATTTCTTTTTATGCACGGCATCGGCGGGGAAGAAAAGAAATCAGGTAAAAAATAGCTTTAAAATTACCTGTTTTTCAGGACATCCTTTAGCTGTATATCCGGCTGGTGGTAGCGCGGGTATTTAATCGTGTTCTTGCCGTATTGTATGGCTTCCTGCGGACACCACTGCAGGCACGCATAACACTGTTCGCATTTGTGGTTCCAGACTGGTTTGCCATCATTAAAAGTGATGTTTTGCGCCGGGCAGACTTTGGCGCAGATGCCGCATTTATTACATTTTTCATCGGCGCGGAAACTGCGGTCCATCTTTGCCAGATTGGGTGTCGCCAAATGATATATGGGTGTGAAGACAATTCTTTGCCAGAGCGGGCCTTTTTCCACTGGTCTGGTTTCTTTAGCTTTGATGTATGCGGCGATTTGTTTGATTTTCGCTCCAGCGGCATCGAACCGGCGCTGCTGTTCTTCTTTTGTTCCCGGGCCGCCCCACGGTGCGTAGTTTGTCGGCATTATGATACTGAATCCGGAATTGAGTGCCAGGCCTGCTTTCTTCAAAACACCTTTCAGCTGTACCAAAGTGTTAGCTAATGCGCCGGCGTTGACGCCGACGGCGAAAAGATATTTGGGCTGCAGCGCTTTTAATTCATCGGTGAATTTGATCACCGGCGGCGGCACTCCCCACATGTGCACCGGGAAAACCAGTCCGGCGGTATCCAAGTCGATTTTCGGATTTCCTTTTTTCCAATCCGCAATCGATATCAATTCAGTGTCACCCAGTTCTTTGGCGAGGTTGCGCGCCACCCATAGTGAATTACCTGACCCGGTGTAGTAGAAAATCGCCTTGCTCATGAGTTTATCTCCCTGATCGATTGAACTTAACATTCCATATCATGAACTAAAAACAGAATGGGTGTCAATTACAGGGTTTTGGTTCATTTACCGGAAGATCAGCAATCCGGCCAGGTAAGAGCAGGTATTCATCACGAAGCTCAATAGCAGCATTTTCTTTGTGCTTTGCCGCAATACCCAGACCAGTAACCGCCACTCGACGAGAACAACCGCAACTTCCAAACATAAAATCAGGATGGTGGTTTGAGAGATCAGGTGAAAATAACCATTCACCGTAATCAGGTAATTGAGCAGCGGGTTCGTGATCACATTGATGAGGACGACTGTCCATAATTCCTGCTTGCTGCGCAAGCCAAAAAGCAAAGCTACGATAACTTCTATTGCGATGGTTAATAGTAAGGCTTCTAAACTGAACTTCAGATAATCAATCATCTTTTGCTTTGTTATTTTTTCGTATACGTACCAGGTATCTAACCGCCAATATGATTAAAACAATGATTACAATTCCAGCTCCAAGAACAATTATAAGTTCCCATGGGAACGGTCTCCTCCTTACTCCGATCTCGCCGTTAGGGCCGACCAAGTCGAAGAGAACTCTGGCTATCTGTGAATTCGCTAGAGGAAATAAAAAAGATAGTAAAGCGTTCACGTTTTGTCCTTACTCGTATTGTCACTCGTCTTTAGGATTTTTATTTTTTCGCATCCGCATCAGGACTTTTACTACCACGACAACTATCACAATGATCACAGCAGCGACTAAGAGCAGAACCACTATTCCTACCACGGCCAGGGCGGGGCCGCCGGCATCATTTTGAATCCCTGTTCCCAGGGACTTCAATATCGGAAATAAGATCGATAAAAACATATTCATCCTTTTATTCTTCCTCCTGCAATTTTCTCTTTTTCAGGGCTGTTCTCTGTAAGGTCTCTTTTTCCCCATTGTCTTTAAAGTAATAGCGTAAACCCAGATACAATGCCAGCGCCGAAATTCCGATCGCAATATCGATCAATAATATGTTATTTAATGTGGGTTGCAGCTCGGTGAATGCGGGCAAAGTGCCTAAAAACAAGGCGGCACAGGTCAGGCCGAAAGCCGTACCCGGTTTGCCCGGCAGCAGATTGGATACCATGGTCAAAGTGACCGGCATAGTGATGTTAAACAGGAACAAGCCGATCATGCCGCAAGCCGGTATTGCCGCGCCCAGCGTCAGTAGGGGAATTGAGGCTATCAGTGACCCCACTGCTGTCAGTTTCCAGCCGAATTTGTCTGCTAACCAGCCGCCCAGCCCTTTGCCCAGCGCCACCGACAGCGTTAATATAACCAGCAGGTTAATATCCGATTTCCATGGCAAAACGATCGCGAATCCCACCAGCGACCTGACGGCTACCACGAACAAAACAAGATAGAGGATGTATTCCGGATTAAATATCTGTTTTTGCTTTGGTTCAGGTAGTTTCTGATACATCGCGGGCTGCGGAATAAGAAAAATCAAAACTCCAGCAGCAGTCATTGCCAGTAAAAAAGGCCAAGCGGTGAAATTCCCGTTCTTGCCCAATAATGTCCCGACTAATACGCCCAGAGCTCCTTGCGCGACAAAAATACCGGGAGCGGTGGCTTTGCGCGGGGTGAGATTGAGGCTGACAATCCCTCCGCCGATGTGGAACAACGCATTCCCAATGCCGGCGATAATGATGCCTGCTACTGGCAGCGGCACAAAAATTAGCGTCGAAGTGCCGGTGAGTATCAGGCCTAGAACGGCGGCGAAGCGGGGGATTTTTAGGGTATCGATGATAAACCCGAAAATCACCTGCGATCCGAAAGCCAGCATGTTATAGAGGACAAATAGATAGGTCATTACAGTGAGGCTGAAAACCTGCCGTTGCACGAGGCTAAAAAGTAATCCGATGCAGGCCGCGTCCACTAAAAAATGCGCGAGGCCGTAAACCAGAAAATTGGCGGAGACAACTTTCGCTTTGATATTATCCCCCGTCACTTGATAGATATATATCCCCTATCGTGAACTAATTGAGTATCCGGTGTCAATATTATTAACGATATTTCAGGCGGTAAGTTATTATATAATATGTGAAATAGTTATGGTAATGGTGAATCTCTGGACATCACCCGTTTTCTTATTTCGCCTCAAATGACTCAAGATTACCGATCAGGTTGGGAACGACATTAAGGGATCGTTTTTTACTTTCGAATTTAAGATTTATTTGGTTATTGTAATTTGTCAGTTTACTCTTGTTGCGGCAACCCGCCCATCGGGAAATCGGTGAAGGGCATTTGCAGTGCCCGGAGTATATCTCCGGCGTTGCGCGGCGCGTAGGCCTTCCAGTGATTATTAAAAAAGACGAACGTTAACTTCGTTTTTTCACTGGCCGCTTTTACTTTTTCCGCGAGCTCTTGTATTTCCTCCGGTGAATAAAGATACTGGTAACGCGTTTCGACATCCCCTTTCCACCACATTTCCGCGTTTCTGCCGTGAAAACGGAAATAGGCTATATCCGCGGTCAACGGCGTTAATGCCGCGATGGAAGACGGGAATTTCGGTTCGTCGATCTGCACCCAGGCGGTATTGTGCTGCCTCAGTAGTTCTGCCGTTGCCGGGTCGTCGCTCCAGCTCTTATGCCGGAGTTCCACTGCCAGATGGTATTCCCCGAAGTGCCGGGCAATTGACTCCAGTACCTGTTTGCCATAATGGTCGTTACGGAAACTGGGCGGAAATTGCGCCAGCAACGCGCCCATTCGCTCTGCCTGTACCAGCGGCTCCAAACAGCGCCGGAATAGATCAACATCATCGTAGGAAATAGATGCTTCTTCACCGGCAGCGGCGCGGTACATATTGGGATGGGTGAATTTTTGCCAGAGCTTGACCGCAAAGAGAAAACCCGGCGGTGTCTTTTTCACCCAGTTGGATACAAAAACCGGATTCGGCGGTCGGTAAAAAGAGCTGTTCACCTCCACCGTATTGAAGAAGCGGCTGTAATACTCCAGCTCGTTTTTAGTGCCCGGCGGATAGAAATAGCCGTTCCAGGTGCCTTCCCCGTTGGGATACGACCAGCCGGAGGTACCGACATATATTTTCCCCATTTTTCTTTCCCCAGGTTATTATACGATATTAACGGAGAGCAATCAGCTATCAACCGTCAGCTTTCAGTCTTTTGTCATTCCTGTGCAGNNACAGTCCCTGCGCCCCATCTCTGGTTCTTCCCGGACAAGCTAAAGTGACATCTTAATATATTTCCTTACTATGTAGTCCAGATTATTTAATTAGATACCAACCTGCGCTGGTATGGAGAAAGTGGGGTGGTTACTCGCAACTCCCTGACTTGACAATAGTACACTTGTTCTACTATTATATACATACTTGATATTTGAGGTCAACCATGAAGATACTTTGCGTTTTACTCCCTCATTTCCCCATAAACTGTGAGAAATTGCGGCACAAAGACCTGACGGCGCGGCCATTGATCATTACTGTCGCCGCCGGTTCGCAGAAGCTGGTTTTGGACTACTCCCCTGAACTGAAGAATTTACAACGTGAAATGCCTCTCCAGCAAGCCCTGTCTCTGCAGGCAGAAGCGGAAATAATTCATGCCGATATTCAGTACTATTGCTCTGTTTTCAATGGTATTCTGGACTCACTGGAAAAACGCAGTCCGCTGGTGGAAGGCGCTGATCTGGGCGATATTTATATCGGGCTGGATGGGTTGCAGATGATTTATGAAAATGACGCAGCACTGGTCAAGGCCGTCCGTGCCGCCGTGCCGTCTGTTTTTGACGCCCGCATCGGGATCGCCGAGGATAAATTCCCCGCTTATCTGGCCGCCTGGCACAGTTCGCCCGGCAGTTACAAAACACTCACCGGGGATATCGCGGCGTTCCTCAATGATTTAACCTGCGATCTGCTGCCGGTTTCGCTCAAAAGTAAGGAAAAACTGCACAGCTTCGGTTTGCATAAGCTGGGGCAGATTGCCGCGCTGACACCGGGTCCTTTACAAGCGCAATTCGGGCCGGAAGGAATCAGGATCCGGGAACTGGCTAACGGTCATGACGATACCCCTTTGTACCCGCGCCTGACGGAGGAAACGATCGAGGAAAGCACCACTTTGTCTTCGATGACGGCCTCGCTGGACGTGATCATGGTGTCTATCGAAGCGATGCTCTCCCGCGCCTTTGTCCGCTTCGAGCCGAAGGGCATGGGCATCCGCAGTGTGCATCTCTGGACGCGCACCTGGCTGCGGGAACACTGGGAGAAAAACATCCAGTTCAAAGAGCCGGCCTTGAATACTAAAACCGCAATTTCCCGCATCCGGTTGATCATCGAGAATTCTCCCCAGCCCGGCCCTATCGAGCAACTGGGAATGAAGATTACCGGCCTGGGACGGCCCAACGGACGGCAAAAAAGCCTGCTCACCGATGTCCGGGCGAAAGATAACCTGCTGGATGATGTCCGGCAATTGGAATTCCGCCTGGGCGGAACGCAGTTATATAAGATAAAGGAAATCGAACCATGGTCGCGGATACCGGAAAGACGCTACGCCCTGATTCCATTAAGCCAGTAAACCTGCCGGAGCCGCTGCAGGTGGAGGAATCCCCTGCCGGATTACCTACTTTCGTCCGGCTGAAACGGCGGCAGAAGATCATTGCCGTCGAAGACTGCTGGCGTATTGACGATGAGTGGTGGCGCAGCGAGCCGGTATCGCGGTTGTATTATGCCGTCATCCTGGCTTCGGGACAGCGGATCGTGCTCTCCAAAAATCTGATCGACGGCAGCTGGTACCGCCAGACATATTGAGAACACCGAAAAGGTATCAGTCTTCACGATACACAACGGGGGCTTTTCTAATCTATTTGGATTTTGGTATTTGAATATTGATTATTTTTAAGAGTTTATATGTCCTACGCAGAACTGCATTGCCACAGCTATTATTCTTTTCATGACGGCGCTTCTTCCCTGGAGGAACTGCTGCTGAAGGCGCAGGAGCTTGGCTATCAGTCCCTCGCGCTCACCGATCATAATAACCTCTGCGGCGCCATGCGTTTTGCCCAGCTTACCCGTTCACTGGGTATACACGGCATCACAGGCGCGGAATTGACGCTGAAAGGCGGATATCATCTCACCCTGCTGGCTAAAGACAACACCGGCTACAGTAACCTCTGCCGCCTGATCACGGTTGCCCATCACTCCGGCGAACGTAACGAACCGGAACTGGCGCCGGAACTGCTGGCGGAACATGCCGCCGGTTTGATCTGCCTGTCCGGCTGCCCGCAAAGCGAATTAGCGCAGCTGGTTGCAGGAGGACACATGGATGAAGCCGGCGTGCTGATCGGGCGTTATCTGGAATGGTTCGGCCGGGAAAATTATTACCTGGAATTGCAGCGGAACCTGGTCTTCGGGGAATCCGAACGCAACAAAAAAATGGTGGAGCTGGCCGCTGCCGCCGGAGTCAAAGTCGTCGCATCCGGCAATGTTCACTATCACATCCGTGACAGGCACCAGCTGCAGGATTGTCTGGTCGCTGTTAAGCATTGTAAAAGTCTGGAGGAAAGCCACCGGGAGCGCCGTCCGAATTCGGAGTTTTACCTCCGGCCGGTGCCGGAACTGGCATCGCTCTTTCATGCCTGCCCCGAAGCTATCGCCAACACCCTCGAAATCGCTGAGCGCTGCACGCTGGACCTGACTAAAGACCTCAGCTACAGCTTCCCGGATTATCCCGCGCCGGACGGTCTGACCCCGGATATTTATCTGGAGAAGCTCTGCCATGAGGCCGCTATCCGGCGTTACAGTGCCATCACCCCGGAAGTAAAGCAAAGATTGGCAGAAGAGTTCCGCCTGATCAGGAAGTATAACCTGGCCGGCTTTTTATTGCTTTACCATGAGGTCATCAAACTGGGACGAGAGGTTATGATCGAGCAGGGTCTGAGCGATCCCTCTCTGACGCTGGAAGAAAATCCGCCGGGCCGCGGCCGCGGCTCTTCCGTCTCTTTGCTCATAGGCTACCTCATTGGGCTTTCGCACATCGACCCACTCAAATACAAACTTTCGCTGGAGCGTTTTCTGCCGGACGATATGATGACAAATGTCCCGGATATCGACCTTGATTTTCCGCGCAGCATCAGGGAGGATCTGATATTACGCACCCATCAGAAATGGGGCTGGCAGCGTGCCGCGCTGACCGGTACCATTGCCACCTATCAGATCCGGGGCGCGATCAGGGATCTGGGCAAAGCCCTCAGCCTGCCGCCGGAAGAAGTCGACCAGCTTTCCAAACAGACCGATCATTACGGCAGCTCCCGCCATGTGGAAAAGCAGATGCAGAAATCAGAACATTTCCAGGAGAAAATAAACACGCCGGTCTGGCGTGATCTAATACGTTTGGCCGCCGAACTGGATGGTTTCCCGAAATACATGGGGCAGCATCCCGGCGGCATGATCATCTCCTCCACGCCGTTAATTGATATCGTACCGGTCGTCAGAGGGGCAATCGATGGGCGTTACGTCTGCCAGTGGGATAAAGACAGCATCGATGATGCCGGGTTCGTCAAAATCGATTTCCTGGCATTAGGCGCGCTTTCCCAGCTGCAGGAGGCGGTGGAGCTGATCAAAAAAAGCACCGGCAAAAGGATCGATCTGTCGCGCATCGATTTCGAGGATAAAGCGGTCTACGATATGCTGTGCAAAGGAGATACCATCGGCATTTTCCAGGTAGAATCGGCGGCGCAGATGCAGACAATTACCCGGCTGTGTCCGCGCAATCTGCTGGATATGGCGCATGAAGTTGCTGCCGTGCGTCCCGGCGTGGGTGTCAATAACGGCGTCCAGGAATATCTGCTGCGGCGTCTGAAAAAGAAGCCGGTCGCTTACGACCATCTGCTGGAAAAACGGGCGCTGGAACGCACGCTGGGGATCATCCTGTTTCAGGACCAGGTGAACCAGCTGGCCATCGATGTCGCCGGATTCAATCCCAATAAAGCCGACCAGATGCGCCGCGCTTTCGGCCGCAGACACAATGATGAACTGATCAAACAGTTCCACCAGACATTTATGGAAGGCGCCAGAAACAGGGGCGTAAGTGAGAGCGCGGCGGAAAATATCTTTAAAAAGTTTAACGGCCAGTACATGTTCCCCGAATCTCACGCCTTCGCTTTCGGCGTGACGGCATATCAGGCATCCTGGCTGAAGTACCATTATCCGCTGGAGTTTTTTGTGGGCCTTTATAATCAACAGCCGATGGGATTTTATAACCTCGAAACGTTGAAAGAAGACGCCCGCCGGCATGGCATACAGATCCTGAATCCGGATATTAATAAAAGCCGCTCTGTTTGTATCATCGAAAACAATGCCATCCGCCTTGGCTTTCTAAATGTCCTGGGACTGGGCAGCGCATCTGCCAAAGAAATTGAGGCCGGTCAGGCAAAGTACGGTCCTTTTACGGGGATCGGGCATTTTCTGGAGAGTACCGGCATATTGGAAGAGGTCGCCCATAATCTGGCCAGCGCCGGCGCTTTCGATAGCCTGGAGCCGAACCGCCGCAAGGTGAAATGGGAAATCGGCCTCCGTTACCGTCCCATCAATTCCCAGTTAGCATTACCGCTGCCGGTGCAGCAGGATATGGTGGATCTGGAATGTCCCGGTGATTGGGAAAGTATGAAAGATGAATATAATGTGCTCAGCCTTTTCCCTGCCGGACATATCATGGCCCGTCTGCGCCCGCGTTTTCACGGAAATATATCCTGCAGTAAAGACATCGCCGGTCTTAGAGACGGTGCGGAAGTGATGACCGCCGGCTTGGTGATCCGCCGTCAGAGACCACGGGGTAAGGTGGTGTTTATCACCCTGGAGGATGAGTTCGGGCATATTCCGCTGATGGTTTTTCCGCAGGTATACGAACGTCAGGAGCTAAAATTCAAATCTCCCTTCCTGATCGTACAAGGCACACTGAACAGGCGGGAAGGCACCTGTAACCTGGTGGTAAATCAGGTCAAACCGTTCAATGCGCTGGAAAAGATCCCTCAATCAAAAGACTGGAGATAATTCTCAATAAAAAAGTGATAAAATGATTGTTACGGTTGTAGAAGGAACTGTTAACGATTGACTCATGTAACGTATAATCAGGAATTGATACCAAGGGTTCTCGATATTTGGACGTTTGGCTCTGTTTATCGGTTGAAATTTGTGACATAGTAATGGATGTTGCGATAAATAGATACTCTAAATATGCGCGAAAGCAGTTAATCTGAGTAATGGACGGCGCCGACCGGCTATTCTGCCACAGTTAATTACCGGAGGTTATGATCCTGGGCTTAGACTCTATGACAATGGATGCACGTAATCAAGTCCCGGCGGTTACGGGATTTGATAATTCGAATTATACCGTGAGGACTTCATGAAAGTAGAGCAAAGAAAATGGAAAGAGGAAAGCGGTTGGGTTCCCGGAATGTCGGCGGCATTAGGCGCGTCTGCGCAATTAGTGCTGGTTTTCGGGGCTAACGAGATATTGAAAATACCGGAACCGCTGCAGGATGTCAGAAAGGTCTATCCTGATGCCCATCTCCTGGGTTGTTCCACTGCCGGCGAAATCCTGGATACGCAAGTTTCCGATAATTCTCTGGTAACTACCGCGGTGCAATTTGAATATACTCAGATAAATACTGCCAGGATCAGTCTCGATGCAGTCGGCGGCAGCAGTTTTCTGGCTGGCGCTTCTCTGGCGCAATCTCTCGCTGCAAAAGATTTGGTGCATGTCTTTATCCTCTCGGATGGAATAAATGTTAACGGCAGCGACCTGGCGAAGGGGTTGCTGGCGCATTTACCGGAGAATGTCGGAGTCACCGGCGGACTGGCGGGGGACAGCGACCGTTTCAACGAAACCGTGGTGCTATATGGCGGCATACACGCTGAAAAAAATACTATTTCCGCTTTAGGTTTATACGGCAACCGGTTAAAGGTTGGTTACGGTTCTTTTGGCGGATGGGACCCNNGAATATCTGGGAGAACATGCCCGCGGTTTACCGGCTACAGGTTTACTTTTTCCGTTGAATATCCGTACCGGGCAACAGGCAACGCCATTAGTCCGCACTATTTTAGCGGTCAATGAGAAAGACCAGAGTATGACATTTGCCGGCGATATCCCCGAAGGATCATATGCGCGCTTGATGAAAGCCAATTTTGATCGTTTGATTGATGGTGCTGCCAGCGCGGCCAGGTCGGCGCACAATGCTTTAGGTTCGAGCTCCCCTGACCTGGCTGTTCTCATCAGCTGCGTCGGCAGAAAGCTTGTATTAAGGCAGAGAGCCGAAGAAGAAGTTGAAGCAGTGCGTGAAGAATTGGGTGAAAAAACCGCACTCACCGGTTTTTATTCTTACGGAGAAATTTGTCCGACATCAAAAGGCGGTAAATGTGAATTGCATAATCAGACGATGACCATCACAGCGCTGCTGGAGAAATAATCTATGCCAGATATGCATAGTTTACTCAAACGTCAGATCCGGAAGTGTTTTGGCAGCCAATTACCCGTTCAGCGGGAATGGCAGACTTTTCTGCTGACAGTTGATGAAGCCTACCGGGAATTTGATAGTGACCGTGCCATGCTGGAGCGTTCCCTCGAGTTAAGTTCGCAGGAGCATATTCAGTCTACGGCGCAAATGTTGAAAGTCCGGCAGATGGCGCTTGGTATCGAATCCCGAATGACAATTAATGATCTGCTTTCCTTCGTGGTCGAATCAGCCAGAGAAATACCGGGGATGCGTTTTGTTTGCGTGCAAAATTTAGACGAATCAAAACAATTTCTTGTTACACCATATTTCTCCAAAATCCGCGGCGAAGGCATATTAAAATTATTAGGTGCCGCGGGTTTTAATGTAGAAGACTATCTTGGGAAGTATTCAACCAGCGGCAAACTCAGATTCGAAGTGGCTAAAATGAAAATTGCCGAAAACTACAGGCAAAACCCGAAAACGATTGTTGCTGATAAGTTATCGGATATATTGGATGGTGTTTGGCCTAAGCCTCTGTGCGATACTGTACAAAAAGTTATCGGCGCCAGGCGGGCTGTCATTACCCCGCTGCAGGTTGATGGTGCTTTATGGGGTACTTTACTGTTTCTCCTTGATGGTCATGTAACTCAGAATACTCTGGAGACAATAGCTGCTCATTGTTCATTGGGTATTAAAAACGTACAGATACTGGAATCTCTGCAGAACCGTAACCTTGAATTGGCTACGGTCAACCGGATAACCAGACAGGCGACCAGCTCGCTTGAAGTCGGTCAGGTTTATGAAAATACTTTAAACGAGATTTTATCCGCTTTTGATGCGGATGCTGTCTCAATCCACTTTTTAACTGAAGACAAACAAAGGCTGGAACTGGTGGCTCAAGTAGGTATGCCGCCGCTGATGGTCGATCAGGTTAAATATATTAGTGTTAATAATGCCCCCTTCGGCCTATTATTCGATTCTGATAATGATTTCCTGTTTGGAGACTTCACGGAATACTCTAACTTATTCCCACAATATTTGCCGCTGGTCAACGGGCAAACGCCCACGCACTTTGCAACCGTGATAATCCCTTACCAGGAGCAGCGGGCTGGTATCATGACTATCGTCCGCCGCGGCAAGCAGCCCTTTCGTGAGGCCGATAAATCACTGCTGTTGACTATCGCCGGGCAAATGTCGCTGGCAATTGAAAATGCCCGGTTACACGGCGATGTGCTGGCTAAGATGCAGGAAGTGGACGCAACTAACTTAAAATTGGCAAAGACATTGGAAAAGCTGACCGATTCCGAGGAAAAAATTCGCAGTACCATCGAAGCCGTGACCGAAGGCATTATTACCACCGACATGCACGGCAGCATCACGGATGTCAATGATGCCGCCTTGAAAATGCTTGGTTTTTCCGTCAAACAAGAACTGATCGGCAAAAATGCCTCCCGGTTAATGGCTGAAGAAGAAAGCTTCGAGTCATTCCAGAAGTTGATGAATGCCGTGGAGCAAACGCGAATAAAGGATTTTGAATGTAAGCTTATGAAGAAAGACGGAAGAACATTTGACGCGGAATTAAATGCTGCCTCGGTGAGAGATGCTGTGGGGAATTTCAATGGTTTCGTAACCAGTGTCAGAGATATTACCGAACGTAAAAAAATAGAGACAGCTTTAAGAGAATCGGAGGAAAAATACAGGAATGTAGTGGAGCTCGCCAAGGATGGTATTTGTATAATCCATAGCAAACTTGTTAAATATTGCAATCCACGGTTGGCGGAAATGTGGGGCGGCACTGTGGAAGAAATTCAGGGCACTCCTTTTTCTAATTTCTTGCATCCGCAATCAGTAAAAACAGTGGTTGAACGTTATAACCGGCGTATGGCAGGCGAGCAGATTCCTTCCCATTATGAAACAAGTCTGCGGCCCAAGCTTGGGGGCAAGCTGGACGTCGAAGTTAACGTAGCTACCCTGGAATATCTCGGTCAGGATGCCGAAATTGCCATTATCCACGACATTACCGAGCGTAAGCAAATCGAAACGGCGATCAGGGAGTCGGAGGAAAAATACCGTACTATCTTCGAATCCGCCAACGATATTATCATTTTATTGGATATAAATGGCAAGATACTTGATATCAATTCAAGACTGACCGAAATCGGCGGATACGAAAGGAATGAACTGATCGGCAAAAATATCGGTGAACTAACGCACATTATTGATGAGAAAAACCTGGCGATCGTGGTTGGGAATTTGCAGAAGGCGCTGGCCGGCCCCGGCATTATTACCTATCAAGTGGAAATGACCAAGAAAAACGGAGAACCGATTGACCTGGAAGTCAATGGCATTCCGCTGAAAAAAGACAGCAAGGTAGCTGGCGTATTAGCAGTATTAAAAGATGTCACCGAGCGCAATAAATCGGAGTTGCAGATCAGGGAACAGAAGGCTTTAACCGACCGCATTCTGGAAAGTACTCTAAATGCTGTCGCGGTTATGGGACAGGATCGGCGGGTTATTATTGTCAATAAAGCCTTCGAAGATATTTTTAAATTAGCTTCGAATGAAGCTGTCGGTAAAAAAATCGAAGAGATCATCCCAACTTCCCATATCATTGAAACAATATCCCAGGTATTAGCTGGCGTTAAATCACATTTCAAAATTGAATTTAGAATTAAACAGAATGCCGCGGAAAGAGTTTTAGTCGCTGATATCATCAGCATGCAAAAAAACGAAGTCCTGGCAATGATACGTGATGTTACCGAAGACCGGGAAATCCAGGAGAGACTCTATTTGACTGACCGGCTGGCTTCGGTGGGTGAAATGGCTGCAGGTATCGCGCATGAACTCAATAATCCACTGACCGGTGTTGTTGCTTTGTCCCAGCTCATGCTGGAGAGTGATATGCCGGCTGAAATGAGAGAGGACCTGGTTGCCATCAGCAAGGAGGGACGGCGCGCCGCCGGCATCGTGAAGAATCTGCTTTCATTCGCACGCAGTCATGTGATGGCTGTTCAGACAATTGAGATAAATACGATTATCGCAGAAGTTTTAAGTCTGCGGGCTTACGAGCATAAAGTAAACAATATTCAGGTTATTACCTATCTGGCGCCGGATCTGCCCGCAATTACGGCCGACCCATTCCAGATGCAGCAGGTATTCCTTAACCTTGTTTTGAACGCGGAACAGGCAATGATCGAATCGCAAAATCGGGGCTCCCTGACAGTCTCCACGGCTAAAGTGAATGACATTATCAGGATTTCTATTGCCGATGATGGCCCCGGAATCCCTCCGGAAATCATAAACCGGATATTCGATCCTTTCTTTACGACGAAAGATGTCGGCAAAGGGACCGGATTGGGTCTCAGTATTTGCTATGGAATTGTTACTAATCAGGGTGGCAGGATATATGCCCAGAATCAGCAGGGTACGGGAGCTATCTTCGTTGTCGAGCTTCCGATTAACAGTCGTTAACATTGGGGTAATACTAAAATGATAATTGAAAACAACAGACAAAAAATACTGGCAATTGACGACGAACCGATAATCATCCTTGTGTCAGTAAAAGTTCTAACCGCCGAAGGGTTTCAGGTGGATGTGGCATCTAACGGCCTAGTTGCTAAAGAAATGGCCGGGAAAAGTGACTACGACTTCTATCTGAGTGATATCAGAACGCCCGCCATGAACGGAATGCAATTCTATGATTACCTGCGGCAAGAGCAGCCCGGCCACGAGGATAGAGTGATTTTCACTACCGGCGATACGATGAACCCCGAAGTAAAAAACTTTTTAAATGATAAAAAAAATCTTTTCCTGGCGAAGCCTTTCACCCCGCAGGAGCTGCGGATGATAATCCGGCAAGCAGCGAACAAAGCGCCGAATTTTTGCTAAAGATGCTTATCCTGCCTTAGGCGCGCCTAACAGTTGGTGTATTTTTTCCAGCCAATCCGGGATATCGATCTTTTGCGGACAGGCTTCTATGCAACTGTTACAATGTATACATTGATCGCCACGGCGGCCGTCCAGCAATGTATCTATATAACGCCCCCTGCCCCGGTTTGGAACATTGTAAGCCACGCCGTCATTGTAAATCTCAAAAATCGAGGGAATGGCCACATCGTTCGGACACGGCATGCAATAACGGCAACCGGAGCATGGAATCGGGTATAAATTCTTATATGCATCCCTGACTCTGTCCAATAATGCGTGATCTTCCCCGGTTAATTTCCCCACCGCGGAACTCCCGGCAACGGCGATGTTTTCCTGCACCTGTTCCATTGTCGACATCCCGCTTAAAACCGCCGATATTTCCGGCTGGTCCCATAACCATTGCAGGCCCCATTCCGCCAGGCTCATTTGATGAGTGGCTGTATCCCAGACCCTGGCCACAAGTTCCGGAGGCTTTTTAACCAGGAACCCGCCGCGCAGCGGTTCCATCACCACTATGCCCAGGTTTTTTGCGCTGGCGTATTTGACGCCCTTCATCCCGGCCTGACGATGGACATCCATGTAATTGTATTGCACCTGAGCAAAAGCCCAATTATCATAAGCATCCACTATTTCTTTGAACGCCTCATACTCATCATGAAAAGAGAAAGCAAAATGATTAAAATAACCCTGGGCCATTTTTTTCTCAGCCCATTTGATGATTCCCAGGTCGCGCATTTTATGCCATGAAACTGCGCCCAGACCGTGTAACAGATAGAAATCGACTTCAGGCATGTCCAGCCGCTTCATTTGTTCATCAAAGAGACGGTCGAAATCAGCGGCGGATTTAACGGCAATACACGGCATTTTCATGGCCACTTTTGCTCTGTCTTTATATTCGCCTTTTAATGCTTTACCCGCAATCACTTCGCTCTGTCCGCCGTGGTAAAAATAACCGGTATCGAGGTAATTGACGCCGTTATCGATGGCATAGTGGATCATTTTCAATGCTTCAGGCTCGTTGATCTGTGCCTGGTTGTTATTGATCACAGGCAGCCGCATGATTCCAAATCCTAATACAGAAACCTGCCAATCGAGTTTACCAAACTTACGATATTTCATGCTTCCCCCTTACTGACGTGTTTACGCGATAATAGCCAATAACATATACACGGCCTTTTCGGCTGTCAACACTGATTGTACTCAATTAATAATTATTATTCTATTTGCTAAAGTTAACACTGTCAAAGCAAGGAGCCGAAGTGCGAAGATACTCATAAAGTAAGATATCGCCCTTTAACCGGTTAGTTCTCTCGCCCCTTGAGGCCGGAGGTTGTAACCGGAGATATTTCAGTAGATTACAGTCAGAGGTACTTTACTGAGCATTTCGAAATAAAAGTATAGGAGTAATTCGGAGATCAGGTAAATGAAAAGAGTAACCGTAGTTCTTAATTCAGCTTTTCGGGACTTCTGCATTTACTTTTTCCCGCTGGCCTCTCAACACAGATGGAATGATTGCAAACAAAGTGACGATGCCCAGTATAAAACAGGCGTGATTGACCGCTTTCAAAAACATCGGTACCTCATTGGCGCCGTTGAGTTGCGTGCTATTAACAATCTGGGAAAGCCTGTTATAGGGCATCACCAGCGTCATCAACAACAGGGAAAAAGGAACGCTGAGCACGCCAGCTGTCTGGGTAACCGTCGTCCTGATGCCTGCCGCTGCACCCCGTTTTTCTTGCGGGGCCGCGCCCATGATCGAGCTGGTATTGGGCGGCGCGAACAGCGCCGTGCCGAGACCAAATAATACCAGACTGACTAACACTGCGCCGTACGATGATTTTTGACTCAGTGTCGAAAACCAGAATAACGCGGAAGCATTTAAGACTAAGCCGATTGAACTGAATACGCGGCTGCCGTACCTATCGGCCATCCTGCCGCTGATCGGTACAAGGATGAACAGGATGATCTCCATAGGGATCAGCAAGACACCTGTTTTTAAAGCACTGTAACCGAGCACCAGTTGCAGGTATAAAGACCTTAAAAACGGGCCGCAACTGAATGCAAGTGAGTTGATAAAAGCGGCCAGATTGCCCGCCGCGAAACTCCTGATCTTAAAAAGCCGCACATCGAGGGTTGGAAATTTCTGCCTTAATTCGACAAA
This sequence comes from Dehalococcoidia bacterium, assembly GCA_003162335.1. GTDB lineage: Bacteria > Chloroflexota > Dehalococcoidia > Dehalococcoidales > Fen-1064 > Fen-1064. The sequence continues at coordinate 16,964 of PMMG01000068.1, forward strand.
AATAACCATAATAAAAATCACCAAACCGCCGCCCAGGATGGTAAGGTTGCGGCTCGAAAGCGGGTCTCCCAGTGTTAAAGCCAGTAACATTGTTGAGAGGCCGATGCAATATAAGACAGAACCGGCGTAATCGAATTTTTCGCCGCTGGGTTTCAGGCTGATCTCCTTCAACTGTAAGTAACCCCAGATTGTCCCGAAGATGCCGATTGGAACATTGATCAGGAATATTGACCGCCAACTGAAAAATGTGATCATCACCCCGCTTAATGTGTAACCGGCAATCGCGCCCAGATTTGCTGCGGACATCGATATCCCCAGCCCCATACCCAGTTCTTTATGCGGGAAAGCGTCAGTAATAATTGCCACGCTGTTAGTGATGATCAGGGCGGCACCGGAGCCTTGCAGAAACCGGAAGATTACCAGTTGCTCGCCGTTTTGAGACAAAGCACAAAGCAGCGAACCGACGGTGAATATCAGAAATCCGAGGTTATAAAGTCTCACTCTGCCGTATAGATCGGCCAGCCGCCCGAGCATCACCGGCAGGATCGTTAGCATCAGTTTGTAGCCGGTGATGATCCAGATGCCATGAACAAATGCTGGCGTGTAACTCCCCCAGTACCGTGGGCAGTCCTACTACCACGATGCTGGAATCCAGGGTCGCCATGAAACTGCCAACCGTTGTGACAGACAAAGCCACCCATTTATAATCCATTTTCAATTTCATAAAAGTCTCATAAACTTATATACGAATACGCGTATAGATATGCGATTAAATTGAGTCTGGTTATTTTGCCTAAGCATGCTTAGGCAAAATGTCAATTATGTATCTGTAAAACCGGTAAAATGGATATCTTTCCCAGAATTAATTAGTCAAACATAAACGGACTGAATAAATTATGTACTAAGTATAGTTCTTTCGCTTTTTAATTTTCAAATCAGAGGATAAATTTTCCTCCTTTGGAAAGATGGATAAAAAGGAGAATCAAGCAAAAATAATAAAAGGCTACGGTTCTCCTAAAATTAAACTAACTGACGATGCGTGCAATTGACAATACGCAGCGAAAACATGAATAATAATATTCATATCTATACGAAAATAATTGCGTTCTGAAAGCGAAAAAGGGAGTTACTTATGAAGATCGGCGAACGTTTAGCGCTGGGCAGCACTCTCACCGACGATAATATGGTGTTTCTGAAACAGCTGGGCGTCGACCTTCTCTCGGCGGCCCTGGAAACGGGGCGTGAACCGAGAGGTGATTATCCCATCTCCCAGCTGAGAAAAGCCGCTTACTACGAAGTTGAAGATCTCCTCGCTCTGCGTAAATGGGCAGAAAGTCACGGATTGGAATTATCCGGAATAAATGTTGCCATGTATCCACGCTGGGAAAAGATATTGTTGGGTTTGCCGGGGCGCGACGAACAGATTGAAAACTGGAACAAGTCCCTGCGGAATATGGGCAAAGCCGGGATTCCGATGCTGCAATATAACAGTATGATCAATGCCGGTTCTGAAAAGCCGCTGTGGCGGAACTGGGCGGAAAAAACCGGGCGCGGCGGAACACTGATTTTTAAATTCGATTACGATGCCGCGAAGAAAGCACCGCTCACGAATTACGGCGAATTATCAGAAAAAGCGATGTGGGATAACCTGCTGTATTTCCTGGAAGCAGTCATTCCTGTGGCACAGCAAGCCGGTGTAATGATGTGTATGCATCCCAACGACCCGCCTGTAGTCAAACTGGCAGGAATACCCCGGGTCATCCATAATGTCGAGGCTTACGACCGGGTCTTTAAAACCGTTCCAGACAAGGCAAATTGCGTTACTTTCTGTCTGAGCACCTTCGGGCAATTACTGAACAACGAAGATGTATATAAAGCGATCAAACATTTCGGCAAGGAAAACCGCATCGGCTGCGTCCACTTCAGCGGCGTCAAGGGCACACTGGAAATATCCGAAGAGGCGTTCCCCGATGAAAGCAGAGTTGATAATGTGCGGGCGATCAGGGTATTAAAAGAGGCCGGATTTAACGGCCTGATCGAAGTCGACCATGCCCCGCATCCCATCGGCGATACGGATTACGGCCACATGAGCCACGCTTTCCAGATCGGTTACCTCAAAGGCATTTTGCAAAGCGCCGACGCGCTGAAATAAAGTTTCCGGCTTAGAATAGTTATTTGTTCGCCGTGACAAGAAATCGACTGTGGTGTCCCGTAATTCTGTGAGGAATAGTTGGATACGGCCAACGCCCATAGTCGGCGTCGGGTTCTCCCGGCTGTGTCACTATCCCGCGCCATCCGTGCTTAGCCAGGTAGGTTTTTGGGTCATTAATACCAAATATCCACGGAGAACCGAGCATTTCCAGTTGTTTCAGGTATTGCGTTAACCGCGGTGATGCCAACGTATCGGCGTCAGATATGTCAAAACCCAGCCAGCTTCCCGGATGTGCCATCATATTCAACTGACTAAAAAGATGGGCAACTGAATCTGCATCCAGATAAGCAAGCAACCCTTCCATCAGGAAAGCCGCAGGCCTGTCTTGATCAAATCCTTCTTTCACCAGAGCAGTAGTCCATTGCTCCGTCAGGTCCGCGCTTACGATCCGCCTATCACATTTCGGCCGGGCTTGTAAATGCCCGAGCACTGCTTCTTTGTGGACGAACACCTCATCACGGTCAACCTCGAAAAACACCAGGTTAGACGGCCAGTCGAGCCGAAACGCCCGCGCATCCATCCCTGCTGCCAGGATAACCACCTGCTGTATTGCTGAGGCGTTTAGCGCATTTAATAGCGCATCATCGAAAAATTTGGTTCTAATCGTAATATAGGGACTCGGACCGGTCGTATTCATGTCATAACGGTGCTTCGCCGCCTTCATTATCGAAATCATGTCAAAACCAGTTTGCCCGGCCAGTTCGCGAGCAAATGGATCCCGGTACAAAGGTTCATTACTCTCAGTCTCCAGCGCCCGGTTGGCTGCGATCCAGAGCGATGTTTTTCCCACCGGTGTCATTGTCATAAAATAATTCCCCCTATGCGAATTATAAACACCCGACACCTGTTTTTCAAATAAAAAGGTTGACAATCTTATTTTGACTTAGCTGGGATTGTACAGGAGTAAACTATCTCGCTGTTCTGATGACCGGCCGGCTCTTCTCCCGGCATATAAGTCCGCACGTAATCCACCGTTACCCCGGAAATTATTTGGACCGATTATCGCGGCGGCCGGATTACCGCCACGGGGACAGGCGCTGATTGCAGTATCTTGGCGGTGATACTACCATGGGTAATTTTACCTAGACCGCTACGGCCGTGCGTTGAGATAACTATTAAATCACATTGATTATCTTTGGCGTAGAAGATTATCTCCTGTGCGGTTTTCCCGCAGATAACTTCCTTTGAAACTTTAACCCCTTTATCTTCGAGACCCTTGGCTGCAGTGTTTAAGTATTGTCCGGCCTGTTCCTCCATGCTGCACACAGCCTGGGGCTCAAGGCGAATTTCTTTCGGTTGGCTGGCATCTTCAAACGGCCAAAAGCCCTGAGTACGATTAGTAACAGTGACAAGAATGACTTCAGCACCCAGCCCGGGCGCGATGTCCAGAACGAAGGGAAGAACGCATTCTGCCAGTTTTGACCCATCCAGCGGAACTAAAATTTTCTTTATCATCGGTTCCTCCTCCTGTGTTTTTATTGATTATACAGTTCGTACTGCCAATTCTCAATAACAAAATGAAACAGCCATCGAGTCACCTGTTTTGTATACCGGAATATTTTCATCATCGTTCCCGCTATCATCGAAAATCAGCTGCTAATCCATAAGAGGAGCGTTTTCTCTATGTATAGCTATCAGTAATTTAGCTTTCTCTAATACTTTATTTCGCAATATTTCCGGTTCTAATACCTCTACCCGGCCTGTTAAACCAATGTACCAGGCGATAAAATGATTGCTGATATGAGCTTTTAAAGTCATTACTACAGAACCATCGCTCAGTCTTTCAACGGTTTGGGAAGGATGCCAGATAGTATCAAATAGTTTTTTGTTGTATCCGGATATAAAATGTAATTTTATAGTAACCAGTTCTATGGATCTATCGTTATCAAAAGTATCCCACGGTGATGTAATGTAATCAGTAGTATGGAAATCGGAAGGTATTACATAGGTATCCGGTAATATTTCTACATCCCCATCAATATAGTCTAATTTGAACCCATAAATAGATCTTTTAAGGTGACAGTAAGCAATAATATAAATTGAGTGGGATAGTAACATCGGTTCTAAAAAATAAGGTTCGATGATTCGCTCCTTCAGCTCGTCATCCCAGGGTGTCTGGTATCGTATTTTTACCATATGCTTTGATATCCATGCATTGGTAACCTTATTCAAATTATTGACCTTTCTTTCATCTCTGGTTTGCTTCTCTATATTTTCAATCGTCTTTCTTGTTTCTTCTCGAAGTTCTGCAGGTAATATTGAACTTAATTTCATAAAGGTTGAAATTACATTCGGATTATATAAATAGGAATAATTTTGCATCAGCCGTGATGCTATAAAAATATTTATCGCTTCTTCTTGTCTAAAAGCAACCGGGGGTAAGAAGTGACCATCCACTAGTCCGCGTTTACTCCCTTCTTGCCAAATCGGGACCTTCAGCTCAGACTCAAGAGCGACCAGGTCACGATAAATTGTCCGTACACTTGCATTGCAACTTCTAGCAATTTCTTTTACATCGATGCCCTGAGAATGATGCCATAATAATATCTGCAGATAAAGCAACCTTGCAGTTCTATCCCTCTTGCTAAGACTTCTGCCACGATTTCCCTCATCTTTTTTTGGAGAAACATCTGCGTTGATTTGTTGTTTTCGTGCTCCAATTTCAGATGCATCTAGCAGGATACCACCGGTGTTGGTCTCATTGGGTTTCCTTCCATAATTATATATGGGATTATTTTCACTAAAATAGTGCTCAATCTTTGAGACCATGCGGTTCGCTTTCCAATAAGTCAATCCATATTCTCTTTGAATTGTTTCCGCAGATACGTTATTCTTTGCAGCGGACATTCTTTGAATGACTTTAAACCACATCTTCAAAGGTATACGGGAGTTTCTTAAGAATGTTGCAGCTACCGGATTAACATGATTACCGCAATTATCACATGCGTAAGAATGTCTTTTAGAGACTTTATGATGCCTGGTAACTTTATTGCACACAGGGCACCTTATGCCTTTAGGGTATAGCTTGTTTTTTAACCATTCAAGACAAGATTCTTCAGTGGGAAAATCTTGCTCAATATCTTTAAATCTGAATTGTATCATTTGATAATTCATGCAAGTATTGTACCATAAAAAGTACTTGCATGAATTATTATTCCCGATTTCAAAAGATAAAAATTCTGATTACAAGGTATTTTGTCACTATGTTGACACAATTCTTTGTTACAATTCCGATACTCTTCATTTGCCAGCCTTGCCATCAGAGTATCCGATTACCTGGAGTTAGTAGTTGAAACAAAAAGATGGGACAGGTATACGTTTGAAACAATTATCAAACAATAACGTAGAAAAAAGAGATAATTCAGACTAAATTAAACGATAAAGCCTGGAAAATAAAAAAGGAGGAATAAACAAGTGACAAAGAAAGGTTTCCCATTCTTGCTGGCCGCTATTATGCTCGCGGCAATACTTGCATTAACATCTCTTCCCGGTTGTTCATCAAAGACAACTACGGCAACGACCACCACCACTTCCGCCTCAGCCCAACCGATAAAAACCTATACGATCGGCTTGTGCGCCGAATTAACAGGTTTTTTGGGCGCCTATAATACAGCGACTGTAAACGAAGCCCAGATAGCCGTTGACATGGTAAATGAAAATGGCGGTATCATGGTCGGCGGCCAGAACTATCTTCTGAAACTAGTAGTTGAAGATGGAAAGAGTACGCTAGACGGGACTACAGCCGCAGCCAACAAACTGATATTCAGCGATAACGTTAAATTCATTCTTGGACCTGATGCGTACTTCAATTCAGCAGTATCCGGGTTATGCGAACAGAATAAAATAATGCATATCGGCGGTTATTGCACAATGCAGCCGGGCGAGCTGGATTCAACCACTACATACTCATTCCTCGGCCAGGGCGCCAGTATTAATTATTTCACCGGTGTATTAGCCTACCTGAAGGCAAACTACCCGAATGTCAAGAAAGTGGCGCTTACTATGCCCGATGACGGTTCCATTCCCTATTTCGGAAAAGCAGTGCAGCAAATGGTACAGGATGCCGGGTATACGGTGGCCGGCAGCATTATTGGTTATGACAATAACGCAGTGGATTTCAGTCCTTATGCGGCAAAAGTTATGGCTACGCAGGCAGATGCGGTAATCGCCTGTTCCGGGGTAGTCCTGCCCAACGGTTCTATCCTGAAGAATATGCGTGATGCGGGCAGTAACATGCTTTTTGTAGTTTGCAATAGCGTAATTCCCTCGGACTATGTAAAAGTAGCCGGCACCAAGGAATCTACAGGTGTGGTTGATTGCAGCGCCTGTTACATCGGTGCGCCTGACCCCTCACCTATTTTGCAGGAGATGATTACGCGTTATATTCGATCCATCGGTGGAACCGGGGCGCTCGTCACCCTGGAATATGCCAACCCTGTCTGGGAGTTAGCGCAGCTTTTTAACAAGGCAAACAGCTTTGATCCGGCGGTAGTAAAAACTACCTTTGAAAACATGAGCAGTATCGAGACCTTCTACGGCACTGGCACGATCAGCGGATTAAAAACTTTCGGCATCAAGCATGCTGTATCTTATCAGTTACCAATAACTACTATCGACAACGGTGTCCCGACTTTCAAACAATGGGAACCGGCCCTGGTTCCGTAAAGCAACATTTCGACATTATGTCAAACCGGGGGAAATACTTTTCCCCCGGTTTGACTAAGCAAGGAAAAGGGAGTCATCAATGGCGGAATCCACGATTTTACTAATCGTAGCTACGATTGTTAATGCGTTAGTACTTTCATCCATGTATATTTTACTGGCCCTGGGGTTTACTTTCCTTTTCAACATCATGGGTATTTTGAATTTTGCCCACGGCGTCATATACATGATAGGTGCTTATATCTGCTTTTATATGGCCACTGTGGTCGGAATTAACCAGTGGCTGGCTTTGTTGATCTCCGTGGCAGTAGTGGGTCTATTCGGGATATTCATGGAACGGTTCATTTTCAGGCCGTTTTTCGGGAATATAAACTCAATTATCGTAGTCTGTATCGGCCTTATTACTGTTTTAGTTAACGCCGTTGCGATATCACAACCATACAATGTTCAAGTCACACCGGCCTTTGTCCAGGGTATTTTAAAGGTGGGAATCGTTTCTCTAAGCTGGCAAAGAATAGTATTCTTTTTGATCGGCGTCAGTCTTTTAATTTTAGTACTTTTATTTATCAACAAAACCAAACAAGGTTTGCAAATGCGGGCTGTAGCACAAGACCTGGAAGGCGCTATTTTACAGGGTATAAACGTCCACTTTGTTTCTGCGCTTGCTTGTGTAATAGCCTGTGCCCTGGCTGCAACTGCGGGTTCGCTAATGGGTTCTTATTTAAGCCTGACGCCCTATATGGGAAACGACATCATGATCAAAGTACTGGAAATACTGGTGTTGGGTGGCATAGGCAGCATTAACGGTGTCTTATTTGCCGGTTTGATCGTCGGAACCCTGGACGCGGTCTTGCCAATATGGCTTAGCGGTACGGCAACCCAGGCAATTATGATGTTGATTATCATTGTTATTCTGCTGTTTAAACCCCAGGGGTTATTCGGCAAGGAAGTAAGGGCGTAGGGGTATATTTATGGGGTCGATGATTGCTGCCCGAGATTCAAGTAGCCGCCGGAAAAATTATACTCAAATTATTTTATATGGCATATTGATATGCTTTCTACTATTTATTCCGCTTTTTTTTCAATCACCATATGTACTGCATCTATTTATTTTAACTTTGGTATATATTATCGCAGCTGCCAGTATGCGATTCATCATGACATCGGGACAAATTCCTTTAGCGCACGCAGCTTTTCTGGGGCTGGGCGCCTATGTTTCTGCCGTGCTCTCAAAACATGTTGGTCTGTCGCCATGGCTTAGTCTTTTTATTGCGGCATTTGTGGCGATGGGAGTAGGGATATTTATCAGCTTTCCTTTTGCTAGATTAAAGGCATTCTACTACGCTATGGTCAGCCTGTTTTTCGGCGTAGGATTACTGCAAGCAATTGAATCACTTGGAAAATTAACCGGAGGTTTAGCCGGAATCACTGCGATCCCAACGCTGTTTAACACTGCTTCTAAAGTACCTTACTATTATTGCTTTTTAGCTTTAACACTTGTCAGCCTGGTCATTCTTTACAGATTCGAGGTCAGCCGTATCGGTTGGAATTTAAAAGCGATCGATCAATCTTACTTAGTATCAAGTAGTGTCGGTATCAGCGAAGTTAAGTACCGGGTACTCGCCGTGGCGATCGGCTGTTTCTTTGTTGGTCTGGCCGGGGGTATGTACGCTAATTATAATGTGACATTATCACCCAGTTCCTTTGATTCGTCTGTAACGCTCTGGATGATTATATATGTGACTATAGGCGGGATGAATAATTTTTCCGGTCCTATCATCGGAACGGCAGTGCTGTTCCTTATACCTCAATATTTTAGCGGACTAAAACAATATGCTCCGTTTATTTCGGCTGCGATATTGTTCCTGGTAATCTTTATGTTTCGCAATGGTCTTGTATGCATACCCGGATTATTAATGGCATTTTATAAAAGGAAAAAAAGTACAAGTAAAAGCAGATGATTCTTGAAATAAACGGTCTAACAAAGAATTTTGGAGGCTTGACCGCCGTTTCCGGAATTGATATTAAGGTCAATGACGGAGAGGTGTTGGGCTTGATCGGTCCGAACGGAGCAGGTAAAAGCACTTTCTTCAATTTGATCACCGGCGTTATACCTCCAACAAAAGGCAAGATTATCTTTAAAGGAAAAGACATCACCGGCAAAAGACCGCACGAGATCGCGGAATTGGGAATAGGCCGAACGTTTCAATTAAATCCGCTTTTTCCCAATTTCACTGTATTACAAAATGTGATATCTTCATTCCAGATCCGACCGCGTTCAAACTGGCTGGATACTTTTTTCAATACCCCTGTATACCGCAAAAACGAAGCCTATATACTGGAGCAATCGCTGGAAATATTGAACCTGGTCGGGTTGTATAAAGTCAAGGATGAGCTGGCGAAGAATCAGCCGCATGGATACCAAAAAATGCTGGGTGTCGCTCGGGCATTAGCGATAAAGCCATCGCTGCTGCTGCTTGATGAGCCGATTGCCGGTATGAATCCCGATGAAATCGATAATACAATCGAGGCGATCAAAAGAACATCGCAACGCGGTGTGACGATAATATTGGTTGAGCACAATATGAAGATACTGGAAATCTGTAACAGGGTCGTGGTAATTAACTTCGGGCAAAAAATTGTGGAGGGTTCGCCCCAGGAGATAAAAGAGAACCCGGAAGTGATTAGAGCTTATTTAGGTAGCGGACATGATACTAAGCATTAAAAATATCTCATTGTATTACGGCAAGGCTATGGCATTGGATAATGTCTCGATAGAGATTGAAGACGGCTCTGTTGTCACTATGATCGGAGCTAACGGCGCAGGTAAAAGTACTGTTTTAAGAGCTCTGTCCGGTTTGGTCAAGATAAATTCAGGGGAAATCTGGTTTTCCGGCAAGCGGATAGATGGCACAAGTCCGACTAATATTGTAAAAATGGGTATTGTACACGTACCGGAAGGGCGGAGGTTATTTCCAGCCCTATCGGTGATGAGCAATCTGGAACTTGGCGCCAGTCTGCGCAAAGATAAAGCCGGTATAAAGAAGGATATGAATGAAATCTTCGAGCATTTTCCCAGGTTGCTGGAAAGGCGCAATCAGAGTGCGGGAACTTTAAGCGGCGGCGAACAGCAAATGGTGGCGATTGCCCGCGGTTTAATGGCAAAACCCAAATTGTTATTGTTGGATGAGCCTTCGCTGGGACTATCTCCGATCATGGTGGATGAGTTAGTACCAATTATTAAAAACATTAATCAAACCGGCGTCTCAGTTCTTCTGGTAGAACAAAACATCGGCCTGGCGCTCAGAGTTGCGACAAAAGGTTATGCGCTGCAGGTAGGCAAGGTAGTTATGCAGGGCGATATCGAGTTATTTAAGTCTTCGGATATCGTGAAAAGAGCGTATCTGGGAGATTAGCCGCTGCTATCGGGTCAATATAGAATCATTCGGCTCACAGGTGCCGCAAAACATCAAGAAAAGAAATTGTCTGGCTTTAGTTTTAAAACATTATCGCATGTTAAAGATAAAAGGGTCCGCCTGTGGAGAAGAAAATGCCAAACAGTAAATATCAAAAACTCTTCGAACCGGCGAAGATCGGCAAAGTACAATTAAAAAACCGCTTTGTCAAAACCGCCGCGCAGACTTATTTGTTTGATTCCGGAGAACATAGAATAAGCACGCTGGCAAAGGCTTTCTATGGGGCTGTTGCAAAAGGCGGCGCCGGCCTGGTAATCGTGGAAACGCCGGCAATGGAATGGCCGCTGGCAGAAACGGGCGACCGACGTTTTCGGATAGATGACGACAAATATATTAACGATATCCGTAAGCTCACTGATGCAATTCACATACATAACTGTCCCGCATTTGTGCAATTTTATCACCGCGGTTCCTGGGGAGGAGCGTTGGCCGATAACAAAACAGTAGCGAAAAGAGTGGCAGCTTCGGCTATAACCCTGGGTAAATTAAAATCGGTGTTTGACGAATCATCCGAGGAGGAACCGCCAAAAGCTCTAACCATCGCAGAGATCGAAGAAATCACTGAAAGATACATAAACGGCGCGGTCAGAGTGGCAAAAGCCGGATTTGACGGCCTGGAGATTAATACCGCCGGAGATCACCTGGGGAATTCGTTTTTGTCGCGTTTCTGGAATAAACGCACGGATATTTACGGCACACAAAATATGGAAAATCGGACCCGTTTTGCAGTAAACATATTGCGCGGAATTAAAAAACAGGTGGGCAATGATTTCCCGGTACAGATACTGATGAACGCCCTGGAAATCGGCGCAGGTGACGAAGGGATAACGACCGAAGAAGCAAAAGAAATCGCGAAGGCATTTCAAGCGGCAGGGGCTGATTCCCTGCACATCAGGTCTCACTGGCTTGGAGTGCACCAGGGCTCTTTCTGCCAGGATGTGCTTTTTTACCCGGAGCCACATGTCCCGTTAAAAGACTTCCCGAAAGAAATGGACTGGAGTAGACGCGGACTGGGGGCAAATGTACCGTTAGCCGCGATCATAAAAGGCGTGGTTTCAATACCTGTCTTGACAGTTGGCGGACTTGATGCGGACATTGGGGAGAACGCATTACAGGAAGGGAAAGCAGATTTGATCGGCATTAACAGACGGTTTTTCGCCGACCCTGAGTATCCCAAAAAAATTGCGGAAGGCAGACCGGAGGATATTGCGCCCTGCACGCATTGTAACAACTGCAATAGAAGCTATAACGAACCGCGGCACTGCAGGATCAATGCTTCTTTCGGTCGGGAACTGTATGAAGTCGAAAAAGCTGCTGTTAAAAAGAAAGTATTGGTGGTAGGCGGAGGTCCGTCCGGCATGCAAACCGCACGGGTAGCGGCGATGAGAGGGCATGATGTGACGCTTTTTGAGAAGGGGCACTATCTGGGTGGTTCTTTACCGCTGGCTTCGATGGTCAAGGGGACTGAGCTCGAGGATCTGCCGGGTTTTATCCGCTATTTTAGATTGCAGATCAATAAACTGGGCGTAAAAGTCCAGCTTGGCAAAGAATTTACACCTTCCGATATCGATGAGATTAAGCCGGATGTGGTAGTGCTGGCACTCGGCGGCACACCAACGCTGCCGGAAGTTCCCGGCATCAATGGTCGGAATGTGATCAAGAGCTCTGATCTGTACAGCATGCTTAGATTTTTTATCCGGTTTTTTGGGCCGAAGCGGTTAAGATCTTTAACCAAAATCTGGATGCCGATCGCGAAAAACGTAGTCATAATCGGCGGCGCATTACAGGGCTGCCAGTTAGGCGAATTTCTGACCAAACGGGGCAGAAAGGTCACAATCGTGGAGACTGAAAAAGAACTGGGTAAGTGGATGTATCCGGAGCGAAAAACCCGTCTGTTTTACTGGTTCAGGAAGAAAGGTGTTAAGCTGATTGGCGGCGTAAAACTTGAGGAAATAAAACCGCAAGGTTTGAGCATTATTAAAGACGACAATAAACAACTCCTGGAAGCGGACAGGATCATTCCGGCAATACCCTTGGCGCCGAATCTGGAACTGATGGATAAAATCAAAGGCAAGGTTGCCGAAATATATACTGTCGGCGATTGTGTCAGTCCGGGGATAATTCCGGACGCGACGGCTTCCGGCTGGGAAGTGGGGAATAAGATTTAAAACTCGACGCACCTGAACGGGTTGTAATTGAGAAAGTGAAGTTACTGCAGAACCTTAAACGTATCGATCATATGTTCAAAGACGAGTTTTGCTTCATCTGCTTTTTCCGCGCTGGAGTATGTGCTGATGCTCCATAATGTGCCATCAACATTAAAGAACACCTCACGGGTAATTGCGGAATGCAGCTGCGTGTCAGAAAAAACATAGGCCACCAGTACCCCGGTCGTTCCCCCGATAGTTATCGATGATCGCTCGGTTTCCTGTTGTGGAGTATGTGAGCCTGCTGTGGTAGCTACGGCATTGAGATCGGGATTTTTTTCTGAGAGATTACCGGCGATATTCACCATCAGCACGGGGTCATTATTAAGGGCAAATCTGATACCAATGGGAGCGGCCGGGTTATCTTGAATATACGAAAGAATTTTCTTATACCCTGAAGGGTATTCGAAGGAAAAGGATATGCCGTTGTGTTTCAAGGAATAGGTTTTATATTGAGAAGAGGTGCACGAAACAACGGCAGGTGCTATAAGCGCCGCTATTATAATACAGATCAGGAATTTTAATTGTTTTTTCATACAATCTCACATATATGTAATGCAGCGAAGAAGTTTCATTAGGGATTGAATTTAATATAGCGTTCAGGAATGCAAATGTCAAGATTTATAGCTCTCCCTTATTAAGTTTGTCTGGAATCTGCTGG
>PMMG01000078.1 GCA_003162335.1 Dehalococcoidia bacterium
TTCATCTCAGGCTAAGCCTCCATAATATTTTTCTCGTTCAAGAAAAAAAGTGGGAATTTCACCCACTTCAAACAAATTGGAGTATAACATACTTGAAACAAATAGGCAAGTCAAAATAAGGTTGGGTTCTCTTTGAATTTGAAGCACAATTTAGCTGTACACTTTGAGGCTGCTATCTGATTGACCTCCGATATTCAAACTTCAAAATCAAACAAATTTTAAATACAAAAACTGAATGGAGTTATCAGTGTCCAGCTGTGAGTTACAAGTAAGATAATCAAACAGCTTACGTTTGCTGCGCACAATTCGAGTACCCGCGGCGGTCTCATAATCAAGAAAACAATCGTCAATAATTTACCCCTGGCATCACCTTGTGTCTTCAGGGTGAGGGGAGGAACGAGTCTGCCAACCGCTCGCTAGAAATCAGCTATTACGCTGGGTTATAATAGTAGCTATTCGCTTTTCGTCATTTCCGCTCCAATTTTACTCGGTGTCTTGAACGTGCTATTGTGTATCAAGTATGGATAATAACATCGAAAAACTCAAACAAACGATCATCAGGCAGGTAAACTCCGAAAGTTCGCGGTTGAAAGCGCTGGCGGTGAGGATTCATGATAATCCTGAACCGGGTTTGCAGGAATATAAAGCTTGTGAGTGGTTGACGCAGTTCCTGACTGAGCAGAGTTTCACACTGGAACGCGGTATTTGCGATATGCCGACGGCTTTTCGCGCGGTATACGGTAAAGGCAAACCGGCGGTCGGATTACTGGCGGAGTATGATGCGCTGCCGGGTTTAGGTCATGCTTGCGGGCATAATCTGATCTGCACGATTGCGATCGGGGCAGCAATAGCCGCAAAAGCAGCCGTCGACCGTTACGGAGGCAGTATTATCGTTATCGGCACACCGGCGGAAGAAAACTACGGTGGTAAAATCGTGATGGCCCGCAAAGGGGCATTTACCAATCTGGACGCGGCGATGCTGGTGCATCCTGACGTAGTTGATATTGCGGCGGTGCCCGCGATTGCCTGCCAGCAGATGAATGTGGAATTCTTCGGTAAAGCTGCCCATGCTTCTTCCAATCCGGCGGCTGGCATCAATGCACTGGATGCGATGATTCTCTCTTTCAATAATATCAATGCACTGCGCCAGCATATCCAGAGCACAGCGCGTATTCACGGTATTATCACCGACGGCGGGCGGGCTGCGAACATTGTGCCCGACCACTGCGCCGGGGAATTCTATGTGCGGGCTGCTGATGATGCCTCCCTTGACGAATTGTTGCAAAAGGTTTTAAACTGCTTCATTAGCGCAGGTCTGGCGACCGGCGCCCGTATAGAATATAAGCCTGACCCGTTACGTTATGCGAGCATGACCAGTAATATGACGCTGGCCCGGCTTTACGTCGATAACATGAAGGCGATCGGCCGGGAAGTAAGTCTGTTTGAATCGAAGATACCGCTCAATGTCGGCAGCACGGATATGGGCAATGTCAGTCAGGTGACTGCTGCAATCCATCCGATGGTAGCGATCGCGCCGAAAGGTATCTCCCCACATTCCCCGGAATTTGCGGCCGCGGCGGCTTCGGAGACCGGTTTGAACGGTATGTGTGATGCCGCAAAAGCAGTCGCAATGACTGTAGTTGACCTGTTATGCAATGCGGAAACAATGAAAAAAGTCAGAGAAGAATTCAAGCAAACACGCTTACAGGAGAATAAATGATCATTGCAGTTGATGCCTCGGGTGGAGAATACGCCCCGCATGAAATAGTCAAAGGAGCGGTGAAAGCCGCGCAAGACTTCAAGATCGGGATTGCGCTGGTCGGTAAAAAGGAAATCCTGCATGTTCAGGCCAGACGGCATATGAAAGACCTGGATATTTCCATTGTCGACGCGCCGGAATACATTGATGACGCGGAATCACCGATCGAGGCTGTCACCAAAAAGCAAAACTCCTCCATCGTGGTGGGGGTAAATATGGTGAAAACCGGTAAGGCTGCGGCTTTCGTATCCGCCGGCAGTACCGGAGCCGTAATGTTCGCTGCTTTTGCCATGCTGGGCCGCGTGGAAGGAATTGAACGTCCGGCCATCGGCAGTATAATCACCATAAATATCACCAGCCCGTTCCTGCTGCTGGACTGCGGAGCTAATCCAAATTGCCGCCCGAAACATTTATTGCAGTTCGCCCAGATGGGCAATATCTATGTCAGAGAGGTTTTCGGCGTGCAAAAACCGCGCATTGCGCTGCTCAATAACGGTGAGGAAGAGAAGAAAGGAAATGCGCTGACCAGCCAGACATATCAGGTATTAAAAGCCTCGGATTTGAATTTCGTGGGCAATATCGAAGGGCAAAATCTCTCCAAGGGCATGGCGGACGTAGTGGTGACGGATGGATTCACCGGAAATGTCGTGCTGAAAACACTGGAAGGTGTGGGCGAAGCCTTTTTGAAGCTGAAGACCATCGGTCAGACCGGTTCTACTTCCGATTCGATGCAGATGGATGTCGGATTCGGTTCGCTGGTGAAAAGAATCGATTACCGGGAGTCCGGCGGGGCTTGTCTGCTGGGATTAAACGGTAATGTCATTATTTCGCATGGACGCAGCCAGGCTAAGGCGATCAGAAATGCCATCGGCATGGCCAAACAAAGCATCGACCGCAATGTGTGCCAGATCATTCAACAGTATAAATTTACGGAACCCAACGTGCAGCCGAGCGATACCAACGTTGATGCAAACGCCTAGTTTTACAATTACGAACGGAGTATGAAACCTTGAGCAGCGAAATCTATGAAGTGGTGATTATCGGGGGCGGGCCTGCCGGATTGACTTCGGGTATGTATTCAGCGCGGGCGGGCTTAAACAGCACCCTGATCGAAAAGGGGATTTTCGGCGGGCAGATCACGTACGCCGAACACGTCGAGAATTTCAGCGGTTTTCCGGAAGGCATCAGCGGGCAGGAACTCGGGGAAAAAATGCGCGAGCAGGCGATGAAACATGGATTGAAGATAATAACCGGGGAAGTAACCGGACTGGAAATCCAGGGAATGCTGAAAAACGTGAAAACCACCGAGGGCGATTTTACCAGTAAAACGGTCATCATGGCCGGCGGTGCAGTAAGGCGAAAGCTGGGAGTGGAAGGCGAAAGCAAGCTGACTGGCAGAGGGGTTTCTTACTGCGCGGTCTGCGACAGCGCTTTCTTCCGCGATCTGAAGGTGGCAGTGGTGGGAGGTGGCGATACGGCGATTACCGAAGCTCTTCACCTGGCCAAATTTGCTTCTAAAATTACGATCATCCACCGCCGCGACCAATTGCGCGCCGGACACGTATTACGGGAGAAATTAAAGTCCGAGCCGAAAATAGATTTTATCTGGGATAGCACGGTTACCGCCATTGAAGGCGCGGTGATGGTGGAAAAGATAAAATTACAGAATATAAAAACGGGAATGACCTATGAAATGCCGGTAGACGGGGTATTTATCTCCGTCGGCACTATTCCGGACACAGAATACGTTAAAGGAATCCTGCCGCTCGACGAATCCGGTTATATTATTACCAACGAAAAAATGGAAACATCGATCCCCGGTATTTTAGCCGCCGGCGATATCCGCCATAATTCCGCCCGCCAGGCGATCACTGCCGCCGGGGACGGCGCCACGGCTGCGGTTTACGCTCAGAAATATTTAACCGAAAGTACGGTATAATGGATAACGTTCTCACCGCTACTTAAAGTATAATTACAGTTGAAGGAGATAAAATGAAAGTTGTATTCATGGAGGATGTGCCCAATGTGGGCAAAGCCGGTCAAATCAAAGAAGTTGCCGATGGTTACGGCAAGAACTTTTTAATACCGCATAAACTGGCGATGCCAGCCAAAGCCGGAGACATCAAGAATGTAGAGGCGCAGATTAAAGCCAGAGCGCGGGTTGCCGCGAAGACCGAATCGGAAATGAAAGCGCTGGCCGCTGAACTGGAAGGCAAAGAAATCACCATCAAAGCCAAAGTCGGACAGCAGGGCAGACTTTACGGCAGCATCACTTCGGCGGATATCGCTGTGGGTCTGGAAAGTTCTATGAAAGTCAACATCGACAAGAGAAAAATCGAACTGATGGAACCGATCCGGTCAGCCGGTACCTACGAAGTACCGATCAAGCTCGGCAAAGATATTGCCGCAAAAATTAAAGTAACGGTGGTCTCCGAAGAAGCGGCTTAATACCGTTTCCCGGGTAACCAGGAGCATACTATCGTGTATAACGATAAACTCCCCCCTCATGATATTGCCGCGGAAGAAGCGGTTATCGGTTCGCTGCTGATTGACGGTGCGGCAATCTATGAGATTGCCACGCTGCTGCAGAAGGGTGATTTTTATCATGAGCCGCATCAATGGCTGTATGATGCTTGCATGTCGCTCTATACCCGTAGCGAGTCCATTAACCAGATTACGGTGGCTCAGGAACTGGACCGTCTCGGCAAATTGGAGCAGTGCGGTGGAGTCGCTTACCTTTCGCATTTAATTTCTGTAGTGCCGACACCGCTGGATATCCAGGACTATGCACAGATTGTTTACCGCCTTTCGATCAGCCGTCACCTGATTACGGCCGGGCAGCAGATCACCAATATCGGTTTTCAGGCCGATGCCGAACCGCGCAGCAGTATCAGTAAAGCGGAAGACATCCTGCTCAAATTGAGCCAGACCCGCGGCACACGTGACTTCCTGCACGTCCGTCAGGTTTTGGACCTGTACTTCGAACCGCATCCGGTAGGCGAAGACGGACAACCGGTGCAAATCCAGAAAGTGATGTCCGGTTTTCATGCGCTGGACAATATCACCGCCGGATTTGGCCGTTCCGACCTGATCATCGTAGCTGGGCGTCCCGGTATGGGTAAAACGTCCTTTGCCCTGAATATTGCCCGTAATGCCTGTGTCGAACAAAATGCCTGTGTGGCCATCTTCAGCCTGGAAATGTCCGGCGAGGAATTGGTCACCAGATTAATCTCCACAGAAGCCAGTGTCCTTTCAACCCATGTCCGGCTCGGAATGCACTCTGAAATGGATGAAAGGAAAATATTGAATGCCATCGGCACTCTGTCCGAAACGAAGATATACATCGATGATTCGCCCAAACTGCGTATCTCCGAAATCCG
>PMMG01000179.1:0-155 GCA_003162335.1 Dehalococcoidia bacterium
AAATATGTATATACCTTTGGCGGTGGATCCGCAGAAGGTAAGGCCAGTGATAAGAACCTGCTGGGAGGAAAGGGGGCAAACCTGGCAGAGATGTGTTCATTGGGTATTCCCGTGCCAGCAGGTTTCACCATTAGCACCGAGTGCTGTACTGCTTA
>PMMG01000179.1:279-8155 GCA_003162335.1 Dehalococcoidia bacterium
CTCGATGAAAAACTTGACGAGGTGAAGCATGCAAAGGGATACAAATCCGACACTGACATGAACGCTGCTGAATTGGAAGCTCTCTCCGGAGCATTCAAGGTATTAATCAAAAAACACCTCGGTAAACCGTTCCCTGACGATCCGATGGCACAACTCTGGGGTGGCATCGCCGCCGTCTTCAAAAGCTGGAATGGCAAGAAGGCTATCTCCTATCGCCGGATTGAGGGTATTCCGGATGATTGGGGTACTGCTGTCAACGTTCAGGCTATGGTCTTTGGTAATATGGGAGATTCTTCTGCGACGGGCGTCGCTTTTACCCGTAACCCGGCTACCGGCGATAACAACTTCTACGGGGAATGGCTGGTAAATGCCCAGGGTGAGGACGTCGTGGCAGGTATCCGCACCCCGAGCCCGATTAATGATGACACAAAGAACGAGCAGAATAAACATCTCCAGAGTATGCAGTCCATGATGCCTGCAACGTACAAAGAACTCGACGCCATTCGGACCAAGCTCGAGCAACACTACACCGACATGCTCGACATTGAGTTCACCATCCAGGAAAATAAACTCTGGATGCTGCAGTGTCGGGTTGGCAAGCGGACAGGTACCGCAGCCCTGAACATGGCGATCGATATGCTCGATGAAGGCCTCATCGATGAGAAGACCGCCGTAATGCGTGTTGAGCCCAAACAGCTCGACGAACTCCTCCATCCGATCATTGATCCTGAAACTGAAAAAACTGCCAGGCTAATTGTCAAGGGGTTACCTGCCGGTCCCGGCGCTGCCTCCGGAGCGATCGTCTTCACCGCTGAGGACGCCGTAGCTGCCGCCCGAGCCGGTAAGAAAAATATCCTTTTACGCGAAGAAACTAATCCTGAGGATGTTGAAGGGATGAGGGCCGCCTCCGGGATACTCACTGCTCGCGGTGGTATGACCTCCCATGCAGCGCTTGTAGCACGCGGTTGGGGCAAATGTTGTATTGTTGGCGCCGGTGCCCTGCATATCGATCTCAAGTCCCGGCAAGCCCGGATTACCGGTACCGATATCGTTTTGAAAGAAGGGGACGTTCTTACCCTGAACGGGACTAGCGGATATGCCTATCTAGGCTCCCTGCCGATGATGGATGCCAGTGATAATCCGCGTTTCACACGGTTTATGACTATGGCTGATAAGTTTCGTACCATGGGCGTACGGACCAACGCGGATACTCCGGAAGATGCACAAGTTGCCCGCAAGTTTGGCGCCGAGGGTATTGGCCTTTTCCGCACAGAGCATATGTTCTATGGGGCAAACGCTGATAAGCCACTATTCTTCTTACGCAAGATGATTCTCAGCAAGACTGTCGAGGAACGTAAAGTCGCTCTCGCAGAACTTTATCCCTTTGTCAAATCCTCCATTAAAAAGACAATGGAAGTCATGAACGGTCTGCCGGTAACGATCCGCCTGCTTGACCCACCGCTGCATGAATTCGTGCCTCAAGGGGCTGAAAAGCAGGCAGAACTGGGGCGGTCGTTGGGGCTTGCACCTGAAGATATCCGCAAGCGCGGTGAGGATTTACACGAGTCTAACCCGATGATGGGGCATCGCGGCGTCCGTCTCGGTATTAGCTATCCGGAAGTGACCGAGATGCAGATCCGCGCTATCTTCGAATGTGCAGCGGAATTGAACAAAGCCGGTCACAAATGTATCCCGGAGATAATGGTTCCGGTGACCTGCGATGTTGCCGAGCTTGATGTCACCCGGAAAATTGTCGATGCCGTACATGCCGATGTCCTGAAGCGTTTCGGATTGACTTTGTTGGAGTACAAGTACGGCACAATGATCGAGATTCCCCGCGCTGCTCTCCTGGCAGACAGGATGGCAAAAAGCGCTGAATTTTTCTCCTTCGGTACAAACGATTTAACCCAGATGACTTTTGGCTTCAGCCGCGACGACATCGGTTCGTTCATGAACGACTACCTTGAACAGAAAATCCTGCCCGCCGATCCGTTCCAGACGATTGACCAGGATGGCGTCGGACAGCTTATTACGATGTCTGTCGAGAAAGGCCGGGCTACGAGACCAAACCTCAAGGTCGGGATTTGCGGGGAGCAGGGTGGCGATCCGGCCTCTGTCGAATTTTGTTACAGGAATAACTTGACCTATGTCAGCTGTTCACCGTTCCGTGTACCGATTGCACGGTTGGCGGCAGCTCAGGCGGCAATCAAAGGCCCAAAAGCAAAGAATTAGATTTAGAAAAACAATAAGACGGAGATTAGATTTGCTCTAATCTCCATCTTTCTGTTATTGTTAATTAGAAAAGTTTAGCTCCCCTTACAGGAGGTTGTTATGACAGAAAAAGAAAAAGTTGAAGCTGTTTTAGAGCAAATCAGACCGTCTTTACAGGCGGACGGCGGCGATATCCAGCTCGTCAGCGTCAAAGATGGCATTGTCAGCGTGAAATTACAGGGGCACTGCGCCGGCTGCCCGATGTCTCAGATGACCATTAAAAACGGCGTCGAGCGGATCCTCAAATCACAGATCCCCGAAGTTAAAGAAGTAGTCTCCGTCTAGTTTATTACAGCCTCAACGGTCAAAGTAATTAAAACGGGTAACCCTGTCCTTTTAAAGGCGGGGTTGCCCGTTTTTGGTTTATACTACTTCAAAGTGATAACAGCGGGCGGCGGTACCCCTAACTGGATCGCCTGCGTTGCTCTTTTACTCAGAATATCTCCTGTGTTAGCATCCACGACGATCATTAACTGGTTGTAGCTATTATTATCTGAATAATACTCCGTATTTTTATCTGCTTGCCACCCTGTTTGTGATAGTTGTGCCCGTGTAATAGTTGTACCGCTAATGAGAGTAAAATCGATAACCCACATTGTATATCCTCCGCCCGCTCCCACAGAAGTTGTAACCTTCGCACTAGCTAAAGCATCCTGAAGCACATAAGCTGAGGCAATTTCAATGGCTTGCTTTTCCGTTATCTTTCCAGGGTTCATCTAATTAAAAGTAGTCGACTGTGTAACGGCAGTTGTTCGGCAACCCGCCAACAGCATTATCAGCCCGATAACTGGGAGTCCCCAAAAAGCTTTAACTTTCATTTTCAGCCTCAGTGTGTTTATTTAATGTTGACACCGTTGCTTTTTAGTAAATCCAAAATATATTTACCTGGGATGACTGCTGTTTTGCCCGAACTGTTCGGAATATTGATGCACATTCCCATAATTGCGCTATTATCAGGAGAATACACCGGGCTCCCGCTGAGAAGGGTGTCTGAAATAACATCTGTCTCGTAATAATCCGTGAGACTGTACGATACATCTAAAGATGATGCCGCCAATCCAACGGAATCTGTAAGCACGGGATCAAGAACTTCCGTCATTTCGCCGGATGTTATGGTACCGGTTTTCGTTTCCGGCCCAGGTCGCGTTTTATCAGTCGAATAACCGGTCACTGCAATCGAAGTGTTTTTAATAATTCCTGTATCGATAGGCGCATTACCCAGAGAGATCGTGCTATCCGTTTGAGTATAAATATTATAACCATGCAACATAAATGGTAAGGTGGGTTCATTTTGCCCGTTCCATTTTATTTTTAATAAGGCCAGATCATGTGTTTCATCCCTGGCTATGATATCGTAATCATTGACCGGCGGTCGCGTATCAAAAGGGACGTTACTTTCAGTTACAGGCGCGGGCGGAATTAAAATCACAACTTTTTTCACCTGCGCCGGCGATTGCTGCACGAATTGTTTCCCCATTTCCAATAAATGATTTGCCGTTATTACGTAGCCGTCATTATTCACGATGAACCCGGTACCGGCAGGATAGTTATATTCTTGTATCCCGGAGGAGCCTTGTGCATATTGACCCGCATTATAAGCAATAAATAAAAATTTCACGGTACGTAAACTAATATCGGACGTTATTTTCGTGGTCGTCTTTCCGCAGCTTGTCGCCAGGATGCTGAGCGACAACAATACTGAAATAATGATCCCTATCCGGTATTTCATTTGCTATCCACCCTTATTTACGGATACTCTATTACCGTTTATTTAAGATCGACACCGTTGGTTGTTATTAAATCCAGGATATATTTGCAGGGAATGATGATAGTCGCTGCCTGTCCGTCCTGTATACTAACGCAAATTCCCACAATGTCCCCATTTTTCGGGAAATAAACCGGGCTTCCGCTGAGAACAGGATTCGATGTGATATCCGTCTGGTAATAATCTGAGATACTATAGGTGATGCTTCCGGTTGCGACAGATAGTTGGGAACTACTGATACTTGTCATTTCCTTAGAAGTAACATTACCTGTTCTGGTTTCCGGCATTAATTGGTCCGAAATGTCTCCGGTCACAGCATCTGATATATATCCGGTCACGGCGATCGCGTTATTTCGGGTAATCCCTGTGGAAAAGTGAGCAACACCGACATTTAATGAACCGCCCACATTACGATTAAAATTAACCGTTAAAAGTGTTTTACCGTTCAACGGACTCGTTACACTGAGCATTTTTATTTTTAACAATGCCAGATCGTGTTTACTGTCTCTGGCAATAACGTCAAAATCGTTTATAGCTGACAGGGGCGATCCGCTACCTCCGTATGCACCACCAGGAGCCAAAATAATTATCCCCAGACTCTTGACTTCGGCTTGCGTTTTTTGGACATACTGATCTCCCGCATCAAGTAGGTGATTTGCCGTAATTAGATAGCCATCGTTATTCACTAAAATCCCTGTGCCAAGAGGAGTAAAACTGACAGCTATATCACCTTGCTTTTGTTGAGACACAAACACAATCTCTACAGTGCGCTGTTGCATATTTTGCGTAATTTCCGAAGGGCTTTTACAGGAAATTTGGGACGATAGAATAAGAACGCAAATCATCAACAAGATTAAACTTGCAGTCAGCTTTTTTCTTTTATTCATTTTCGCCTGCCTTTTATCAATACGCAGATAATGCCTGTATCGTCGCTATCTCTGGCTGACAGCTTTTCAGCGCACTGATGACTTTGTCTGTATCATTGCTGCCACTTTGTAAGTCAAATTTGGTCATTGTTGCGGCTGGTAATACCAGACCGGCATATGGTATCAAACGATAATTAGCTTTATTAATAACTTCATCGCAAAAATACGGTAATGCGAAAATTCCCGCTTCGCACAGCTGTTTGTTGATTTCCTCATTATTTACCGATGGATCATTCCTGAGCGTCTGAACCACCTGCGTAACGATGTCACTGGCTTTGCTTGATTTATTGTTAAAGGCCATTTTCCACAAGATAATTTCTTCCGCTGAAAAACTGCCAATATAACCGAAATCGGTTTTACAGATCTCATTAATCGCGAATATGACGGGCACAACAACCGGACTATCGACTTCCACTTCCTTTAACAGGCCCGGAAGCCCTTCTACCCCCAGATCTGTCAGAATCTCAAACTCACCGGTATAATCGATTCCCCAGTCGGAGCGGAATCCAACTTCGGGATGCACGCTACGGTATGCTTCTATCGCGCTGAAATATTTAATTAAAGCAATATCAACCGGATCCGCAGAATCTTGATGCTGGTCCAGCCAATCTTGAATACTCGGATATTGCACGTTTTCTGCCGGGAAATTGAAAACAGGTGGTTGTTCGGTGTCTACATATCTTTGCCGCGTGCTGTCCCACTCGACTATGCTGGAATCATAATATTCATTGGTATCCGGATTGAATTTAGCGGATGCGGGTAAACCTGGAGGCTTGACTGCGGGCTCGGTGTATTTCCCGGTAGATACGGTCGAACCCGCCGGGCCGGGATTTTTGACAATCGATACACCCAGATATCCCTGCGCTTGTTTAAGAATATCCTGCGTAATGGAATCATCGACAAAAGAGCCTTTGTCCACAAAACTATGATAATAAGAATCTGCGCCTATGGCATTCATAAAAGGAGCATAATTTACCTGTTCCAGTACACGGGCAATCACCCATAGGCTGGAGGCTTGCGATAATCCGCCGTAGATTTCAGATTGGCGCTTGGCATCTGTTTTTGCTAATAACTCACGCACCAGATCCCGCTCTTGCTCAACGGTCAGACCGTTGATTACAGTCGGCTGCGCCAGCAGCATTTCGATATACATGAATTTAAAAGCATAATCACCCTTCTGCAGGTCTGTCCAATCCTGTCCCATGGCTTTGGGATCCATCGTATTATATTTTGCCAGCAGCGTAGTTCCGGCGTCCTTACGTTTTAGCAGCTCTTGCAAACCATTGAACTGACCTGATACCGCATTAAAACCTTCTTGAGGCCAATTATAGGCTAGAGCATCCAGGAATAATGGATAATTCAGCACCGTTTCCACCAGAACCGCCGTGGACAAAGTATTAAGTTTCGATTGCGGTATCTGGCAGGCTTTCAACATCTCAACATGGCCGCCGAGCGTTTTCCAGGCGGCGGTTCCCGGTTTGACCGGATAATCATAGACATCGCTGACAGCGGATTTATCCGCCGGTTTGACACAGGCAGCCATGTTTAATAATAAGGCCGAAATAATCAGCAAACCGGTAAACCTATATATCACAGAATATTTTTTCATTTATTCTCCTTTATATAGATAAAACGAATGTGCCGGGAAAAAGATACTTTGTGTTACAACTCAACCTTGTTTTGGATGTTCTTTGAATTATTGCGTGATTGTAAAATGAAGTACGACCAGCGCGCCCCACTCATCCCCGGCAACAACGGTGTAAACCCCGGGCTCAAAGCTGGTTAGTTTTGAATTAGAGTTATAGTCATTATCCGGCCAATATCCCTTTATTGTAACTTCATAATTAAAATGCAGGTAGTTATTGCCCGGATTATTAGAATCTTCGATGACATTGGCGGTATCACTTGAGGGTTCAAAAGAATAAGAGATTACCGGGGCATTGGTGGGACACGTCAGGGTTGCGTGAGGGTCATAGATTGTGAGCGGCGGCGCGCTTGAATAATTTGAAGCAGTATAGTCTCCCCGGAAAATCGCTGCTCCGAAGGGAGAGATAAAATCGCAAGGGCCTCTTCGAAAATGATCATATGCCCAATTGTCAGATTTAGGCATATTGGTCATGATTGGGAGGGTGTTTAACTCATCAAGAATGATCGTAATTCCCTGGCCAGGTTGATAGGTTGCTGAATCCAATGAGAGCGATATGCTTAAACCGTTCGCTGATTGGGATGAGGAAGTATTTAAAGCAGAGGGATGGGTTGTAGTAGATGTTGTAGAGGATGTTGTAATTGTTGTCGGCATTGTAGAAGTTGTGGAACTGGTCGTGGTTGGCGTAGAATTACCGACGCAACCGGATGCCAACGTACCTAAAATAAATAATACTACGATAATAATGCTAATCCGAAGTTTCATTTTTACACCTCTCCCATATAGTATATAACGAATATTCACATAAAGATACTTGTTACTAAAAGCGCATACTTATTTATGGCCAAGTTACCACTCCAAAATGAATTTTCAGTTAGATAAACATTAATTTTTGCTGTATAAAAGATTAAATTTTATTCATTTTCGTTATATTTTGGCGTACGGCTTCTTCAATCAAGTTCCTCTCCCCGTTAAGGTATAATTAATTTGAGGGAACTAATGTCCAATATGAAAGCGGAAACCAAAAAGCGGGCAGTGATCAGCGTGCGCGGCATCGTACAGGGTGTCGGCTTCCGTCCGTTTGTNNGAGTCCGCAATCCGCAATTTCCTGCAGGAATTAAAAACGCAGGCTCCCCCGATGGCGCGCATCGAACAAATTGAGACCGATTTTACCGCTCCCACGGGTTACACTGATTTCCGCATCCGGGAAAGCCTGACCGAACAGGATAAATATCAACTGATCTCCCCGGACATCGCCACCTGCGCCGA
>PMMG01000171.1 GCA_003162335.1 Dehalococcoidia bacterium
GGTCCTCCCGGATGCGGGAAAACTCTAATCGCCCGCGCGGTTGCCCACGAAACTGATGCTCATTTCACTCATATCTCAGGCCCGGAAATCATGGGAAAATTCTACGGGGAAAGCGAAGGACGGCTGAGGAGCGTTTTTGAAGAAGCCAAAGCCCATGCTCCTGCCATCCTGTTTATCGATGAAATTGACGCTATTGCTCCGAAACGTGAGGAAATGGGCGGCGAAAAACAGGTGGAAAGAAGGGTGGTTGCCCAGCTTCTCGCATTGATGGATGGTCTGGAATCGCGCGGTGAAGTTATAGTCATTGGTGCTACCAACATACCTAATTCTATTGACCCTGCGTTAAGGCGGCCGGGCAGATTTGACCGCGAGATTGCCATCAGCATCCCCGACCAGAGGGGCCGCCTTCAGATATTGGATATCCATACACACGGTATGCCTCTGGCAAAAGACGTAAGCCTGGACAAACTGGCACAGGTTACCCATGGCTTTGTCGGCGCCGACCTTGAAGCGTTGTGCAGGGAAGCTGCGATGAACGCCCTGCGCAGGATCATGCCAAACATCGATTATCAACTGGACGAAATTCCTTATGACTCCCTGCTGAAACTGGAAGTTACCATGGATGACTTCAGAGACGCGTTGAAAGAAGTCGAACCTTCGGCAATAAGAGAAGTTTTTGTCGAGATTCCAGATGTCAAATGGTCCGATGTCGGCGGTTTGGAAAATATCAAGCAAAAATTAGTCGAGGCTGTGGTATGGCCGCTAAAATATTCCGAGCTTTTTCAACAGATGAATACTAAACCGGCCAAGGGTATTCTCCTTTCGGGGCCTCCGGGTACCGGAAAGACGTTGGTTGCCAAAGCACTCGCCAATGAAAGTGAAGTAAATTTCATTTCGGTAAAAGGCCCGGAAATCATGTCGAAATACATTGGTGAGTCTGAAAAAGGTGTCCGCGAGGTTTTTCGCAAGGCCAAACAAGCCAGTCCTTGTATTGTCTTTTTCGATGAGTTTGAGTCACTGGTGCCCGAACGTGGATTGAGCGCCGATTCTCAGGTCGGTGAAAGAGTTATTAGTCAATTTCTGACGGAATTGGATGGGTTGGAAGAACTCAAAGGCGTACTGGTTTTAGCTTCTACCAATAGAAAAGACCTGATCGATTCGGCGATATTGAGGCCCGGCAGGTTTGATTTTATTCTGGAACTGCCCCTTCCCGATGAGAAAGCCAGACAGGAAATATTTAAAATCCACATCAAAGGCAAACCGGTGACCGAAGAAGTCAACGTCGAAACACTGGCTAAAGAAACGGAAAACATGTCCGGTGCGGATATATTCGCGATTTGCCATGAGGCATCAATGTCTGTGATCAGGGAGTATATAACATCCGAAAAAACTGATGGGGAATTAAAAATTTCCGTAGAGAACTTCGATGAATCGATTAATTCTGTTAAAAGCCGGACAGGAGGATAATAATGACACGTAAATACGTGTACGGAATTATTGAAGAACAGGAAATAAAAAACTTCGATTTTTTCGGAATAGAAGGCGCTCCGATCTACACGATCAATTGCCGGCAACTTGCAGCGGTTGTAAGTGATGTAGACATTACAGAGATTGACCCTACCCGGCGCAATGTATTGGCTCACACTATTGCTCAGGACAGTATTCTCAAACGGTATACACTGGTGCCCATGGGATTCGGCATGGTCGCTGCCAACGAAACGGCCGTTTTTAATTTATTGGAAAAGAACCACGTCGGTCTAACTGCTGAACTAAGGAGATTGGCCGGCAAGATTGAAGCTGAACTCAAAGTATTCTGGGACGATAATGCCTTAACGGTCGAGAACCGGCAGCTCATCGAAAAAGTGCAGGCGAAAGTTAAGGCTTCTTCTTCCGCTGTTGAAACTCAAAGAATATTGAGCGAAGCAGGGATGCAGGTAGAAAAAGTAGTCATTTCATGGAAAGGACAATACGCCGACCGGATTTATGCCGCTTTGCGGAAATTGGCGGTCGATTCTCGGCTCAATGATTGTTCCGGCGTGAAAATGCTGCTCAATGCTTCGTTTTTGATCGAAAGGCAAAACGAATTGGCGTTTTTGGAGCAAATCCGCAATTTGGATGCAGAATTTCAAGGGAATATCAATTGTAAGTACATCGGCCCTTTATCTCCCTATAATTTTGTGAGCTTGAAACTGGAGCAGGTGAATTAAGATGGTACTGGGGAAACTGCTTTACGACATAACCATAGGGATACCAATGACAATTACAAAAAAAACTCTGGAAGGGATCAGGGATGCCGCGGACAAAGAGCTTTTGATCACCGAAGTATCGGTGAAACAAAAACTACAAGAATTACAGTTGCAGCTTCAGGATGGCAATATCACCGAACAGGAATACGACGTGATGGAAATAAAGCTGATAGAGCGGTTGAAGGCAATTAGGGAATACCACTCTCAGGAGGATAATTAAATGCAATTGCAGGCTACTAAAGGTGAAAGTTCCGGCTTAGCCGATGTCATCGATAAAGTATTGGATAAAGGGCTTGTTATCAACGCAGATATCTGTGTTTCGGTCGCCGGTGTGGAGCTTTTAGGCATTAAGATCCGGGCCGCTCTAGCTTCCTTCGAGACGGCAGCCCAATATGGTTTGGAATTTCCCAGCGGCACCAATTATGAGACCGCGGCATGGAAGCTGGCTTTGGAGGGTAAAGAAGAATGCCCGCAGTGTGGTAAAAGGGTATTGACAGAAGAACTCCTGAATGCGAAATGTCCATGGTGCGGTTGGGTTAGCGCGAAAGCTAAAAATTTGATTTCTCACCCGATCCCGTTGACGGGCATAGAATGACAATTTCGGCAACATCACATAATCAGAATCTTGCAATAACGATGGAGTAAAACAACGATGGAACCGGCCAATGTCAAAGAACGTAGCGTTGATAAAAAGGAAATGGCTAAATTTCTGGACAGCCTCGATGAAAAGAGCCGCGCGATATTCTGGTACCTGCGTTGGAACCGTCATGCGGACATTTCCGCGCTAAGACAGGTTGGCGACACCACCGACGATTATGATGTTTTATTCCGCCTAAAAGAGGTCATCAACTATCAAGCATTGAATATCTGGGGCAAACAGGTAGCGAGTTTTGAACAATCTCGTTATGACCTCTATACCGGTGAAAAAGTACTTTTCA
>PMMG01000164.1 GCA_003162335.1 Dehalococcoidia bacterium
AGGAGAGATTTTTTTAGGTTTAATAAATAAGTTAGTACTCTCGCTCCAATATGTAAGGTGGGTGGAGTGTGGCGAAGACCACTACTCCCACAGTTAGTCCCTTCTCCCTTTAATGGGAGAAGGTCAGGATGAGGGTGTACCTATATTTAGTCAAAATGTGCTGGGAGCGAGTTAGAGAGAGCTGGGGGACAAAATCTTACATCTCGTGGACAGCCTGAGTCTGGACGTTAGCCTTGTCCAGAACCTCCTGCACCGAAGTCTGTTCCATCAAATTGAATTTAACGGCTAATCCGCTGTTACTGGTAAATTGGCGGGGGGAAGGGATTAAAGTTACGCCGTAACCCTTGGCAGTTAATACTTTTTGAGCCTGCATTGCCGCGGTGGTGGTGTTGAAAAGGAAAACTCCGTATTTCATATGTTAACGACCTTCTCAATTGTTTTTTGTTTCCCGAAGACCGTATTTAGTCTGTTACGAGCAAGTATAGCATAGTTTCCGTCCGTCTAATAATAATCCCCTGCTCGTTCACCTCTCCCTCGCCTTGAGGTCCGCTGGCCGAAATACTTTTGTTTTTAAAACAAACTGCATAGGCGAATGAGCCGGAGGGTGAGGTTCTTAAACTCAAAACTGAATACCGATCGCTAAGTTCTAGTCTCCATTTCGTATTTCGAATTTTTATTTTGTTTTTAGTTTGTTATTTGAATATTGGAATTTGTTTGGCTTTACCTTCTACGTGCGATTCGTACTNNATTTTGTCATTAATGGCCGATGTTTTCCCCATCATCGTTGCCGCGCCGGCGGGACAAATCTTAACGCATTTGGCACAGGCCGTGCAGTTTTTCCTTTTAACACGCGGCCTCGGAGAAGTCTGCTCCAGGACATATTTCACAATGCCGCGGGGAGTGTGTTTCATCGCGGTGCGGTAACCGGCAGCGGGCAATTTGAAATCAGATACTACCTGGAAGGCGAACAGTTCCCCCTCCACGTCTATTTTCTGCAGATCGCACATCCCCAGGCCTCTTGCCCCGGCAGCACGTGTTGTGAACACATCCTCCGGTTTTAACCCGATAATGCCGCCGGCGACAGCATCCAGCGCCACTCCATCCCGGCTGGCCAATACCAGCCCCAGATTTCTGATTACCCCTGAACCGGGGCCTTCTCCCTCCATCGCCATAATGCCGTCAATTATATTCAGTGCGGGTTTTGCCGCTGCATAAATATCGACCAGCATCTGCGCGAAATCATCCAAATTCAGGTAGTCGCTGTGAAAACGGCGGCGCAATCCGGCTGGAATAATGCCGTACATGTTTTTGATCCCGCCGGTAAAAACGTTCAGAGAATGTGTTTTAAACTTGGGCAGGTTGATAATTACATCTGTTTCCATAACGCTTTTGGAAATAAAGATATTTTTCAGGATTTTGCCGTCGCAATTTTTTTCTGCAAAACCGGACTGCCGCAGATTTATCAGCCTTACGCCATGCCGCTCGCACATCTCATGGTAACCGGAAATTTTAAAACCGTCCTCGCCTTCTTCTTCAATGTCGTCACCGACAGTAATAATGGCGCCGGTTTCTTTCAACAGGATAATTACCGCTTCGGTGAAAACAGGATGGGTTACGATACCTTTTTCGGGTGGCGAAGGCGGGGAAAGGTGGTTGATTTTGATGAAGACCTTATCGCCGGAGTGTACGATCGCCTGCAACCCGCCGATTTTGTCCAGGCACTTTTTCAGCGCCGGAACCAGTTCGGCAAGGTCGTAACGGGAAGCTCTGACGATGGAGACAATACTACGGTTTTCCACTGTTATCCTCTTCTCTCGACTGTGCGACATAAGTCGCATACGCGGACTACCATATATTATATGATTACTTTATCAGAAGTGGAGGAGTGGAAGATGCCAATATTTGAATACCAATGTGAAAAATGCGGTGAGCAGTTTGAATATTTTCATTGGGCAGATGAAGACGAGGAATCGCTAAAATGCCCTAAATGCGGTAGTATTGAGAAGAAGAGGGTAATTTCTTCTTTCAGCAATCGTGATGGTTCGTGTGCCCCCAGACAATCCGGCTGAGGTCCCCGCTGGTAAGGCAGTTAGCCTTACAAAAGTAAAATAGGAGAGGGAGTGCTTGCGCGCTCCCTTTCATTTATCGCCCCTTATGGTTGAACAAACATACAGTCCATATTATCGACAATTATTTTTCATTTGGTATTTGCTATCTGTTGACATGTTAATGCGCGGGATTATATTATTGCTAATGGTGCATTAAATAATTACAAGAAAAACGCCTTCCCTCTGGAGACGTTTTTTCTTTTAGAAAAAGGATTTGACGATGGGCGGCTTTTTTTCGTTTTTAAAATCGGATATAACGTGGATCAGGTGGGCAACTGCTGGCGGTATTGTAGCTATTGCCTTTTTGCTGGCTTTTCTATCCAAGTACATTCTGGGCGCGATAGTCAAACCTTTCACCAGAAAAACCAGGACAATTATCGATGACCTCATCCTGGAAGCAGTGACCGCACCCGTCTTTGCATGGTTGATTGCGGGTGGACTCTGGATCGCAGCAGCCCGGCTTCTTACCGATTACCCGCAAAAACAAGAAATCGTCCATAAAATTTTCATTATCATCTTTATCGGGATCGCCGGTGTAGCTATCAGCCGCGTCGTCAACGCAATTTTACACTGGTATTCTGTGGAAATTGCGCCGCGCACTTCCAGTGATTTTGATGACCGCTTGATCCCTCTCCTGCAGCGTGTAACAGATATCATCGTATATTGTTTCACTTTTATCATAATCATGGGCCAACTCGGTATCGCGATCGGTCCCTTCCTGGCCGGTTTGGGTATCGGCGGTATCGCTGTCGCTCTGGCGCTGCAACCGACGTTGACCAACTTTCTATCGGGTACCTATGTTATCTCGGACTCTGTAATCCGTAAGGGTGATTATATCCAACTGGATTCCGGTCTGGAAGGAACCGTCGAGGAAATCGGTTGGCGTATCACCAAATTACGTCACTGGCAGGGGAACCTGGTAATTTTGCCCAATACCAAGCTTTCCGATGCGGTCGTCACCGATTTTGAGAAACCTGATCTTTCGATGGTTTTCGGAGTGGACGGCGGCGTCAGTTATAACTCCGACCTGGAAAAAGTAGAACGGATTATCACAGAAGTGGCTACCGACATCATGAAGAATAATCCGGAGGGCGGCAAAGATTTCACGCCGGTAGTCCGGTTCAAGAATTTCGGTGACTCCAATATCAATTTTTCTGTCGTTATGAAAGCCCAGAACAGGGCCGGAACTTTTGCTTTAAAACACTATTTTATCAAAGCGCTGCACAAACGCTTCCAGAACGAAGGCATTGTTATGGAATATCCGGTCAGAAAGCTGTATTTTGACAATGATGCTGCCGCGGGAATGCTCGAACAAGGTAAAAGCCGCTAGAAGCTTATTCTTACGCTTAATTAAGAAAAGGCGATAACCGGAATTAATGGTTATCGCCTTTTTATTGGCTATCACGCTGTGTTGATTATTTAGTTTTCTTTCTTTGGGGTGACCGCAGCGGCGGGTTTAGGTTTTTCTATTTTCTTTTCTACCGCGGGGGTGCTGCCGCTTTTCTCGCCTTTCTCCGGAGTAGATGCGGGATTGTTTTTCTTATGGTCGGTCACGTAAAAACCGGAACCTTTAAAAATTACCGGCACAGAGCTAATAATCCGGCTGGCCTTGCCCTTACATTCCGGGCATTTGGCGCTGCTGTCTTCTGTGAAACTTTTCTTCAGCTCAAACCGGTGATGACACTTATTACATTCGTAATCGTAGATTGGCATAAGAATTTTCTCCCGTTAATCAAGCGTCTTTAAAAATGTCAGGAAACCTGCCAGATTTTCGGAGGTTCCTGTTATCTTCCCCGAATCGTCCACTGATAATCCCCAATAACGTTGCAGTCCTTTGCGGCATTCTTTTTTCTTAAGACCTGCAGCCCACTCGCGGCAAGCTGCCGGTTTGAAATCATGAATACGGCAAAGCCATTTGTTTATCCCCTTTGTTTGCTGCAAAAACAGACACATCCCATCTTTGTGCAACAATAGGTGGGTGTCAATACCAGGCCAGCGCGGGTCAGTGCAGTCGTCGTAGAATTTCTGCAGAGACATACCTAAACGGTCGGCGATCAACTGTGATTCCGCCGTGTCCAGGTGCGGCTGGTAATCGCTGCAGCAAATGCCGCAGCAAAAACAGGGAAATACAGTATCCCCCTGTTCGGAGACATGCCCATCGATAACACCCGGAATGTTCACCTCAGCTGCCATTACCGTTCACAGAATAATAAATTTTACCTGCAATGACCTGCTGCTGCGGCTCGCAATTTTTTGAACGCCAACAATCGCTGGAATCTATATATTTCAGGAACAAAGAACACCACCCCATATCTTTATCATACAAGTTTATAAGGCAGTGCTCAAGATTTCTAGATTATGTTAACTACGCCGGTGTCCCGGTTCGGACATGATGTCCAAATCCCGGGTATAACTGCACTGGAGACATTCCATGTACCAGCCGTCATAATCTTTATCCAGGAAAATATTCCCGCCGCACCGTGGACAACGCCGTGTTCCTGCTGCTCTTCTCATTCTAATCCTCTTTCGAGAACCCTATTTTCAAAGGTGATTTATTGTATCTAAAATAGCTAAATCACCTTACATAATTCGTCCTC
>PMMG01000123.1:0-4927 GCA_003162335.1 Dehalococcoidia bacterium
CATTTGACCATACTCCTTGCTAATAGTTGCTAAATTAACGACGGCATTCCTGCTGCCGCGACCGCCGGTGCTTTTCTCACATCTCTGACCGTATACAGAGGCACTTCTTTCCAGACGAATAATTTATCGTTC
Source organism: Dehalococcoidia bacterium (assembly GCA_003162335.1). Taxonomy (GTDB): domain Bacteria; phylum Chloroflexota; class Dehalococcoidia; order Dehalococcoidales; family Fen-1064; genus Fen-1064. The sequence continues at coordinate 133 of PMMG01000123.1, forward strand.
AGACAGGTCTTACAATCAACGCGATAACCTTCATTGCAAAATGCCGATGTCAAATAGCAGAAAGAACCTTTATGGTACTCAAGCTGTGTCATCTTTTTCACTCCCCCCTCAGTCTTAATGATTCAACATCGTTGTTTTATTTATTATCCTATTGTGACGCCTTGCCCAACCCGGTGTAAGGTATAACTGGCTTATTAATCCAGACCATGCGGTTCATTTTTATGAGCCNNGAAGGACGCGGCAATCTTACTTCGAGGTAATATGTAGCGGAGGCGACATTAAATCTTTTCCATTCATCACTCATAACTGGAAACTCCCCCGTTTGACACCCTCAATCCTCAGTGCTACGATTGTGCCAAAATCCCGGTCCTCCGCAACAGAATAAAAGGAGACTAAAGTGAAAGCGCAGGAAATTGAAACAAAGTTTAAACAGATGGCCGCCGAGATCGAGNNAAATTACAGCGGGCTTACGGCTATTACCTCGAACACTGGCAGGAAGACGAGATCGTCGAACTCTTTTCCCACAACCCGGAGGTCTCGGTCGAAATCAACGGCACCGGCTTCTATAAAGGCTGGGACGCCATCAAAAAAAGCTATCGTTTTGCCGATCACTACACCGCTTACGGCGCGCAAAAACCGCCCCCTGATTATCTGCACATCCTGATGCCGATTGCCGGCATTATCGATGTCGAACCGGACGGCAAAACCGCGAAGGGCCGCTGGTACGGCTTCTTCCTCGGCGCCATGCCGCGGCCGGTCGAAAAGCGGGCGCTCATCGGTGTGACCATCTGGGAAAATGTCTATGTCAAAGAGGACGGCATCTGGAAATTTCTCAAACTCTTTGCCAGCGATATCCTCTGCAGCCCCATCGACGAAGGTTGGATCAAGACACCGTATATTGCCAATACCAGGATTACAGAGAAACCGAAGGAAGGTGTCAATTTCGCCCCCTATCCATCCGGGTACATCTTCCCCTACCATTATAAAAATCCGGTCAGCGGAAAGTGAGAATAACAAAACCTCTAATTAAAGGAGTCTCAAGATGAAATCAGAAGGCATGGCAGCACAGGTACAGGCATTAGCTGAAACCGTCCGGAAACTGGAAGCCCGCGTGCAAAAGACCGAAGACATTGAGGCAATTAAAAAATTACAAAGAGCCTATGGCTATTACCTCGAGCATTGGCAGGAAGAAGAACTCGTTGCATTGTTTGCGCATAACCCCGAGGTCTCATTAGAGATAAATGACGGCGGTCTTTATAAAGGATTCGAAGCAGTAAAAAACAGCTTTAACTTCGCGGAACATTATACGGCCTACGACGGAGTTAAAAAAGCTCCCGGAGAATTTCTGCACATACTGATTCCGCTCAACGGTATTGTTGACCTGGCTCCTGACGGGAAAACTGCAAAGGGCAGATGGTATGGTTTTGGCCTGGTAGCTCAGCGCCGGCAGGGGCAGCTCCGGGCAATAATTTCCTGCGGAATATGGGAAAATGAATACATAAAAGAAGACGGGATATGGAAGATATTCAAGCTCTTTTGGGCTACTACCATTGCCAGTCCGATAGAAGAAGGCTGGGTTAAAACGCCATATTTGGGAAACGTCCATCACGAAGGCAGCCCCCCGCCTGGACCTAACCCTGACTTCGCCCCCTATCCCTCCGGACATATTTTCCCCTACCACTATAAAAATCCCGTAAGCGGGAAATAACTCGCCAGGTGAGTACTGAGGCTGTCTAAAAATGACCATTTGTAATTATTTTTCTGGATTCCCGCTCAGGTAGGGAATCCGGAAAATTTCGGACAACATCAGCTAGAAAGCAGGAGTACCGCTATATAGTTAGGGATTAAAGCGATAATATCCACTTCGTTTACCTGAATGATCTGGTTGAAGGAGTTTTAACGTGAAATCTGAAGGAATGGAATCTCAGGTCAAAAAATTAAATAAAACCATCCGGAAACTGGAAGCCCGCATGCAAAAAACCGAGGATATCGAGGCTATTAAAAAACTGCAGGATTCCTATGGATATTACCTTGAACACTGGCAGGAAGAAGACCTTATCGCACTGTTTTCGCACAACGAAAACGTCGCCGTTGAGATCAACGATTTCGGTCTCTTCAAAGGCTGGGAAGGGATTAAAAGCTGTTACCATTTTGAAGACCATTATCCCAATTATCCGGGATTGAAAAAGGCCCCCGGCGAATACCTGCATATCCTGATACCGATGGCGGGTATCGTCGATGTTGCCCCGGACGGTCTGACCGCCAAAGGCAGATGGTACGGTTATTTTCTGGGTGCGCAGCGCCGGGAAGGAGAGCTGCGCGCGCTGATCGGCTGCGGTATCTGGGAAAACGATTTTATCAAGGAAGACGGTATCTGGAGAATTTTGAAGATCTTCTGGAACGATATTATCAGCAGTCCTCTCGATGAAGGTTGGGTTAAAACACCGGACATGCTTAACCCCAAACACAAGGATGCTCCGCCTGCCGGCCCCAATACCACGTTTTTACATTACCCGTCCGGCTATATCTTCCCCTATCACTATAAAAATCCGGTCACCGGAAAATAACTCGTCAGGTAAGTACTGAAGTTGTCTAAAAATGACCGTTTGTAATTATTTATATGGATTCCCGATCGGGTCCAGGGTGAGGTGGTACTATATATAAGTCGGTGGATTAAAAAGACGTAGAGAAATTTACTCTTTGCGCTTGATTGCTTTCCCGCTTATAAAAGCCTCCCCGATGATATCCCCGAAAGCATAATATTTGTTCGAAGGCCGCGATACCCATAAGAATGGTCTGATCTTCCCCACATCCGGCTTGCCGTCACTCAGACAGGCATCGGTCATGTATACTTCCTCGATCTGGGCGACCACCATTTCCTGGCTCGGCAGAGTCAGCGTGTGCAATACACGGCATTCCAGATTCACAGGGCATTCATTGATCATCGGCGTGTTGGGTAGTTTCCCGTAAAACACTGTGAACGCGCAATCCGCGACTTTGTCGGAATCTCTGCCGGAAATAAACCCGCAGTAATCCGCCTCTTGCACCTGCTCTACCGAAGGGATGTTTACGGAAAATGTTCCGTTTTGCTTGACGCCCTTCAAAGTGTAGCGCTGCGGCCGAAAAGAGACCGAAAGCATCGGCGGGCGGCTGTTCACGATGCCGCACCAGGCGTACGCCGAAAAATTCGGCTTCCCGTCCACATTCGATCCCACCAGTACCGTGGGTAAAGGTAAAAGCAACGTTTGTGCCCCCAGCGCGACTTTAGCCATTTCAGTAACCTCCCAGATAGAAACGAATTGATTACTTTAAATAAGCGTAACTATTTCTTGAACTAAAAGCAAGGTGAAAGGAAAAGATGATACCATAAATTCAATTATTTAGTTTCTCCAATCNNCTGCACTTTCCCCCAAATTGTCGTAGAATAATTGAAATAAACATCTTCACGGGAGACGTCGATGACTATTCTGGAATCAGCTCAACTTAGTCCAATGGAAGTCCGGAAAAAGATCGAGGATTATTTGCTCGTCAACATGCCCCGGCTGCATAAACAAAAGATGAAGTGCGGCGAACTGCAATCCTATCTTGATGCGACTACGCAAGCCGTTATGCAGAACGCGCAGAACCTGATCAGCCGCGGCATGTTCGCCGCCGAAGCTTGGAAACTGGCCGTCTACCAGGAGATCGCCCGCACCGAAAACCAATAACCGCGCAAACGTAAATAAAACCCCTGCCTTACCGTCCAAACCGTTGCAAAACGGGATCCCTTGACTGAACTAAACTGCATTCGAAAGCTGAATGCTGATTGCTGATCGCTTTTATTTGTTACACTTTTGGAACATTTTTCAACCGGATTTTATAACTATTCCACATCCCCGGCATTACGATATCCGTACTGATTAAAAACTTCAGGAGGATGTCATGGTCAAAGCGCCGAATTTCGAATACAAAATCGTCCAGTTGCCGAAAATATTTAGCCAGACTCAAGAAATGCTGAACAAATCAAGCAGCGAAATGTGGGAATTGGTTACTATCTTCAATCATCCCAATTCTGCAGAATATCTGGACGTCGACGACAAATTTCATTCTCTCTACCCTTCACAGCAAGGGTCGCCCCTGTTTGCGGTATTAAAACGCAAGATGTGATCTATAAGCTTTAAATGCCCATTACAAGCCATCCGCCTGAGGCGGACGACAATCTTTTAACGAACGGCGGCAGGAAAAGTTTGCTCATCCTGATTATATTCTTGTAAATCAAGGGAGTTAAGGCGCCGCGGATGAACCCGTTGTGCTCGTTGTGACAGGAGTTCCCACAACTAAAGTAACGGAGGGGCTAATCCGTCCGGTCATGATTGCGGTGATTTTGACGGTTCCATCAGCTACGCCGGTAGCTAAACCGGCCGGGGAAATGGTGGCTGCTTTGGTATTATCGCTGACCCAGGTAACCTGAGAGGTAATGTCTCTTGTTTCTCCTCCCGGATAGTTACCGATTGCTTTAAACTGCAGCGTAGAACCCACCGCAATATTGCCCGGATAAAGTGGCTCTATTGTAATCATTTCTAATGCCACATCGGCTGTTGTTGATATCCATTTTGTGGTTGTCGCTGAACAAGCGGGCATAAATGAAACAGAGGCAACCATAAACCCGATGGCCAGGAAAGAACCGATCAATCGTATTATTTTTCGTTGCATACTAATTTCCCTTCCGCTTAAATTAATATTTATTCTAAGAAAAAATTTATGCATTCATTTAATCTCTAATTATAACCCATAAACATGAATTCCAGATTAAAAA
>PMMG01000123.1:4945-7450 GCA_003162335.1 Dehalococcoidia bacterium
AAAAGGCGGAGGCCGCTTGCCTCTTTTTATTACTATATTTAATATTAAATTAAGCTGATTATCCAGGACAAAATCGCATAAATTTTGTCTGAACTTTTAGCTGATGAATGGTATTTTATATTTTGTGGTTTATTTTTTTTCTTCAGGTTTATTATCGGTCGGTTTATTATCGGCCATTGGTTTACTATTTTTTTCAGCGATATCNNACCGGCAGTTTATACATCTGCCCCTGATAAGCTTTCATCATCAGTATTATCCATAATATAAACGCTGCTAAGCCGAGGATTAAGTTGATAATCCAACCTATAATCGGGATGAAGCTCAGAATTATTGCTACTACTGTAAAAGCGCCAAATACCACTATTGACTGGACAGCGTGAAAACGTACAAATTTGTTATCCTTTTCCATCACAAGAAAAACTATCCCCGTCACCCACCCGAGGACATAGCAAAGTAGTCCTTCCAGGTTTTGCTCCATACCCATACTCGTTTTGCCTTTTGCTTCACTCATTGGTTTAACCTCCTCAAAATTTTCGGGTTGCCAAAAACCCAAGATGTCCATAGTATAATCGAGTTTTGTATAAAACTCAACCACTGTTAAAAGAATTTCCTATGGCCCTTCTAGTGTTACATTACCAATAACGCAAGAGCCAGGGTAGTGCCATTTAATAAAAAAGCCTTACACCGGTCTAATAGTGTAAGGCTTTTTAGATTTATTTTAGTGGGCGGGACAGGTAATTCCGATTAGTCTTGCTCAACTAGCAAAAATGGAGCTATTTAAACTTGGTGCCGTCAAAAGTGAAAGTTAAATAAGTTGCGGCGCTGATGTTACCGGCTGCATTAAGGGTGTAGGTACCGGCGAGAGTCCCCTGAACATAAGGTTGAATCAAACTGTTAGTGACAGCTCCTGCAGTGCCTCCAACCGTAGGCAGAAGAGCCGCATTCTCTGACTGGTAGGCGGAGATAGCGGTTCTGACCGCGGATAATTCAGCGTTGGCTTTGGCAATATTGCCGCTATTCACGAACTTGGACAGGTTGGGGACGATTGCCGCTGCCAGGACGCCCAGGATGACTATCACGATCAGCAACTCGATGAGGGTGAAACCTTTTTCACCTGCACGGAAAGATTTTGATATTTTATGTAGGAATTTATGCATCGTTTATCCTCCATTGTGTGCCAATTGAAAAGATACTTTTTGATTATTATAGATAAACCCAAATACACCATAACATAGGCAACCAGCATTGTCACCTGTCCAAATGGCTTAATCGGTCACAAACGATAGTACTGTTTATGGCTCTTGTAGAAATTACTGAACGTATATATTTCTGTCAATTTGAAAAGTATGAGTTATTGATTGAATTTATTAAGCATCTTGCTAAAAATATCCGGGTGGCTTGTTTTTAGCATTGCATCTTCTTTTTTGGCCAACCCTTGATTAACTGAAGTGGCAAGACTCATGTCCAGTGTTTGCATGCCGCTGTACTGATTCATTAATATGACCCCATTTAGCTCATGAGTTTTGCCTTCACGAATGAGATTACGAATTGCCGTATTGCCTGTCATGATCTCGAACGCTCCTATCCTGCCACGGCCTTTTGCTTTTGGAACAAGCGTCTGGCATATTACGGCTTCCAATAATTGAGAAAATTGTAATTTCATTTGCGCCTGTTGAGCCGGAGGGAACATATCAATTAGACGATCCACAGTTTGTGCGGCATCTATTGTGTGGAGCGTACCTAACACTAAATGACCGGTTTCGGCAGCNNTCTGTATCAGATCCAAGTTCTCGCTGCGAAATGACACATTTTTCATCGTTGAAAATAAATTCGATAGGATCTTCTATTGTAATGATCCTTTTATTAGCATTATTGTTGAGGTACTGCACCATCGCGGCTAATGTTGAAGATTTACCGCTGCCTGTAGGACCGGTGACGACAATCAGTCCTCTGGGTTTCATGATCAAGTCCTTGCAGATTCGGGGCAATCCTAATTCGTCAATCGTGGGTATCTTGAAAGGGATCATTCTGAAGACAATGCTTAAAGAACCTCTTTGTCGGTGCACATTGACGCGGAATCTCGCAACACCTGCGATAGAATATGAAAAATCAACCTCGTTATGTGCGTAAAATTGCGTTTGTTGGGCATCGGAAGCGATTTGGCGAAAAACGTTTTCCACATCCTGAGGTGTTACTTCGAAACAAGATTGTTTATCCAATTCGCCATCAATGCGGTATACCGGACCGGTTGGTGATTTGAGATGCAAATCCGAGGCATCTTTAGTAACCATATCTCCCAACAGCTTATTGATATCGATTTTATTGTGACTGCGGTCAATAACAAAACCGGGATCAATGTAATATTGCTTTGAGTCGATTACGCAAGTAAATTCTTCCGGCACGTTTTATCCTTAGCCTCTTTAATGCATGAATTATCCCGGAGGTTTTGCGATAATGCATATGAATATACCTAATATTAGCTTCGTTAATTATTATTGGGAATAG
>PMMG01000038.1 GCA_003162335.1 Dehalococcoidia bacterium
ATCTGCTCGGCGACATCTCTGGCCGCAGTGACCTGCGCTTCGGCGGTGGAGGCTCCCAGGTGGGGAGTCACAATCACATTGTCTTTGCTGAAGAGGGGACTCTCCGTGATCGGTTCTTTGGTGAAGACATCGATGGCGGCGCCGGCAATTCTCTTTTCGGTAATGGCTTTGGCCAGCAGTTCTTCGTCAATCAAACCGCCGCGTGCACAGTTGATGATCCGCACAGAGGGTTTCATCAGTGCGATCTCTTTTTCAGTAATGATGCTCTTTGTAGTAGCATTCAGCGGCGTATGGATCGTGATAAAATCGGAGTTTTTGAACAATTCATCCAGCGAGACCATCGTCACCATTAGCTGCTTGGCGCGTTCTGCGGAAACAAACGGGTCGAAGGCGATGACTTTCATTTCCATGCCCTGGGCGCGGCGGGCGACGGCGGAACCGATATTGCCGAGACCGATAATACCGATCGTCTTGTTGCGGACTTCGATACCGGTATATTTATTTTTCAGCCACTGCCCGGCTTTAAGCGAGGCATTGGCCTGTGGGATATGGCGGGCTAAGCACATCATCAAGCCGATGGTATGCTCGGCGGCGGAAATCGTGTTGCCGGTGGGTGCGTTAACCACGATGATACCGCGCTGGGTAGCGGCATTGACGTCGATATTATCGATACCCACACCTGCGCGTCCGATGACCATTAATTTTTTTCCGGCTTCGATCACATGGGCGGTAACGAGGGACGCGCTGCGCACGATCAATGCTTCATAATCGCCGATAATGGCAGTGAGTTCCTCGGGTTTTAAAGCGGGTTTAACATCTACCTGGGCGCAAGTCCTGAGGCAGGCAATCCCTTCCTCCGAGACTCCATCGGTAGCTAATACTTTCATCATTTTCATTCATCATCCTGTATAATATTTTTCTTTTACTACTTAGATTCCGGTCGTATTATGCGGTCTTGCGAAATTTGGCCATGAATTCGACTGTTTTCTTGATGTCGTCCAGTGACACCGCGTTATAGATCGAGAAGCGGATGCCGCCGACAGAGCGGTGGCCTTTCATGCCGATGAGGCCTTCTTTCTTGGCATCGGCGATAAATTTATCTTCCAGCGCTTCGGTGGGAAGCCGCATGGTGACATTCGACCAGCTGCGGCTGGTCTTTTCAACGGTGCCCTTGTAGAAATCGGCGTTGGCATCGATCGCTCCGTAGAGCAGGTCTTTCTTGGCGGCGTTAACTTTTTCAACACCGGCCAGGCCGCCCTGTTTCTTGACCCACTCCAATACCAGTTTCATGATATAGACTGCGAAAACCGGAGGAGTATTATACAAGGATTTATTATCTACATAGGTCTTGTAGGTGAACATCGTGGGCAGGCCGGTTTTGGCCTTCGCCAGAAAATCATTACGAATAACCACCAGCGTCACACCGGCCGGTCCGAGGTTCTTCTGCGCGCCGGCATAAAACATGGCGAATTGCTTGTAATCGAGCTGCCGGGAAGCGATATCCGAAGACATGTCAGCGATCAGCGGGATCTTGCCGGTTTCCGGAAACTCGTGGTACTGTGTGCCTTCGATGGTATTGTTCGAGCAGAGGTGGAGATAAGCGACATCTTCCGGGTACTTGATTTCGTTCATCTTCGGCACACGGCGGTATTTCTCCTCTTTCGAAGAGAAAGCGATGTGCGCTTTGGCGACAATCTGGCATTCCTTCATCGCTTTGTTGGCAAATTCGCCGGTATCAATATACGCGGCGGTTTGGCCGGCGGGGACAAAGCTCATCGGGATCAGCGCGAACTGCGTGGATGCGCCGCCGCCCATGAATAATACCTGATAATCAGGTCCGACTCCCAGTACTTCGTGTACCAGCGCGATTGCCGCATCATTGACCGCTTCAAATTCCTTCGCGCGGTGCGAACTCTCCAGGATGGACATGCCGCTGTTCTGATAATCCAGCAGTTCTTCCTGCACAATTTTTAAAACGTCCAGCGGTAAAGCCGCCGGGCCGGGATTGAAATTAACTACTCGCTTAACCATTTGTTGCCTCTCTTATTTACATTTTTAATAATTTTCTAATATATTTGCCTGGGAGAACCATGGGCTTACTTTGGCTGTTGACAGCCGCTCGTACCTGCGCCGGTAAGAGCTAATAAGACCTTTTCAGACTGGTGCAAGGTCTTGTAGTTATTTAGTGCGCGCAGGGTGTCCATTTGTTTTCTCCTTACCGTATTATTTATTCCGCAAAACCACTTTAATAAAGTGATGTTTGCCCACCTTTATAATATTACCATCCTGATAAGCTGTTTTACCACTCGTTATCTTGACTCCATCGATGCTGATGGCGCCCTGCTGTAGCAGGCGGGTGGCATCACTTCTGCTCTTGGCAATATTCGCCCGGGTGATAATATCCCTGACATCTTCATCGGCGGTGACTTCAATTTCAGCGATTTCCTCCGGCATTTCCCGCTTCTGAAATACATTCGTAAAATTTTCGTCGGCTTTCAATGCTTCTTCACGGCCGTGTAACTGCGTGACCAATTCCACCGCCAGCCGTTTTTTCAGGATCATGGGATTGATCGTATTACCGGCGACCTGGCGTTTAAAATCGTTCAGATCGGTATCCGGCACATCGGTCAGCAGTTCAAAGTACTGCAGGATCATATTATCCGCCAGCGCCATCACCTTGCCGTAAATCTCATTTGGCGCTTCGTCCACGCCGATGTAGTTGCCCAGGCTCTTGCTCATCTTGTGCACGCCGTCCGTGCCGACCAGCAATGCTGTCATAAAACACTGCTGCGGACGCTGCCCCATCATTGTTTGCAGTTCTCTGCCGACCAGGAAATTAAATTTCTGGTCCTGCCCGCCGAATTCCACATCAGACTGCACGGCGACGGAATCATAAGCTTGCAGCAGCGGATATAACAATTCAGTAATTGTAATCGGTTTCCCGGCTTTAAAACGGTTGTTAAAATCATCACGTGCGAGGAATTGCGCGACGGTAAATTTACTGGTCAGTTTGATGACATCGGCGAGAGAAAATTTACCGAACCATTCGCTCTGCCAGCGTACCTCGGTCTTTTCCCTGTCGACGACGCGGAAAAATTGCTTCATGTAAGTTTCGGCGTTTTCTTTGACCTTTTCCGCGGTCAACATTGGACGGGTCACGGATGCGCCGCTGGGGTCGCCGATCTGCGCCGTCCAGTCCCCGACAATGAGCACAACCTGGTGCCCGAGTTCCTGGAATTGCCGAAGTTTGCGCAGTCCCACCATATGTCCCATGTGGATATCCGTGGAACTGGGGTCGAACCCTTCTTTCAGACGAAGTTTTTTGCCGCTGTTGAGCAACTTCAATAACTCTTCTTCGGAAATAATTTCCGAGACACCCCGTTTTAAAAGGAAATTAAAATCTGTGCTCATTTTACTCTCTACCCTGCGTATTTAAAATCGCGCTGCCGCGCTTCACATCTTCTGCGATCTGTTGTTTTAATTCCTCGATGCTGGCAAAGGTTTTCTCTTCGCGCAGCCGTTGAATAAGTTCAATTTTCACTGCTTTGCCGTAAACGTCCTGATTGTAGTTCAGGATGAAAGATTCGATCGTGCGCTCGTTGTTATCACCGAAAGTAGGACGTAGTCCGATATTAGTCATGGCCTGATATTCCTGCTCTTCGATATAAGCCCGAGTAGCGTAGACGCCGTCCGGCGGTAATGCCATTTTGGCATCGATTTTTAAATTAACGGTGGGGAATCCCAGCCCGGTACCGCGGTGTTCGCCCCTGGCGACTGTGCCCTTGAGGCTGAACGGACGCCCCAGCAAGCGCGTCACTTTTTCCATGTCGCCCTCCGCCAGTGCCTGCCTGATGACTGTGCTGCTGGCTACTTCGCCGTCAATGGTCTTCGGCGCGACGACGGTGACGCTGAAACCCATTTCCGCGCCCAGCGCTCTTAACATTTCCGCATTGCCTTCGCGGTTGTGCCCCAGTGAAAAATCCGGACCGATGACCAGTCCGCGCATTTTCAGGTGTTTCTGCAATAAACTGACAAAATCACGCGCGCTGACTTTGGCCAGTTCGCGGTTAAAAGTGAGCGGCACCACAATATCAACCCCCTCATTCTTGAGCAACTGCACTCTTTCTTCCACATTGCACAGAAAGAGCAGTTTGTTTTTAGGGGCAAGCAGATCGCGGGGATGCTGACGGAATGTCACGATGCCGCTTAACAGATGCTGTCTGGCGGCCAGGTTAACCAGTTTAGAGATCAGGAATTTATGCCCCAGGTGCACGCCGTCAAAAACGCCGATGGTGATCAGCGTTTCCGCGGGCGGGGAAAATTGAGCCAGTTCGTCGTCAACCTGCATTGTGTTTCCTGAATACTGAGAGTTTGTCCGGATTATTAGATAGAAGAAGGGCTCTAAAAGCCGCAAACGTTGCAAGACTAATCGTAACATATGGTTAATCCAGAATCAAATTCGCGGTCGACAAAGCAGATATTGTTCCCTGAGAATAAAATCAGGTATAATTTGAGATGTTCACTTGCCAGCGTAGCTCAGTGGTAGAGCAGCGGTTTCGTAAACCGTCGGTCAAGAGTTCGACTCTCTTCGCTGGCTCCAGTTGTTTCTGTAAGTCCCGGATTATCCTGTTGATGGAGTGCGCATGGGCAAAATCATCGCTATCGGCGGCGGGGAAATCGGTAGACCCGGTTATCCCGTAGAAACTGGGGAAATAGATCAGGAAATCGTCCGGCTGACAAAGAAATCTCACCCGCGTTTACTCTTCATTCCGACAGCTTCTTCTGACTCCGAATCATATTATGCTACGGTTAAAAAACATTTCGGCGGCGATTATGGCTGCAAAACTGACGTGCTCTATCTGATTAAAGATAACCCAACGACAATGGAGATTGAAGAAAAAATACTCAATGCCGATATCGTTTATGTCGGCGGCGGCAACACCCAGAAAATGATCCGCATCTGGAAACGAACGGGCACCGATGTCATTTTAAAACAGGTGTATGAAAATGGTATCGTACTCTCCGGTTTGAGCGCAGGCGCAATCTGCTGGTTCCGCTGGGGAAACTCCGATTCGCGCAAATTCCACAATCCATCTGCTAATTTGATCAAAGTATCCGGTTTGAACTGGATCAATGCTTTATACTGTCCGCATTATGATTTCGAGCAAGACCGGCGTCCGCAACTTTTCAAGATGATGATGAAGACGCCTGGTGTCGCGCTCGCTTTTGATAATTGCTGTGCGATTGAGATCATAAATGGGAAATACCGGATATTAAGTGCCAAACCGTCCGCGAACGCTTATCAGGTATACCGACGGGCGGGTACAATTCAAGAAAAAGTAATTCCGCAGGAAAAAACGTTCAGGCCGTTGGAGCAGTTGCTCTCGAAACGTTCTATTCATTAGTCAAAGCTGTTTGCATTGTTACTTTTTGACCCTGTTTCCAAAAAGTGATATTGTGATTGTGAACCGGTCCAGTATATCTGAATTGCGTCATTAGCCGGTTAAGCATGGAATTTACTGTAATGTCGCCGGTTCTTTGTCAAGAATGAGAAAAAACATGGCCATATACGGCGGTATCGAAGCAGGCGGCACCAAGTTCGTTTGCGCGGTGGGTTCCGGTCCACAGGATATCAGGGATTTAGTCCGGATTCCGACCACCACACCTTCGGAAACAATCGGACTGGTGATAGATTTTTTCAGCAAGCACAAGAATCTATCAGCCGTCGGCATTGCTGCTTTCGGGCCGGTTGATCTTTCAAATTCACCTACCTGGGGCTATATTACGAGTACACCTAAGCCGGGTTGGGCATTCACGGATTTAGCGGGACTGATCGGGCGTGCGCTCAAGGTGCATGTCGGTTTCGATACGGATGTGAACGGAGCCGGCCTGGGCGAACACCGCTGGGGCGCGGCACAGGGATTGGATAACTTCGTTTATCTGACTATCGGCACCGGTATCGGTGGCGGCGGCCTGATAAACGGTAAGCTCATGCACGGACTGGTGCATCCGGAGATGGGTCACGTCCTGATCCCGCACGACAAACTGGCCGATCCGTATAAAGGACACTGTCCTTTCCACAGCGATTGTTTTGAAGGGTTAGCCTGCGGTCCTGCCCTGCTGGAACGCTGGGGGCAGCCGGCAGAGGTTCTGCCCGCCAATCATCCGGCCTGGGCATTGGAAGCGCGTTACATTGCGTTAGCTTTACATAACTATATCTGTTCTTTCTCTCCGCAAAAGATCATTCTCGGCGGTGGGGTTATGGAGCAGCCAAAGCTTTTGCCGCTTGTCCGTCAGAATGTCCAGCAATTGTTGAACGGTTATATCCACGCCAAAGCGATTGAGAGAGACATCGAAAATTACATCGTCCCGCCTAAACTCGGTAAACAGGCCGGCGTTATGGGCGCGATCGCACTGGCAATCCAGGCGCACAAAATTGTGCAATAATCCGTTTTCAGCTATGGGCTGAAAGCCGGGCCGTTGATATCGGCGTTGTTGTTATATCCGTTGCCTTCCCAATAGCCGAGGAAACTGGTATCCGAAGATAATTCGATGCGCGTAACCCATTTCGACCATTTATACCCGAATTTGCTCATTGCCACCACCTGGAAGGGAAATCCCCTGTCTGCGGGAAGCGTGAGGTCATTATCCTTGAGCGCAATGATGATCTTGTTATCGTTGATGTAGTTCAGATCCAGCGAACTGTAACCCTCCGGCACATCGGCGGTGTGGAAAATAACGATCTTCGCGTCGGGTTTTACTCCGGCATCCGCGAAAATGGCGCTGAGCATCGGGCCGGTCCATTTTGCCGTGAAATTCCAGCCTTCCACGCAATCCAGATCCATCAGCTGCGAAACCTGGGGATAGGCTTGCAGTTGGGCGTAGGTTAATGTCAGCGGATGATCTACCAGACCGTCAACCGTTAATGTATAAGTAGCCGGGTCGATGATTTGCGTTCCGGCTAGAGCATTATTGAGCTGCTTGCTCATCGGCGTCAATGTTTTACCCTGAAATTCGGTGGCTTCAATTTCGTGGTTGGGATTTGTAGTTGTAGACGCTGTACCTGTGGTGGAGGTTATTATTCTTGTGGTAGTTTGAGAGGTAGTCGATGTGGAGGATCCCAATGTAGAGGTTGTTGTGAGAGATGGCATGGTCGTTGCACGGAATGTTGTGATTGTGGTTGAAGAGGTAATTGTTGTGGTTGTCGAAACTGACGTAACTGCAGAAGACGAATTTGTGCAGGCTGCCAGTGTGGGCAAACCCACTGTTAGTATTACTGTGATTATTGCAAAAATTATTCTTCGTTTAAACATTGTTTTCACACTCAACAGCCCGTTGCAGGCACTTGTCAAAGACTTTAATAGCCAAAGTATAATCAATCGAAGCTTAAATAGTTATATCACCGGCGCTGTAAAGATAACAGAATCATGACATTTAAACAGCTTCATTGTTGAAATAATCGGGATGGTATATAATATCCGCAGAAAAATACAAACTTTACATTAAATATATCTGCCCGTTTAGAATAATATTAGTTTCCTTGCGGCGTAAATTAAGTTAATATTTGGTATTGTTACGGCTTTCTCGTTGAGGGATGCATTATGGAGCATATCGAAAAAGACCTGATCATCATCGGCGCCGGGATCAACGGCCTCTCTGCCGGACTGGCTTATGCCCTCAATAATGACCTGCAAAAGAAGCGCGTGCTCATCGTTGAAAAAAATCCCGTCAGCGGCGGCTACGTCCGCTCCTTCGAACGCAAAGGCTACCGGTTTGACACCTGTCAAATGATTTCTAATATATCGGATATTTTGGATTATTTCGGTGTGGAAGTTGATTTTCACGAATTCAAACAGGACTTCGTCAGAGTGTTCAGAGTTGATCCATCAACGGACAATGTGAAAACTTTTGCGCTCGATTCCGATGGGAAAGCCTTCGAGGAACAGATCATCAGACTGTTTCCCGCCGAAGCGCAGAAACTGCGCAAGTTCTTTGATTATTCCCTTGCCATGTTCCATGAGATCTACGGACTCAAATATAACCCGGGTTTCCTGGAGATTGTCCGCATGCTCGTCACCTGTCCGAAAGTTGTCAGCAACCGTAATAAAACCTTTTCCGCCTACTTGAAAATGTTCGGCATCGATAATCCGGAGATCGAGCTCATATTCCAGGCGTTTTCCGGCATGTGCGGTCTGCCCAATGACAAAATTGCCGCACTGCTGACGGTGGGGGTCATGTATTCGCTGCGGGAAAAGGCCTACCGCCCCTTGGGCCCATTTGAGGAGCTGCCGCAAAAGATGGAACGGCGGTATTATGAGCTCGGCGGCCAGCTGTACCTGAAAACTGAAGTGGAAAAAATACTTGTCGAAAAAGATGCCGTAACGGGAATTGTCCTCAACGACGGTTCGGTGGTACATTCGAAGAATATCATTTCGACCATCGATGTGAAAGCGACGATGCAGGATCTGGTCGGCATGGATATCCTGCGCTCGCTTAATTCCCAATACGCGGAGAAAATCGAATCGCTGCAGATGACGACTTCTGCGTTTACGGTCAGCCTCGGCATCGATAACGCCGATATATTAATCAAAGCGGGATTGCCGTGCGGCTATGGATTATTGACGCTTGGCAATGATTGTTATACTCAGCTTTATCCGGCCATCGAAAACAACGAGTTCAGGTTCTCGGAAAAATGTTTCTACATCGGGATCAATTGCCCGCCGCCGTCCGAGCGTGATAAACCCGTTCTTTCCATCATGGCTGCGCCGTTACCGGTAGAGGATTGGGTGCGCCTGAGGAATACCGATCGGGCGAAATACAATCAGCGCAAAGAAAAGATCGCCGACATGCTCATCAGCATCGTCGAAAAATACCTGGTGCCGGATCTGCGCAAACACATTGTTGTCAGGGATGTCGCTTCGCCGGCCACTTATGTCCGGTATTCCGGCTCACCCACCGGTTCGATCTACGACATGGCAGCAGTGCCGGAGAACTTCGGCGCGAACCGCCTGCCGGTGAAAACCCCCATCGACGGTCTTCTGTTACCGAAATTCGCCCACGGCGTTTTCGGCGCAATGAACAGCGGCTTGCAGGCGGTAGACATCCTGCTGGACGGCAAGGTCATGCACGGCAATTCCCGGTTTACGAAAATGGGGAAATAAAAGCGATCTGATTCCCGAAATTATTCAACCGGAATATGGAATTCTATAAGTTTTGCCGGTAGAGTATCATCTAGATTTGATACATCTTTTTCAAATAGTTCGATAAGNNAGATTATATTTTTTATATATATCGAGTTTTTTGGTTTTTCGATTGAGGTATTTATCGTCGTCTAATCCCCAGTATTCAATATAAACTTTACCGGTGGGTATATAAAAATCACAATATAGAGTCTCCTCAATAGGAAGTTTTCTTTCATAGGCGTGAACAATTTTAGAATCGTACAACCAATTGTCGATTATCAATTCTGATTTAGACCTGACATTGTGTCCATCTTTAGCTCTATTTTCGGGCTTGAACTTATCTCTAAAATCATCTTGTTGTTGAGCATCCACAGACCCCTCAGGCGTTTCTTGCTTAATATTTGTATTGTCACCCTTCGCTTCATTGATGTTTGTAATTAATGATTTATTATTAATTACGCTCTCGGGCCAACGCACAAAAGGTATTCCGGTAGTTCTATACCTGGCTTGGACCCCACCTAATTGTTTTCCAAAATTTGTTACTAACCATCCTTTTATCGGATCTTTGTTTAGCCAACCAAGTTCGGACATAATTGAATTAATTCTGTTGGCGGGAATATCTAGTTTTTCGCTAATATATGTGGCAGTAACTAGATTGCCACTTTGTTTTCCTTGAATGTCATCGAGCTCAATTATAATTGATCGAGGCCACAGGATATATTTGATGGGTTTCCCGTCTATTGTACGCTGCCGATATTGTCCCCCTTTAGATAGACCCGCTGTTGTTAGTTCCCTATTCATGTTGATAAGTCCAACTTCAGCCAGTTGTTGAAACATAGCTGTTGAAGTTAATTTGAGCTCGGTTGCAAGTTGTGATGTGGATAGATCTTTGTTTGTTGAACTGTTATTATCCATCGTCTTCCTCCACAGTAACTGGATGAGACAACCATAACACAAAATATCTTTCATAAATATAATACTATCGTACGATTTGATTAAGAACTTTGGGTGTTTTGTACAACTTTTAGTTACTCGNNCTTTACGGCTACGAACGCATCGAGTCGCCGATCTTCGAAGATACCCGGCTTTTCACGCGCGGCGTCGGGGAAGGTACGGACATCGTCGAAAAAGAGATGTATACCTTCGATGACCGCGGCAGTAACAGCATCACCCTCAAGCCGGAGGGCACTGCTTCCGTCTGCCGGGCTTATCTGGAACACGGTTTTCAGAACCTGCCGCAACCGGTGAGACTCTACTATTTTTCGCCCGGTTTCCGCTACGAAAGGCCGCAGGCAGGGCGGTTCCGCGAGTTTCATCAGTTCGGCTGCGAAGCCATCGGCGAAGCGGACGCTTTTCTGGATGCCGAAATGATCGATATGTCCTGGCAATTTCTGAAATCGCTGGGATTGAAAAATACGCTGCTTTTTATCAACAGCATTGGCTGCCCGGAATGCCGTCCGAAATACCTGGAAGTACTGCGGAGTTATTTCAGCAACAATGTCAATGAGCTTTGCCCGGATTGCCGGAACCGTTTGGAGCGTAATGTTTTACGCCTGCTCGATTGCAAGCAGCCGGGTTGCCAGCAGATCGTCAATCAGGCGCCGAAGAGCATCGATTATCTATGCCTCCCCTGTGCCGACCATTTTCAGGCTTTAAAGAATTATCTCGGCATCCTGGAGATCCCGTTCGAGGTCAACCAGCGCCTGGTGCGCGGGCTCGACTATTATTCGCGCACGGTTTTTGAGATACAGCCGGAAGAAGAAAAATCCCAGAGTACGATCGTCGGCGGCGGGCGTTATGACGGCCTGATCGAGATGCTGGGCGGTAAAGCGACTCCGGCGATCGGGTTTGCCACCGGTATTGAAAGGATTATCCTGAATCTGAAACGGCAGAATATTCCCGTTCCCGCGATACCGGCGCCGAAGGTTTTTATTGCCTGCCTGGGGGATGCGGCCCGTAATGAAGCAGTGAAATTGACCGCAGCTTTACGGAAGCAGGGAATCGGCGTAATATCCGCCACTTCAGCCAAGAGTCTGAAAGCCCAGATGCGTCAGGCGAATAACCTGAAAATCTCGCGGGTAGTTATTATCGGCGAAGATGAGGTGAAAGCCGGCACAGCGCTGTTAAAAGACATGACCAACTCGCAGCAGGAAACAGTTAAATTAGCTGATTTGCCCGGCTTGCTGAAATAACTTTATGGCTGCAAAAAATGTCACGATGTTTGCCGGAAAAGGAGGCGTTGGCAAGACGACCTGCGCCGGCGCCACTGCCTTGCACTATGCTTTAAACGGTGAAAAAACACTGGTTATTTCCACCGACCCCACGCCTTCGCTGTCCCATATCTTCGAGGTGCAGGATAAAAAGAAGCCGGTTAAAGTACTGGAGAACCTTTACCTGGCGGAACTGGGTATCGCAGAAGTCAAGCAGATGTGGGACAAGAAGTTCGGCCGCGAAGTCTACGAGGTTTTCTCGTCTTTCGTTGCGGTTAATTATACGGATTTCGTTGATTTCATGTCCTCGATCCTCCCCGGTCTGAGCGATGAATTCATGGTGGACTACATTAAAGAGTTGAGTAAAAGCGGGGAGTACCGGCAAATTGTTTGGGATACCGCGCCCCTGGGGCAGACGCTGGGCTTGCTGAAGACCCCCGGCATGTTGCGGGAGCATCTGAAACCGGCGCCGCGTATTTATTCCCAACTGAAACTGGGCAGCGAAACAAAGCGGCCGGTACTGGAAATCCTCAAGGGCTGGGAGAAACTGTCTAATACTGATATGGAATTCCTGAAAAAGGATGTGGCCTTCGCATTGGTGACGATTCCGGAGGCGTTGGCCGTTGAACAACTGGATGGTATTCTGGAGGAAATGGTTAATGATGGGTTTCAGGCTGGTCAGTTGATTGTCAATAATGTTATCCGGGAAACCGGTGATTCACCATTCCTCAAAGAAAAAGCAAGCCAGCAAGGAGAGTATCTGGAGCACATTAAAAGCAAGTATTCGCAAATGCAAATAGTCGTGATACCGCTTTTCCCCCACGAAATTAAGGGTGAGCCAGGATTAAAGCAGGTAGCGCAGAACCTGTACAACAGTAAATAATCAATTTTGTATTTATTTAGTGTTTACGCCTCAGGAGATAGCCAGCATTCGCTCCACTGCCGAGAGCGCTCGTACTCTGATATCTTCCGGCACGCTGATGACATGCCTCATGTCCTGCAGCGACCACAGCACTTTTTCAAGCGTGGTGCTCTTCATATTCGGGCAAACGGCTTTATCGTTGACCGTCAGGAAAAATTTGGACGGATTTTCGATCTTCAGTCGGTGAATGATCCCGGTCTCCGTCCCGATGATGAATCCAGGCGCCTTGCTTTCCCGCACAAAACGCATCATCTGACCGGTGCTGAGCACGGCATCGGCGGCGGCTTTGGCATCGGGGCGGCATTCCGGATGGACCAGCGCCAGCGCGCCCGGATGTTTATTTTTCAGTTTCAGGATATCCTCGGGCATTATTCTCATGTGCGTTGGACAGAAACCCGGCCAGAGTTGCATTTTCCGCCCGGTCTTTTCTGCCACCCATTGTCCCAGGTATTGGTCGGGTACAAAAAGTATCTCCTGATCAGGGAGACTATTGACTACCTGGATTGCATTCCCCGAAGTGCAGCAAATGTCTGATTCTGCCTTCACGGCGGCGGTTGAATTCACATAGCAGACTACGGTGGGATTCTTCAGTTCCTTTTTTCGGGCGAGCAGCGCTTCGGCAGTGATCATATCTGCCATCGGGCAACCGGCCTCGATTTCCGGCATTAATACAACTCGATGCGGGTTGATGATATAAGCAGTCTCCGCCATAAAATGCACGCCGCAGAAGACAATCACTTCGGCGGTGGTTTTAGCGGCTTTCTGGCTTAATTCCAGTGAATCGCCGGTAAAATCAGCAATATCCTGCACTTCGGAACGCTGGTAATTGTGCACAAGGATAACGGCGTTCCTCTGCTTTTTTAGCCGTGTGATTTCACTGATGATATCGGCATTTTTCGTTGTCATTAAAACTGATCTCCAATGTGGTACACTCTCATCCTGACCTTCTCCCGTGGAAGAGAGAAGGAACTACAGTGTATTATCGGGTTTATCAACCACTTTGATGGCATCGCCCGGACTGATCGTGCCACCCTTTAAAACCTTGCCAAAAACACCCTCTTTCGGCATCACGCAAGTTCCCACCTGCTTGGAAATGGCGCAGCCTGTATGACATACCTTGCCGATCTGGGATATTTCCAGCACTACTTCTTTTCCTACCTTCACTTTGGTGCCGATGGGGATGGTAACGAGTTCTATTCCCCGGGTCGTCAGATTTTCGGCAAAAGCACCGGGATTGAGTGTCAGTCCCATTTTCCGCATTTTATCGATACTTTCGTCTGCCAGCAGGCTCACCTGACGGTGTGTGGTGCAATCAGCATGGGCATCTGTGACCATCCCGAATCCGACCCGGAATTCTCCGGACGGTACCGGGTTCTTACTGACACCTTTTGTATCACTTCTGCAAACCGCAATTACTTTTCCCGTTTTCTGCATCAGTTTCTCCTCTTGTTATTCAGTTTAGCACACGCTCAATCGTCCCGCCACCGGTCACCATATCGTCCTCATAAAAAACCGCTGCCTGTCCGGGAGTGACAGCGATTTGCGGTTCAGTAAATCTCACGTTCATTTTATCGGTATCAATGGGAGTAACTATGGCCTCGGCTTCCCTGTGAAGATAACGGATTCGGGGTTTTACCCAGTCAGTATTGCCGGCAGAACTCCGCGATGATTTTTTCTCCGAAAATTCCTCTCAAATCGACCTGGTCAGACGGTATGACCAGAGCCTGCGCGGCGTCCCGGGCGGCTTTTGCTACTTCTTCCGAATTTGTCACCTGCATGGTCAGACAGAAGACCTCGTATCCCTCATTCTTCAGGAGCGCATCAGCGACTGAGGAATCTATCACGCTGCTCAGGCCACCACGATTTTCACGGCTGGTCTCTCCGTATCAGGTTAATCTTGCCCCACGCTCCCATTTTGTCGTTAATAATGACCGCGACTCCGATTAGTCCAGCCACTCCGCGGGCATATTCCAGAGCTTTTTCGATGTCTGCTTCGGTTTGAACAATATTGCCGATAGCCGTGGCGGAGGCGTCCGCCAATGCTGTTGAAGGAGAAAGTACAACTACAGCGTCCGACTTGCCGAAACTGAGGGAATGTCCCACCGTCCCGGAAGAAGTACAGACGCCCAACGGCGTATCAAACGGCTCGATTTTCAAGGCGATTTTGCCGGTAATGGGAGAATCCTCGCCGGCGTAGACACCGACCAGGCGTGATTTAGCTGTTTTCAGAAAGATATCGCCGCCGTTTTCCACGATCACTTCGGAGGAGAATTTGAGCAGGTCTCTGCCGACAAACTCGGCAAAAGTGCCGGCCACTGCGGCCATCGGGCCGACATTGACCTTTTCAGCGGCTTCTTCCATTGTCCGGACAATGGCCGGGGCATCGGCGCCAACCGGGAAAGGCACCAGTGCGGTCATGAATCCGGGATGGCGGGCAATATAGTTTTCGAGCAATGCACGCTGGCGTTGGACGATCTCCAATGCCTTATCCTTATAATTTTTACGGGCGCGAATATAGAGGTCAGTCTCTTTGACCATTACGTTAAAGGAGACCAGGTCTCTATCCTTCGACCAGTCCCGGTAATAGCGTGGTTGAAAATCAGGTGTTTTCACGGATACTAGCCCTCCGAGGTTTCAGTAGTCTGACGGGTTTCCAGTTTTTTCAGGCGTTCCTCGATTTTGTCCTGGTGGTTGATAATCGCCTGCAGCGCGTCGTTAATAGGGTCGGGGAGAGTGCCGTGCTCCAGGTTGAAGACGGTTTCACGGCGGTCTTCAACGATTTTTCCGGGGATACCAACAACAGTTTTACCGGCGGGAACCGGATTGACCACGACGGAATTAGCACCGACGCGCGCATCGTCGCCGATCAGAATCGGACCGAGCACAATCGCCGCTGCGCCGATGACAACACGGTTGCCGATAGTGGGATGTCGTTTGTGCTTTTCCAGACTGGTACCGCCGAGAACTACGCCCTGGTAGATCAGGACATCATCCCCGATCTCCGCCGTTTCACCGATAACCACGCCCATACCATGGTCGATAAATAGCCGCTTGCCGATGCTGGCGCCGGGATGAATTTCGATACCTGTGCTAAAACGCGTGATATGTGATGTCAGTCGCCCGCAAAAACGCATTTTATGCGTCCAGAAAAAATGTGCCATGCGATATCCCCACAGCGCATGTAACCCGGGATAACAAAACAGGATTTCCGCTACGCTTCTGGCGGCCGGGTCGCGGTCAAAAACGGTTTTAATATCCGCACGTAAAGTTTTAAACATATTTCGCCTTCTTTATCTCAATTATCCGGTTTAAACTGATCCAGACTCGATCTGTTCTTCTTTCTGTGCCTGGCTTTCTATCATGTCCTGCAGTGTTTTCGAGCTAAGTATTTTGTCCATGGCTGATTGTAATTCACTCCAGACATCCCTGGCTGCGCATTGTGAGGAACGGGAACAGACGCTAGCATCATTGATGCAATTCACTAAAGCCAGCGGGCCTTCGCAAACCTGGATAATATCGATCAATTTAATCTTGTCAGGAGGACGGGCTAAAGTAAAGCCGCCGCGGGCGCCGCGCGTGCTTTTTACTAACCCAGCGGTTTTCAGTGTCAGGCAGAGCTGTTCCAGATATCGCTCTGATATCTGCTGCCGCGCGGCAACGTCTTTAACCATCACAAGCCCGTCGTGGTAATGCTGGGCAATGTCTAGCATTGCCCGCAATCCATACCTGCCCCTGGTTGAGAGTTTCATGTTTTTCTTCCATTATTATTACTAATTTAGTGATATTTATATTATATGTTAAAGGGAAATGTCCGGTCAAAGAGAGTAAAAAAATGATTTTATCCCCAACCCGTACCGGTTCTTCTTTTGGAACCACTCATGGGTGCACGGATAGGCAATTAGTACCATTTAGAGCCGAATTCGTTGACTTGCACGTGTAATTGCACTATAATCCCTATCACGTATGAAAATATTAAAGAGCTTCGCGCTGGCGTTACTGAGTTTAATTTTATTGATTTCGTTAAGTATATTTGGCCTTGCCTACACCGTTAACCAGGTTGCGCTTAATTCTCATTATATGGTTAAAACGCTGAAAGACATTAATTTCGCGGATGCGTTGCAGGAGGCAATCAACCAGGACAATACCAACGGTGATATCTCGCCGCAATTAGAATCCGCGCTGGTCGACACACTGAGGAAAACAGAACCGGTAATCATGGGCCGTATCGGCATCGCGATTGACGATACCTACGTTTATCTGAAAGGACAAGGCAGTGTGCCGAGTTTACAAGATATTTTAGGCAAATCAGTGATGAACTCCCAGTTCGTAGCCGATTTACTGGATGAAATCGATATATCTCAATTGGCGGATCAGGCGCTGACAAATGAATTGGGGACACAAGCCGGGTTTTCCGATTCCTTTCGCGCGGCCTTGATAGCCGCAATCGACAAGAGCGAACCGGACTTGAAAAAGCAGATAGTAAACGTGTCCGACCCGATCTTCAAATACCTATTGATGCAGTCACTTAATCTAGACCTGAAGAGCACACTGCGGCAGACGGTACTCAGCAACAGCATGGTAAGCGAAATATTGAGCAATTTCGATACTACGACAATCACGAAGGATATCCTGACCGGTTATCTCGGAGACTCGCTGCCGCAGAATATTCACCTGACAAGCGCACAAATCGACCGTGTGGGGGTTTCTCTGCAGCCGGCGGTAAAAACAACGTTAACCGCAGCGGCAGGAAATTTCGCCGATTATTTGACCGGCGCCAGCACAAATTTCACCTTGAAAGTGCCGCTCGCCTCGGCAGGACCGACTTTGAAAACAGTGGTAAAAGAAGCTTTCACGGCACAACTGCCAGCCGGTCTACAGGGAGCTTCGCAGTCAGATATTAACAACGCTTTCGAACAGTATTATACCGATTTCGTCCAGACTATACCGGCAACTTATGATGTAAGTACAAGCGAGTGGGGTATCGGCACCGGCGGTCAAATCGTAGATGCGATCAATAATGCGCAAACCAGCCTCACTGACGGCAGAAACAGCATTGATAGCGCCAGCCAAGATTTTGAAAAGGGGTTACAGGACGCGAAGCCGTACGTTAATGATTTCCGCGCCGGATTTACCGGTTTGATCGTGCTAATTTTGCTGGTGACACTGGGAATCATATCGATATACCGTAATGTTAAAAATGCCTGCCTGAACCTGGGAATAATCTTTGCGCTGTACGGAGCCTCTGAACTGGTGGGTGTTATTATTCTCAGAAGTATTGCGAATGCGCAAATTGCAAATGCTGACATCCCGCAGGCATTCAGCAGTATTACGGGTACGTTGCTGAACGATGGGCTCGCGCCACTGCAAACGATCAGTATTGTCAGTTTAGTGCTGGGTGTTTTGCTGATCGCGGCGGCTATTGTTTATCCATCGATGATGCAGAAGGAAGCGGAATAAAAGCTAAAAGCTGTCAGCAGTCAGTTAACAATATCATATTTCAAGTTGATCAGTTATTACCTGGATGCAATTTCCAGCAGGTAGGACACAACTAGATACTTCGCTCTGAATGCAAGACTATGTACAAAATCTTGCTCAGTATGACATTAGCATAAGGTCAGGCAATGATATCTGCTACCATTTCGGCGACGTATTTGGCGATGGCGGGCGCGGAAGTCAGGCCCGGTGATTCGATGCCGATGAGATTGATTAATCCCGGCAAGCCTTTATCTGACTCGTCGCGGATAACATAGTCGCGGAACCCCTCGCCCGCAGCCTGCAGCTTCGGTCTAATACCGGCAAAATCCGGCGCGATGTCATCAATTTCAATCGAGGGCAGATAGCGATGGGCTGCCTGATAAAAATCAGTCCGGCTGCGCTCATCTACCATATACTCGATGTTGTCCACGTATTTAGTGTTCGGCCCCAACCGCATATTGCCGTCAAGCGCCAGTGTTACATGCGTGCCGAGACCGGCCTGTTCGGGGACAGGGTAAACCAGTCTGTTCACCAAGCGCCGGTTTTTCGGATTCAGACTGAAATATTCACCTTTACAGTAATGGAGCTTATATCCGGCTTTACCAATATCAATCCCTGCCATTTGCGCGACTTTATCGCTGTACAGACCAGCGGCATTGATCACCACGCGGACAGCAAATGAGCAGGTTCCTTCACTGTCCTGAATACAGACTTCATATCCACCGGTAACGCTATTAATGTTTTTTACCTCGGCGCCAAAGACAAACGCAGCGCCGTTCTCTATTGCGCAACCGTAAAACATTTTCATCAGGTCATGCGAGTCTACAATCCCGGTGGATGGAGAAAGCAACCCGGCGACAGCCTCCACATTAGGTTCTAATTGTTTGATCTCAGTGCGGGTAAGCATTTGCAAACCGTCGATACCGTTCTTGATGCCCTGACGGTACAGCTTCTCTACTGCTTTTATTTCAGCATTGTCAGCCGCGATAATCAGTTTACCCAACCGTGAATGATTAATGTTGTATTTTTCACAGAATTGATAAATAAGGCGGTTGCCTTCAACACAGAATTTGGCCTTGAGCGAATCCTGAGGGTAATACATGCCGGCGTGGATAACCTCGCTGTTGCGGCTGCTGGTTTCCAGACCGAAGGTGCGGTTTTTCTCGAACACAAAGACATTTTTACTGGTGCGGGAAACTTCAGCAGCAATCGCCAGACCGACTACGCCTGCACCGATGATGACAATATCGACTTCATTAGCCATAAAACCGCTCCTGAATAAAAGTATAGCATTTGCCGGTACAGAGCAAATTTATGGGCATATCCACGGCTTTAAACAGATATAAATTGATTTGCACAGGCATTGACTATGCAGCCATGATCATGGCTAGATTGTGGAGATATGCCATAACGTTTTAAAAACGTCGGCGACGCGATTGCCACTTTAAAAAATAACCTGCAGCCAGACCTGTAACCAAACCGCCAAGGTGAGCTTGCCAGGCAATGTCAGGCAAGAAGGATAATAAAGCCAAAATAATGATCGCGATCCAGAGGTCGATGGGAATCGGGATGAAGAAGATCATCACTTTCAGCCGCGGGACCAGCACAACCAACAGGCCGCCGAGGGCAAAAATAGCACCGGAAGCGCCGACGGCAAATTCACCGTGAGTTGTGAGCAGAAAGAAAGCATTACCGACCAGACCGCCGATGAAATAGACAAGGAAAAACCTGGACTCGCCAACCAATGCCAGGACATACATACCAAAGAAATACAGACTCAACATGTTAAAAAGGATGTGCTCGATGCCGTCGTGGGCAAACATGGCGGAAACAATTGTCCAGGGTTGACTGGAAATGGTAGAAGTACTGAGGCCTATTTGATTTTGAACGGCATAAGACATTCCGAAAAACGAACCCGATGCGATGCTCGTTGCAATAAATACCAAGATGTTGACAGAAATCAACACCCAGAGCGGGGTCAGGTTAATAGAACGGGGATTTCTAAAATTCACTTATCATTACCTTCCTGATAATTGTACCGTGTTACAGCTAATCTAATCAAGATTACCTGTAATATTCAATAAAAAAATGGTGGAGAGTACTTCTTTAAGGCACTCTCCACCCAATTTCAGTCTTACGAATCCAGCTCACTTGAGGTCATCACGACCGCATGGGCACTGCGCCATTTGGCCCGAATTGTTTTTTTAAGAGCCGGACATCCGTTTCCCGGGCCCCTGCAGATTATGCAGGGCGTTAACGATCAACCTGCCTTACCCCTAACACTGCGTGTAACCTCATAAAAAGCACCTCCGCCGTGTATTGGGTTTTCTCTGATCCCTATGTTGATAATATCATTTTTGTGCCTAAATGTCAAATTCTCAGGTGCTACTAAAGTAATATACAAAAGTAGGATGGACGGCAAAATACCAATGTTTAAAATTCAAATACCAAAAAACAAAAAGCGTTCTGCTGTCAGGAATCAGCTGGTACTTTTTGTGAGAAGTTCCAATACAGGACATTATTCAGATTGCCGCGCTTCGCTCGCAATGGCAGTAATATTGACGAAAGATACCTTATACGGTAAAGTTAGCTGAAAAGAGAGGATGATGGTTTGTGAATAATACCAACGGGTGCGAAAAAACAGAATTCCAGTGGGGTAACCGTACCTACGTGATGGGCATATTGAACGTTTCACCCGATTCCTTTTCCGGTGACAGCGCGATAGATATCGGGTCGGCGGTGGCACAGGCTTGCCGGTTTGAGGAAGAAGGCGCGGATATCCTGGACATTGGGGGGGAATCCACACGACCGGGTTTTTCTTCTGTGACAGTTGAAGAGGAAATCAGGCGGGTAGTGCCGGTAATTGCACTTCTATCCAAACGGATAAGTATCCCAATAAGCGTGGATACTTCCAAATACGAGGTAGCCCGTCAGGCGCTGGCAGCAGGCGCGGTGATTTTAAACGACCAGTGGGGATTGAAAACCGAGCCGCGACTGGCGGAACTGGCGGCAATGAACAATGTGCCGCTGATATTGATGAGCAACCAGCGCGACATTGGCGGCTATGATGCAGGCATAGGGCGCGACACCGCAAATTATCCAGATGTGATGGCCGAGGTAATTACGTGCTTGCGGAAAAGCATTGCAATGGCAGAACAGGCAGGCATTAAGAGGGAAAACATCATTATCGACCCAGGCATCGGGTTCGGCAAGACCTGGCAACAGGATATCGAAATCATCAGACGCCTGCGGGAATTACAGGTATTAGGGCAGCCGATATTGGTGGGGACTTCTCGAAAATCGCTAATCAAAATGGTATTAAACTTACCTGCTAATCAGCGGATAGAAGGCACAGCGGCGACGATAGCCGTCAGCATCGCTAACGGTGCGGATATTGTAAGGGTGCATGATGTTAAGCAAATGGCGCGGGTATGCAAGATGACGGACGCGATTGTGAGGGGAATTTAATTCTATTGATCATTATAAGTAGTTCGCGTTATGGTTTTGTCCTCACATTATAACAATACTACCGAAAGCACAGATTCAGGTATTCATTCGATAATGGCAAAATCATGACACGACGACCCACTCCCAAACCTCGCCCTATCAGGGCGAGGCAAATAAACGAGAGGGAGTGCTTCGCACTTCCTCTTCTGGATTTTCTACTTAGCCCCAATTTACTCATTGCTCAGGCATAACAATCGATCCATGCTCTTGAATTGACGCCGTTTCAGACAATTCTCTCTCAATCTCGCCTTAAAAAGGAGAGAGGATGGTACTCTTATGGGAGAGCAGATTGCCATTACTCAGAACTAAATACTCACAATGTACTATCATGGCTTTCTGGCAACAATATTGTTGCCCGCATGTTTATGCGTGGGGCCGTTGGGGTGGGTATGTTCAAAAGCATACGTCCTGCTATCAATGACCTGCCAATCCTGATAATAAGAAAATAATTCGCCTTCTTTGAATAAACCCACCATGAGCCCGCGCTGGTCTTCCGGTTCGGGGGCTTCATCGGTAAATACGCCCACCAGATTATAACCACCACTGGCTGTGGAGTTTTTCATCTTTAAAATTATCTTCGACCATTCCTCGTGCTTGATCAAATGCAAGCACCCCTCGCACACTATCAAATCGAAGGTTTTATTAAAAGTATACTGACGCATATCGCAAACAACCGCATTAATATTCAGGCGCAATTCACCGGCGACGGTGTTCAGTTTCTGGATCCCTGATACCGAAATATCTAAGGCTGAGGTTTCAAAACCGAACCCCGCCAGATATAGGGCATTTCTCCCTTCGCCGCAGCCTAAATCCAAGGCTTTCGCGGGTAATTTTATCTTTGGCGCAAACGTGGCAACATCTTTGCTCGGTTTCCCACCCCCGAATGTATCCAGCTTTCCCTTCCGCTTGTAACTTTCTTCCCAGAATGGTTTTTTAGAGGATTCCATGATTGTCCTCCCGTTTATAATTGACTTAATTCTTTTTTCACCATTTCTTTATAGGCTTTCATTAATTTATGGGTTAGCGGACCGGCCTTTCCTTTTCCTGCCGGTTTGCTGTTAAACATGGTGACCGGAACAATTTCGATCAATGAGTTGGTGATAAACACTTCATCGGCGGCTAATAGATCAGCCAACCGCAGATTTACTTCTTTGACTTTGATGCCCATCTGCGCTGCCAACTCGAAGACCACGACGCGGGTAACGCCGGGTAAAATACCGGATTCGTAGCGGGGGGTTTTAAGAATGGCGTTTTTCACCAGAAAGAGATTACTGCTCGCGGCTTCTGTGAGATAGCCCTTTTCACTCAGGAAAAAGGCTTCGTCGGCGCCGGCTTCTTTAGCGTCCTGGCGCGCAATCATGTTTTCGATGGTATTGGCGGATTTCAGATATGTCACCGGTGAAAGGCTGTTGCGGCGGATTGAAGATGGCACAACCTGATAACCGTTTTTATACTTGTCAGCATGAGGAGGAGTGTAATCCGAAGCCAGCACGGCGATGGTGGGCTGGTGACAGGAATTGAGATCGGGGGATAAGGTTCCATCGCCGATGGAGACGCAGATCCGGATGCGCGCCTGGTGAAAATTGTTGGCCTTTATTACATCGTTGACTGCGGTGCGGATGAGCCCGACATGGATAACAATTCCCAGCCGATCGCCGGAAAAGCCGAGGCGGGCCAGGTGATTATCCAACCGGAACGGTTTGCCTTCGTAGGCGCGGACAGTTTCATAAAGGCCATAGCCGAAAAGGAAGCCGTAGTCGAGGATAGAGATTTTGGCTTCCTCAGCGGGTAGNNCCCAAATAAATTCCAAGAAGCCAAATCCCAAATTCCAAATCTAAAATATAAGACTATTGCGTAATTCGCTCACAGTCTTTTTACAGTGGAGAGAAATAGCCTTAATTCAGCAAAGTGGTCAATCATTACCAATATCCATTTTTATATTCCAGGAAACTGCACGCCTTCGATAGTGTATTTATTAAGCCTGATGCCCATAAAATCAACCCGTCGGCGGATGAGTTTTCTCCAGTTCCAAAGGCTGTTTATCCCAGTTTACCACCAGAGAATGATAACATCCACCCACGAATGGATTAGGGAAATCGATGAGGTTTTGCCGTCTGTTGATTTATATCTAAACTATGCTAAACGAGAATTAAGAACAATCGTACAATAGTACAGATGCTTCGTCAATAATGAGCGATCGGCAATCAGCATTCAGCTTTTGAGTATGAATGATG
>PMMG01000037.1 GCA_003162335.1 Dehalococcoidia bacterium
CTTGAGTTTGGGGAGAAATTCCAGCCGGTATTCCTTCGAACCCCATTTGAGGGGGATACCTTTCTGGCGGCCCCGGCCGCTGACTTCAGTGATCGTCATGCCGTGATAACCCAGGCTTTCCAACTGGTTTTTAACCGGTTCGAGTCTCTCTTCCCGGATAATGGCTTCGATCTTTTTCATCTCATCCAGCCTCCGTAGGCTCGTTCCCCGTGTTGAGAAATATCCAACCCAACACTTTCTTCTGTCGGGCTTACTCTCAGGCCCATGATAACGTCTACCAGTTTGCCTAAACCCCAGGTCATGGCAAAGGCGAATGCCCAGACCGCAACGATACCGGTCAATTGGGTTAACACCTGAACGCCGCGGCCGTAAAACAAACCATCACGCCCCGCGGAATTAACAGCCAGTGAAGCAAAGAAACCGACGGCGAGCGTACCGAATGTCCCGCCCATTCCATGTACAGCCCAGACATCGAGAGATTCATCGATACGTGTCTTTTTAGCACGGAATGCCATCATGTAAAAACCGATCAGGGAGGCGGCAATACCGATCGGGATGCCGATGATCGGCTGTATATAACCGGCAGCAGGAGTAACGGTAGCTAAACCGGCTACGGCGCCGGTGGCGACACCTAACACAGAGGGACGTTGATACGACCAGCCGAGAATCATCCAGGTAATAGCGCCGGCCGCGCCGGCAATGTACGTTGTCATAAAAGCGCTGGAGGCCAGGCCGCCCGAAGTGAGTGCGCTGCCGGCATTAAATCCGAACCAGCCGAACCAGAGGATACCCGCGCCCAGTAAAACCATGGGAATATTGCTGGGGTCCATACGTTCCCCTTCGCGGTAACCTTTACGCGGCCCCAGGATAATGGCGAGGGCGAGCGCGGATACACCTGCCGTGATATGGACGACAGTGCCCCCGGCGAAATCAAGGAACCCCAATTTGTTGAGCCAACCGCCGGCGCCCCAGACCCAGTGCGTGACCGGGCAATAAACCAGGGTGAACCAGAGAGCGGAAAATACCAGCAGCGAGCTGAATTTGATACGCTCGACAACAGCCCCGACGATGAGCGCCACGGTGATGACCGCGAACATCATCTGAAAAGCGGCGAATGCCAATTGCGGAATAGACTTAGCGTAATCTGCTGAAGGAGTCTGGCCGACGCCGTTCAGACCGAAGAAATTGAGCCCACCGATAATTCCCCATTTATCCGGACCAAAGCACAGTGAATAACCATAGATGACCCAGAGCAAACCGATCAGACCGAGTGTGACGAAACACATCATTAAAGTGGAGAGAAAATTTTTCCGGCGAACCATACCGCCGTAAAAGAAGGCGACACCGGGGGTCATTAACATTACCATGGCGGCCGAGATTAATACCCAGGCAGTATCAGCGGCATTGATAGGCATCCAGTCCTCCCATTATACAGAGATGTCTATACTTTACAGGGTAATTGTTACAGAAATATTTCATGATTATTAAAAAAAGGTTTCAGTGAAAAATATTTTTTCTGCATTAATTTACAACCTGCATCCGGGAATGAACCAATAATAATGAGTCCGGTATTAAAACCTGAGTACGAAAGTCTTGATGTCAGCTATTTGACATTCACCCTCAAAGAAAACTAATATTGTCGTTAATAATCAAATACCGGATAATCAGGAGGTTTTTAAGATGGCAAAAATTGTTCTTATTGGCGCAGGAAGTCATGTTTTCTCCAAGGCTACCATTTCGGATATCCTTTCCTATCCCGAACTCAGGGATAGCACTATTACCCTGATGGACATCGCCCAGGAACCGCTGGATTTGATCACAGCTTTCGCTAAAGAGGTGGTGAAACAACATGGATTTGCCACTAAAATAGAGTCAACCACAAACCGGCGTAAAGCGCTGGACGGGGCGGACTATGTTTTCACTACCATCTCAGTCGGCCGCCGGAAGGGAGCAGATCCCACTGTGGAAATTCCTTTGAAATACGGTGTTGATGGACCACGTGACAGCGTTGGTACCGGCGGAATCTTCGGGGGACTGCGCCACGTGCCGGTACTTTTAGATATTTGCCATGACATGGAGGAACTTTGTCCCGATGCCTGGCTGCTTAACTACACGAACCCCATGTCTATTATTACATGGGCTGTTAATGATTACTCCCACATAAAGGCTGTCGGTTTGTGCCATAGTGTACAAAGCACAGCTACCCAACTCCTGAAATACCTTGGTGTACCGATTACACCAGAAGATTTACCCGAAGGGGCTGATGACTATTACCGCAGTTTACATAATCGGGTTTATAAAGAATTAAAATATATCAACTACTGGGTCGCCGGAATCAACCACATGGCATGGTTTCTGGAATTCAAGTGGCACGGGGAGGATGCTTATCCGTTACTGAGGGAGCGGTTTAATGACCCGTCTATTTATTCCGGACCTGAGGCGCATTATGCCGGAGCGGATATTGTTCGTGTTGAGTTATTAAAGGCCTTTGGTTATTTTGTCACTGAATCTAGCCCGCATAACGGTGCTTATGTACCCTATTTTAAAAAGCGGCCGGAGCTTATCGATAAATTCAAGTTAAGGGAACGGGTAACGCAGAACAGAGTCAGTCAGGATGAAACACTAAAGCATCAGCTTAGCAGCGGCCATAAATTTCCCATCATCCGCAGCATTGAATACGGGGTCACAATAATCCACTCTATCGAGGCCGGTACGCCCGCGCGAATTAACGCTAATGTTAAGAACAAGGGCTTCATTACTAATCTGCCGGAGGGATGTTGCGTTGAAGTTCCGTGTCTGGTAGACAAAGAAGGTATTCACCCTTGCTTCGTCGGCGATCTGCCGCCTCAGTTAGCCGCCTTAAATCGGGCGTGTATCAACGTTCATGAACTGGCGGTGAGAGGAATTGTGGANNTCCCCTGACCGGTGCTATTCTCACCATCGATGAAATACGCCAGATGGTAGATGAATTGTTCCTCGCCGAAAAAGAGTACCTTAAAGGCTTCAAATAAACTGACTCGGAAAGGCTAGACCAAGGACCTCTAAATATGCTACATAAGCTATAGCTATGGTACTTTACGGAGCAAATACATACCGGACGTACGACAGGATAGATGGTCAGGACTAAGCTATAATACTCACACAGTAACGTAGAAGGCATCATACCACCCTGAAGTTACCGAAGTACCTGAAAGGCCTCCCTGTGGTTCA
>PMMG01000150.1 GCA_003162335.1 Dehalococcoidia bacterium
TAAGCTACCGGGATGGGTATTTGCGCGACGTTTACCTTTAGCCCCCGTACCTCGATTGCCCGGGCAACAATTTTATCATGCGGAACATTGGAGACAACATGTTCATACGTGGTGACACCGCTCGGCAGAATTTCCGGAATCGCCGTATCGGCAATAACCGGGAACCCCCAGTTAATTGCACCGGCGGCATTAGCTGCCCACTCTTCGGTAACCGTCCCGAGCGCCATAACGAAAGCAAAAATGCGGTCTTTGTTATAAAGTAAAATTCTCCGGTAATCACCCGGTTCAATTCCGCCGAAAGACATGGCGGCTCTGGTGGCAAATCCCAGCGCGAACACCGTCGCGGTGACATCCGGTCCAAAGGGCACGAGCCGCACACCCCAGCCAATCTGAACTCCGGCCTCAACCAGTTGCCCGGCGAAACGATTGCCGCCGTTTTCACCGGACATAAAAACATACAGGTTTTTTTGCTGCAGTTCATGGGCAATATTAGCGGCGATTTGCGCAGTCGGCGCTGCGCCGAGTATCGCGGCGAATCCGGGAGCAGTGCCGTCTACAAATTCCACGCCGCGTTTTCTCAGCAAGACATCATCGGCGGCGCCGAGCCAGATATTATCCGGGATGACATCTTCCCCGGAGACATAGTAACGGGGATTTTCCCGGTAGCGAATCGCTTCGATGATTTCTTCCGCGAAAAAGGTCGCCATGCCGGCATCCAGTGCGTTTCCCAAATATGGTAGAGGATGGATTTTTTTAACGGGCGGCGGCAGCAGCACCCGGCATTTTTTCAGCACAAATTCAATGTCGCCCAATTTTTCAACTTTATAACCGAGCATNNGCCATTTTCCATCTGGCTTCGGCTTTTTCCACTATCTTGTAAGCGCCGTTGATTGCGACGGAAGCAATCACTTTGGACATATATTTTCCTTTATTGAAGCACTCTCTCTGTATCTCTTCCTGATAGGGAGAGAGTGTGCGATACTCTTAAGTCAGTTCCCTTCTCATTGCCATATCATAAAGGACCCTTTCTCTGGCTTTATCGATACCGAGCGCTTTGCGCTTTTTATCGATACTGTTAATCATCTTTTGTGCCATCCGCATCGGGTCTGTTTCAAAGTCCCACATTCCGCCGAACATCTTCTCCATGTCTATGGAGAGTTCGTTGCTATCTAGCGGCTGCGCGCCACTGGAAATAGTATAAAATCCGGAACTGGCAAAACATTGACCGATTGAGATGGCTTGATTATTCAGCACTTCCATCGAGGCAATACAGGCGGGCAGGTCGCTGATATCGCCGAGTTTGGCTTCCTGTACTATCGCCGAGGCGGCAATGAGAATGCGGCAGTTATCGATAGATGTGCCCATATGTAAAACCGGCGGCAGTCCCACCGCTTCACAGACCGAATGTAAACCCTCACCAGCGTATTTGGCGCCTTCGTATACCATCAGGCCTGTCCGGGCTAAGCCTTGAGCATTATCGCCGGTAAAAAGCACCAGAATATCATTTTTAATCAGTTCTTTGACTAAAGCAACCTGAGCATCATCACCATCACTATTATTGCATTCAAAGATACCGGCAATGCCCCTGATTCTGCCGTTGATAATATTATCGATGAGAGGGTGCAGCGACCCGCGGAACGAGCCTCCGAGCGAGTAGATAATGCTTTCGGGACTAAAACCGGTTATCATCGCTGATTTGTCTTCTTTCTGCAGCGAAGGGAAAGGAGTTCCTGATAAAATGTCCTGAAGTTCCACGGCAATCATGTTACAACCCCAGCCATTGGCTAAAGAACACCGCGCACCCTGCATTAACAGGTTGCGAGAGTTGCCGTCATTTTCCTCGAACCCGGTTGTTAGCGCTATTTCATGGTCCACACCGGACGGCATAACTCCCAGTTTACGCCAGATTTCCTGCCGCTTCAGCGGCGCTCTTTTCAGGAAAAGAAGTTCGCCTTGCTGTTTACCGAATTCATTTAATATCAGTGCTCCGAGTTCAAGGGCAATTTCATTGTTGAGACGGTCCTTTATCTGGATGCCCAGTTCCACCGCAATCCGTCTTAATTTCGCCTCATCCTTGATTCCCGGGCCGGATTTTTGTCCTTTGACCGCGGCGATGAAATCCTGTGTTATTTTTCGAGCATAACCGGCGTAAAATTCTGTTCCCGCGGCAATCCGGCGCGTAAAACCGTCAATGGTAGTAATTTTTTCTAAATTTACTTTTTTATTTATGTGAGGAGCTGCCTCGATAGTACTTTTCACATTTCTTTTCTTGTCTGCCAATTTCTCCACCTGTTCAAGTTAAGATGCTAAATCAAACACCATCTCTTTGGTCAGTTTGATTGCTTCCGGATGACGCATGATGATAACATCTCCACCGGCCATGAGCAGTGCCATAGCGGACATCGCTTCCATCATTATGCCCCGGTTTTTGGCATTCCCCATGTTACTTTCATTATCCGGCTGATTGACTTCCTTCGCTTTCCAGACCTCTTTGGACAGGTTACAAATAATGGGGAATTGCAATTTTTCATCTTGCTGTGTCAAACCGGCCATTCTCATCCGTTCCATTACCGAATAGCAGTATTCCAGACCGTAGCCGATGCCGCTCACCGTCGGGTCCATTAAAATCATATCGTCGGCAACTCCCAGGTTGTCGAGTAGAATATTAAGCTGCTTGGCGAGGTTAATATCAATCGGGCTGGAGGCGACGATGGTGTGTTTGTAGGCAATCGCGGCCGCGGCAATTTTCTTGTAGTCTTTTTCTTCCACCGGCCCGATGACGAGCCGTTTGTCCTGGCAGACCTCGCATACTTTGGTGAGGACTTGAGTATCCTTTTCGTGGTTGGCAGTGCCCCAGACAATCAGGGGAACAGGAATCGCATCGGCTACTTTTTTCACCAATGCGGCGGCTTCATCCGCGCCGCGGTTCAGCCCGTTGGGGTCTGTGCTGACCAGCTGCAGGGCAATTATTTCCGCGCCGTATTCATGAATGCATTTCCCGGCCCAGGCTACCGGGTCGTTTTTCACATCTTTGAAGGGTTCGATTGCTGCTTCCGGCCAGTCCTGCGGAACGCAGTCCGGAACTTCCATCGCAATCCTGGGTTTGTGCGGCATCGTGCCTTCAAAAAGATAAAAAGGATAAGAGTTTTCACCGCCGACGGTGACGGCTTCATCACCCTTACCCAGTTTGATTTCTTTTATTTTACCGGAATAATGAGTTTTCGGAACATCAATTGCCATTTAATATCTCCCTTATTCAATCAGCCCTGCCGCAATTTTGGCGGCCTTCAAGGTATTCAACATCAGCATCGTAATGGTCATTGGCCCCACGCCGCCGGGCACCGGAGTGATCATGGAAGCTTTTTCCTTCACATTTTCGAAATCCACATCTCCGACCAGGATCCGTTTGCCGCTCTTCGAAGTGCCGATCTGGTTCACGCCGACATCGATAACGACTGCCCCTTCCTTAATCATATCAGCAGTGACGGCCTTCGGTCTGCCGGCAGCGACAATCAGGATATCCGCTCTCCTGGTATGGGAAGCGATATCTTTAGTATGGGTGTGACAGAGTGTGACCGTAGCATTGGCGCCTTTGTCTTTTTGCATCAACATGTTGGCGATCGGTTTGCCGACAATATTACTGCGGCCGACCACTACCACCTCGGCGCCGTCGATCTGCACGCCGGAGCGTATCAACATTTGCTGAATGCCGGCCGGGGTACAGGGTAGTAAATCGGCATCGCCAATCATTAACCGGCCAACATTGACCGGATTAAAAACATCAACATCCTTTTTAGGTTCGATGGCGTAATTAACTTCGGCGGTATTAATATGTTTCGGCAGTGGTTCCTGGATAAGGATGCCGTGAATTTTAGGGTCTTTGTTCAGTTTATCAATGATCGCCAACAGGTCTTTTTGGGAGGTGGATTCCGGCAGGTCAATGCGCGCTGAATAAAACCCGAGTTCTTTGGCGGTTTTTTCTTTGCCGGAAATATAGGAGAGAGAGCCGGGGTCGCTGCCGAGTAAGACGGTTGCCAAACCGGGAGTGAGGCTATGTTTCATTTTCAATTGGAGGACTTCCTGTTTTATCTCTTCCCGAATCTGCGCAGCGATTTCGGCGCCGCTGATAAGTTTCGCAGTCATTTCCCCTCCAATCCATCACAATTCTCAAAGCCATCATCATTATAGAATTTTACCGGGGGGTAATGCCAGTGGTTTTATGACCTGAATACCATACCGGCGAAAGCCGGTATCCATCGTTCTGGATTCTGGTACGTTTGCTTCACAAAGTACTTCGGCTGCGGCCTCAGCCATCCGCCAGAATGGACGGGAGTCTTGNNGAATTATCCGGCATCTCCATTAACGGTTTTTGTTCCAAATCAAAGCGGTAGAGTGTTTTATCTTCCGGAATAATAACATCGGCCTTCAAAGCGAGCCGTTTCAGTTCGTCGGCCACCAGCGGGTCGACTTTGTCCGGAACCAGGTTAATTATAATTACGGTCTTTTTGACGTGCAGTTTCAATTCGCCAACCAGTTCTAAAATACGCGAAATGGCGCGGATACCTTTCACCGAATGATTGGAAACCAGCAACAGCGCATCCACATCTTCGGTGGTTTTACGGCTCAGGTGTTCCATGCCGGCTTCATTATCCATTACGACATAAGCGTAGCTGTCGGATAAACCATCGATGAATTTTTTCAGAACGGTGTTGGGATAACAATAGCATTCAGGTCCCTGTCCGCGTCCCATAGTAATAAGATCTAATCCCTGACTTTCGACCAGCGTCTCGTTCAGTTTGTAATCCAGGTAGGCTTCTTTGGTCATGCCGGGCGGGATACTGATTTTTTCATGCTGGAAATCATCCAATATCCTGCCGATGGTCTGGGGTACTTTTAATCCCAAGCTTTCTCCCAGATTGGCGTTCGGGTCGGCATCCACTGCCAGAATCGGAGTTTTACCGTTCTTTTTCAAATAGCGGATAACGAGTGCTGTAACCGAAGTCTTGCCGCAACCGCCTTTTCCGGCGACTGCAATTTTAATACTCATTTCGTTCTCCAGGTTGGTTTAAGACAGGCCGGATACTCTCCCTGTCTTAGCATCTACATCCACGTTCCTGAAGGAAGGGTCTGAAGCGGTACCCGGCATCAGACTGATGGTGCCGGCACAGGGACAGAGAAATTTGGCGCCGGAATAGAGCAGGATATCGCGTATCGGTAGTCTCCATCCTTTCGGCACCCCTTTTTTATCGGGGATATGAGTCAAACTCAATTGTGTCTTGACCATCATGGTGCTGTATTCATCGTAAATGGGGTCACTTTCAAAAAATTCGGCTTTCGCCTTGGCTTCCGGCGACCAGTCAACACCGTCGGCTCCATAGATAGTGGTGGCAATTTTCTCAACGCGCTGCCTTAATTTCATTTCATTGGGGTAAAGGAACTGGAACCCGTTGCTTTTCTTACAGGCATCGATAATCATGTCCGCCAGTTCCAGGGCGCCTTCGCCACCTTGAGCCCAGTGTGTAGAAACCGCACAGTGAGCCCCGGCTGCTTCGACGGCCCGCTTCACCACTTTGATTTCCTCCGCAGTATCTGTGGTGAAACTATTAATGCAAACCACTGGACTTACCCCGGAAAGCCTGATGGTATTGATATGATGCAGCAAATTGGGCAAACCGGCTTCTACCAGTTTTACATTCTCTTTAGTGTATTCTTCAGAAAGAGGCAGACCGGAAACCACTTTCGGGCCGCCGCCGTGCATCTTCAGGGCGCGGATTGTTGCCACGACCACGGAAACGTTGGGTTTCAGGCCGCTGAGACGGCATTTTACGTTCCAGAATTTTTCAAAACCAATATCGGCGGCGAAGCCTGATTCCGTCACGTGATAATCGAACATCTTTAAACCAAGCCGGTCGGCGATAATGGATGATTGCCCGATAGCAATATTGGCAAAAGGTCCGGCGTGTACCATGATCGGTTGATATTCGGCGCTGTAACAAAGAGTAGGATTGATGGAATTGCGCATCCAGGCGGTCATGGCACCCCCGACCTCGAGGTCGCCGGTGGTGACGGGTTTCCCTCGCTTATCGTAAGCAAGGGTAATTTTATCCATTCTTTGCCGCATATCAGCCAGGTCGCTGACAATAGCGAGTATGGCCATCAATTCGGAACTGGGGGCAATACTGAATTTCGATTGCATCGGGAAACCGTCTTTGCGTCCGCCATTTCCAATATTGATATTTCGTAAGCTCTGAGCGCAGAAATCCAGTATCCAGCTGAATTCGACGCGATTCGGGTCGATATCCAACCGCCGCATATGTGTCAGTTTCTGCAGGTGTTCGTCATCGTAATTACGTTCGTGCTGCATTCTGGCGGTAAGTGCCACCATTGCCAGGTTATGGGCATTCATAATATCGTTAATGTCACCGGTCAGGCCCATCGAGAATTCGGTCATCGGAATTAAGAGGGCATTGCCGCCGCCGGCGGCTGTTCCCTTGACGTTCATCGTCGGTCCGCCTGACGGTTGACGGAGGGCACCCCCGACATTCTTGCCTCTTTTCCCTAATCCCTCAATTAAACCGATAGAAGTTGTGCTTTTACCTTCGCCCAGCGGGGTCGGGGTAATCGCAGTGACCTCGATATATTTCCCGTTCGGTCGATTCTTAAGACGGTCGATGATTTTCATGAAATCCAGTTTGGGGGTTTTCCCATAGGGTATCATCTCGTCTTTTTTCAGGCTGAGTCTTTCCAGCCATTCATCCGGTTCAGGCAAATTCTCTTCTGCCGCTTCGGCAATTTGCCATTCTTTCATTTTACTTGCATCGTATGGCACTGGTAATCTCCTGTGTTCATTAATCCCCGGTTTTGAAACAAAAACAGGGACTGACTATTTATTTTAAAAAGGGATTACGATAATCGCGGACAAATAGCAGCCGGGTAAAGAACGGATCTGTGAGAGGAGAGAGGTTGCTTGAGTCTTCCCCACGCCTTTTCTGTTATTCTCAATTTTCATGGAGTGTCAGGTGTAGTGATGACTTTAATGTTCGGGTGTGGGTATTCAGCCGGTGAATGTATTATTACACCTCTCCCTAATCTGGAGTATACCCGATGCGTGAATATCAGGTCAAGAAAACGGGATAACTACGGGAAACTTTCAGCTCGGTGAAGAGTGCAAACATGGATAAGTTACTTTTTACTCTTCAGGTAAATGCTAAATATCCTTCCCATTCATCGAATTTTCAAACAAAAAAATAGCTGAAAAGTCACTCAAAAAGGTATTGACATAGAAAGTTATCGGCATTAGCATAATAACGTAAATCAAGTTTAGCGGAAGGAGTTTGCATGGTAACCGACCTCACAGACCAGGATTTCGACCAGAAAGTAATCAAATCAAAACAACCGGTGCTTATTGATATGTGGCGGCCGGGGTGCGTCCCCTGTCGCATCGTCGATCCGATAGTGGACAAATTATCGACAAAATACGACGGCAAATGCAAGTTTTACCGGATGAATGTGACAGAAAACCCGCGGACTGCGGCCAAATACCGCATTATGTCCCTGCCCACTTTGATGTTTTTCAAGAACGGCGAAGCAGTAAATACAATGGTTGGCGCCGTGGCAGAACGTGCTTTAGCCCCGAAGGTGGAGGAAATATTATAGATTGCCCTTTGACCAAAGGTAGAACGGGTGATAATATTATAAGGGTATATCCGTTTTTAGAGCAGGAGGCTACCGATGTCGGGTCATTCTAAATGGCATACTATTAAAAATCAGAAGGCGGCGACTGATGCGAAGCGCGGCCAGATGTTCACCAAACTGACCCGTGAAATCATTGTGGCGGCGCGTAAAGGCGGTGGAAATATTGACTCCAATTACTCCCTGCGCCTGGCCGTACAGCGCGCTAAAGACAGCAGCATGCCGTGGGACAATATCAGCCGTGCCATTACCAAAGCGAGCGGCGGCGGGGACGGCGTACAGATGCAGGAGTTGCTCATGGAAGGCTACGGTCCGGGCGGCGGCGCTGTGCTGGTTAATATTTTAACTGACAACCGGAATCGTACAGTGGCAGGGATACGTAATGTATTTACCAGATCCGGCGGCAGTCTGGGTGAGAGCGGCTGCGTTGGTTGGCTGTTTCAGCAGAGAGGTGTAATTAACATCAAGGCTGAAGATATGGACAAAGATGAATTGTCGCTGAAGGCTATAGATCTGGGAGCGGAAGATGTCAATGTCGAAGGCGATTATGTGACCGTTTATACCGCACCCGCAAAATTGGAAGAAGTCCGTACCGCGCTGGAAAAAGATAAAATCACTGTCGAATCGGCAGAAGTATCGATGATCGCCAAGCAAACGATCGATCTGGACGAAAAACAGTCTATCCAAACCATGAGATTACTGGAAACGCTGGAAGAACTGGATGATGTGCAAAGCGTCGCCAGCAATGTTAATTTCTCAGAGTCAGCATTGGCCGCTTATGAGAAAGGCTAGCA
This sequence comes from Dehalococcoidia bacterium, assembly GCA_003162335.1. Classification (GTDB taxonomy): domain Bacteria; phylum Chloroflexota; class Dehalococcoidia; order Dehalococcoidales; family Fen-1064; genus Fen-1064. The sequence goes on from PMMG01000150.1 coordinate 8,487, forward strand.
ATTTAATTAATCAGTAGTTTGGCAGGGTGGGCTGATTTTAAATCAGCCCACCCTTTTTTACACTTAATTTTGCTTTGTCATTCCGTACTTGATATGGAATCCATAATATTCACTGGATTCCAGCCTTCGCGGGAAGGACAATGTTGGATATACTTCTTCTCTCTTTTTTTCAGTGCCGACAAGACCCTCACCTTTTTTCCCTTTCCCAATTACTTCCTTTCCTCTATAATGGGGTAAGATTATTTCGCTCCGTGATAATTGACATAATGTAAAGAAGGGCGATAATGCTGGTTTTAGGAATTGACCCCGGAACAATTATTGCCGGATATGGTTTAGTGGATAACGCTGACGGCAATCTGAAAATGGTTGCCTACGGCGTGGTGAAATCTTCGCAGAAACTGCCGACGGCGGAACGCTTGAGTAAACTCTATTACGGATTAAAAGAAGTAGTGGACCGCTACGATCCGGATGTGGTGGCAGTGGAGCAGCCGTTTGTTTCGAATAATGTCAGCACTGCCTTCATCATCGGCAGGGCGCAGGCGGTGGCTATCCTGGTGGCCGCTAACCGGGATATTCCGGTCTTCGAATATTCGCCGGCCAAGGTCAAACACGCGGTATCCAGTTACGGCGCCAGTTCCAAAGACCAGATGCAGCAGATGGTCAAACTGCAGCTTAATTTAGCTGAACTGCCGGAACCAGCGGATGCTTCCGATGCCCTGGCAGTGGCGTTGTGTCATATCAGCGAAACGCATTTTAGCGATCTCATNNATCGATGCTGTCAGTAAGGACAGTTTGATCGTGAATGTGAATGGAGTCGGGTTTAAATTGAGCGTACCGACGGGCGTGCTGAGCGAATTTGGCGCGGTCGGACGGGAAGTAAAGCTCTATACCCACCTGCATGTCCGTGAAGACGATCTGAGTCTGTTCGGCTTCGGTTCGCTGGATGAATTACGGCTTTTCGAGACGTTGATCTCCGTCTCCGGTTTAGGACCCAAAACCGCGATGGCGATGCTCTCGGCAATGAGCGCCGACCAGGTGGCGATGGCGATTGCCTCCGGCAGCGTGGAAATGTTGACGACCATTCCCGGTATCGGGAAAAAGACCGCCGACCGCCTGATACTGGAATTAAAGGACAAAGTGGGTGGGGTGATGATCTCTTCTCCCGCTGGACGGGCTGCCCAGGAGAACGCCGATGTGGTATCTGCGCTGGTCTCGCTGGGTTATTCGGTACAGGAAACCTCCCGCGCGGTGAACGCATTACCTGCGGGTAAGAAACTGACTCTGGAAGAAAAGATCAAACTGACGCTGCAGTATCTGGGGAAGTAGTGGGGAATTTTTAAAATGCCTCTTTACGTAGTATTACTGGTTCTGCCCGATTCAATCGAAATAAAATTGGACGAACTCAGACATGGTTATGCTCAAAAAATGAATTATATTAAAATTCCGCATATTTCACTCTTTCCGTTTAGTGCGGAAGCGGATATAAAAAAGACACTGGAAAGCAAATTATTTAAGATTGCTGAGAGCACCGATCCTATTACGGTAAAGTTAAGAGAAGTTGGCTTTTTCGAAGCACCCTGGAATGTAGCCTATGTTTCAGTAAATAAAAACCCGGAATTTATTAAATTGCATGGGGTAGTTTTCGATGCAATCCGAAGTTGTACGGAAAAATTAGATTGGGCAAAAATTTACGAACCGGATTCAATTATTCCCCATGTCACGATAGGGGAGGCAATTCCGCCGGATATTCTAAAGGTCATGAAAAAGGAATTATCAGGGCGAGCGTTGAATGTTGATGTGAAGATTACCTCATTTGCAATTCTCGGACAAGATGAAAATCGTCAGTGGAAAATAATAAAGACATTCCAGTTCAATAAATCAAAAAATCCCTCTTAATAAGGGTATCTCAAATTCGCTATTGGGAAATATCTATCTGGATTCCCGATCAGGTCGGGAATGACAAGTTGTGAATATTAGATTCCAATAAAACCGGAATCTAATATTGTTTTTGTCATCGTCGTGCTAGACCCGACAATCCAACAGTTTTTAGACAACCTCAGCTGTGTCGCTTTAAACCGGGGGCTTTTAACGTGAACCGTCTGGATCCCGATCCCATATTCAAATATGGTACCTTCGGCTAACGCCTGCGGCTTTCATCGGGATGGAAAATGGAAATTCAGGATTTTTTTGATTATTGACTATTGTTTATTGAAATTTGGCAGGGTGGTGGGCATCCTGGAGGGTTACGAGAGTTTAAACCCCTGGAACAGCTTGAGTATCGAGCCGAGGCCGTAATGTCCCACTGCCGCGATCACCACGTACATTATGATATCGCCGGCCCAGACCGTAACAGCGATTTTCCAGGCAGCCACTTTATTGATTCCCATCGTGATAAGCAGCGGCATCAGGAATGGATTGGGGAACATAGCAAACAAAAACACGCCAATCGGACCCCGGCGGTTTACGAATGCCATAAAATGCGGCAGTTTAATCCGGCGCAGAAAACGACCAATTGCGTTGGAGTAAATTTTATTTGCCGGGTCGGTGAAATTGATATTCGGCATAAAATGCTTGCCGGTACGGGCCGTGAAATAGACCAGCATTGCTCCGATGGCAGCCCCGGTGGCGGCGATCATGCCGATCAGGAACGGGTCGAACCGGCTGCCCAAAGTGAAAGTCAGCGCGAAACAAGGGGTTGGGATGGGCAGCGGAGACCCGGCCAGGATTGCGGTAAAAAATAAACCCAGAAAGATCAGTATCTGGAATTCGTTCAAGTATTTCCAGAAACGGATCAGCAGCACGCACACAGCGATGGTCACGCCGATGAGTGTTATCCAGACGCCGGTATTCCAAAATCTCTTTTTTTTCTCTACTTTAGGTTCCAAATTCAGTCACAGCCAAAGGTATTATTAACGCTATATTATAGCTTAACGCTTTTTAGTTTTAAATCCAATATTTTGACATTCGGTTCAGCGTTTATTTAGGCGGAAACCAGGATGCGATATTAAACGAACAGGCAGGGATGACTGTTCCACTAGCAAAAATTGCGGACAATAAATAAGGAAGGAGTGCGAAATGAACTGCACTCCTTCTTCTGTTTTTCTTAACTTTTGAAATTGGTAAAACCTGCTACTTGCCGACCACGCGAGCAGAATCCGGCAGCGTGCCAACGAATTGCACTTTGCCGTTCGTAAATTTCAGGGTTTTGATGGTGAAACCGGGATAATATTGCATTTGTGTTTCGGCGCCATTGATAATATCCGGCAACTTATCATCAATCTGGCCCGTCAGGTTCAGATTACCAATTTTAAACTGGGTGATATTCGTATTAATAATCTGATTGTTGGCCACTTCGAGGGTGCCCTTAGCGTAAAAGGCCGGGTTGCCGGGAATATATTTAATATAATTGGTGATCGAATTCATAGTATCGTCGCTTTCTTTCAACCCGGCAGCATAATCCTTGAGGCGGCTGGTGATGACGATCCCGGAGAATTCGACGGTGTTATCGGCGTTGATTCTAAGCTGGCAATCTTTCAACGGGTAATATTCCCAATCCCGGTCATTGATCTCCGCATTGATTTCGGCCTGGGTATAAGTAGTATTAACCAGGTGAGAACCGGAAAACTTGATGCTGTTTGCCGGGGCAGTGCCTGCCGGCAGGACGCTGTGTGTAGTACCGTTGCGGGCATGGGCGCTGTTATAATCCGCCTGAGTGTAGGTCACGCCCAGATCTTTCGGTTTGTTGGAACCGAATAAATTCGAAACGCCCGGCACAAAACCCAGATAACCCAGTACCAGAACCGCGACAATTACAATTGCCACGATAGCAATCCCCAACCCAAGGAGAAATTTCATTTCAGCCGCTCCTTTTGCTGGCAATTAATTTTAAACTTTTTCCTTCTCTTTTTCAGCCTGTTTGGCGGCGATGATCTTCTGCGTCACCAGCGGCGGCGCTTCCTGGTAATGGCTGAATTCCATGGAATAAGTGCCTTTACCCTGGGTGATTGATTTCAGGTTCATCGCATAACGCTGAACTTCTGCCAGCGGTACAATTGCTTCGATGGTGTTCATTCCGTCTTCGGGTAACATACCGTGTACCTGGCCGCGCTTGGTATTAAGGTCGCTGATAATATCCCCGGTATAGGAATCGGGGGCGGTAATTTTTAATTTCACGATCGGTTCCAGGATGACCGGTTTACCGTCGGTCAAGCCTTTTTTCACCGCGCCGGCGCCGGCGATCTTAAAGCAGATTTCCGAAGAATCTACCGGATGGAAACTGCCGTCGATGGCGGTGATTCTGACATCTTCAACGGGATAACCGCCGAGCACGCCTTCCTGCACACCTTCATGTACGCCTTTCTCCACCGCGGGGATGAAGTTCTTCGGAATCGTGCCACCGACGATTCTTTCGGTAAATTCGGTACCCGAACCGCGCGGGAGCGGCACCAGTTCCAGCACGACATGTCCGTATTGACCATGGCCGCCGGTCTGTTTTTTATGTTTATATTCGGCTTCGCACTGCATAGTAATGGTCTCTTTGTAAGGAACTTTGGGCGTCTGCAGGTCGACATTTACGCCGAATTTGCGCGACATTTTTTCAGCGGCTACAGCGAGTTGAATTTCGCCGATGCCGGAGATAATTGTTTCGTTGGTGCTGGGTTCACGGTGCATTTTCAAAGTCGGGTCTTCTTCGACGATCTTTGCCAGGGACGAGCCCAGTTTATCGAGGTCTAATTTAGTCTTGGGATAAACGGCTTCACTGTAGCGCGGCTCAGGGAAAACAATCGGTACGATTTTGACCTGTTTTTCTTTCGTGCCGAGGGAATCACCGGTTGCAGTCACTGTTAATTTGGCCACCGCGCCGATATCGCCGGCGGCAATTTCCTGCACCGGTTCCTGGTTCTTGCCGCGGAGGATAAAGAGCTGCCCGATGCGTTCATTCTCGCCGCGGGTCACATTCCAGAGCTGCGAATTACTGGTGACAGCTCCGCAATAAACACGGAAATAGGTTAACCGTCCGACATAGGGGTCGGCGCTGGTTTTAAATACCAGGGCAGCCAGCGCGCCTTTGGGGTCCGCCGGGATCTTTGCCGTTTTATTACCTTCGCCGACGATTTCAACCTCATGGGCTTTGGGTGAAGGTAGATAACTGACGATAGCGTCCATTAAAGGAATGACACCGATATTCTGTAAACCGGAACCGGCCATAATCGGCACGAGTTTACCGCCGGCCACTGCTTTAGTCAATGCTTTGGTCAGTTCATCCAGGGTGAGTTCTTCGCCTCCCAGGAATTTTTCCAGGAGGGCATCGTCTGTCTCGGCAACCGATTCCACCAGTTTTTCCCGCAGGGAATTAGCCTCGGCAAGCAGATCCGCAGGCACTTCACCCTCTTTGGAGGCGACGCCAGTATAGCTTTTCATTTTCAACAGGTCAACGGTGCCCTGGAAAGTAGTATGCGCACCGATGGGCATCTGAATGGGCAGGCATTTACGCCCGAATTTTGACTGCAGCTGGTCGGCGACTTTATTAAAATCGACGTTCTCTCGGTCCATTCTATTAATATAGACAATACGGGGGAGGTTACTGGCATCGCAGTAAGCCCAGACCTGCTCTGTGCCGACTTCGACACCGGAAGAAGCGCAAACAACGATGACAGCCCCTTCAATGACGCGGATTGCTGATTTTACTTCACCGACAAAGTCAGGGTAGCCCGGGGTATCCATCAGATTGATCTTGTTGCCCTGCCAGATATAAGGAAGCATGCTCAGACTAATACTCATACCCCGTTTCTGTTCGGCGGGGTCATAATCGGAGGTAGTGCTGCCCTCGCTGACCTTACCCAGGCGGTTAATTAACTTGGTGTTGAACAAGATGGCTTCCGCCAGAGAGGTCTTGCCTGCACCGTTGTGAGCGAGCAGAGCAAGGTTACGGATGTTATCGAGCCCATACTGCGCCATATCCCAATCCCCTTTTTGTATAAGTTTTACTAACCATTATAGCTATCCGAAGCAAATGAAGCAAACTGATACTAGAAACAGGAGAAAAAGCGGTAAAAAGCGAGGAAAACCGGCGGTCTGACCAGGTTAATATTATTACAATCGCTGTGTTATTGTCTCCCGAATTTTTCGTGTTGTTTTAATCTGCCCAGGCTTCTTTACCGATCAGGGACACAAAACGGCAGCCGCCGAGATTAATGACTTCGTTGTCTTTTCGGTGCCGGATGATGAGATGTAATTCCTGGTCGTAACGGGCGCCGACCGGGATCACCATGCGCCCTTCGAAGGTTAATTGGGCGATCAGGCTATCCGGCACTTTAGGAGCGCCGGCGGTGGCAATAATGGCGTCATAGGGAGCGCCGGCTTTCCAACCTAATGATTCTTCGGCCAGGTGCATTTCGATATTTTTGTAACCCAGTTGATCAAGTGTGATTTTTGCTTTTTGCAGCAATTCAGGAATACGTTCCGTGGTTACCACCTGGCGTGACAGTTCTGCCAGGATTGCTGTCTGATAACCGCTGCCGGTGCCTAATTCCAGTACTTTTTTATCCGGGGTCAGTTCCAGTTTCTCGGTCATCAGGGCAACAATGTAGGGCTGGGAGATAGTCTGGTTTTGTCCGATAGGTAAGGGAACGTCGTCATATGCCAGATGAGCGAGTTCGGGAGGAATAAACAGATGCCGCGGTACACGTGACATGGCCGCAAGCACCCGCTGGTCATTTATTTCAGACGCAAGATGGTTAATTAACCGGACTCTGGCTGTATCAAAGTCCATAGTGTAGTCCACCGCCGGTTATCGTTAGTGGGGAAGAACAAAGTACAATATGATGATAACTAATATGATAGCGGCTGAAAGGGCGACGGATATTTTCAATTCCGTCCCGACATGTTTCAGCAGTTCGGGGGAATACTGCGCGGCAGGCGGTTTAGCAGCCGGAGATTTTACAGGTGCGGTGACCGGTTTAACCGCACTTGCGGCGGTAGATACAACGGGAGCGATCGATGTGTGTGCTGTGTTGCCCGATTTACTTGAAGCATATCTCATTTGTTTACGTTTAGACTTACCTGGCATGTTGGTCCTCTTTTCTTAACTATTTAGCCCGCGGATGTGCTTTTTCATAACTGCGGCGGACGTGTTCGGTAGTCAGGTGAGTATACACCTGCGTCGTAGATATATTAGCATGTCCTAACAGTTCCTGCACCGCTCTCAGATCAGCCCCGCCGCTCAACATATGGGTGGCAAAGCTGTGTCTCAGTGTATGCGGTGTTACGGCAACTGTTAATCCCGCTGCCTTGGCATATTGTTTAAGTATCTGCCAAAAACCCTGTCTTGTCAATCTCTCGCCCCGGCGGTTTAAGAACATGGCTTTTTCGCCCTTGTTGTGCGCCAGGTGAGGACGGGCATCCCGGACATATTGTTCGACAATGGCTGCTGCCTGTTTATGAATGGGAATAATCCGTTCTTTATGACCTTTGCCGAAGGCGCGGACATCGCCTTCCGTGGTGTTGACGTCGTCCACATTCAATGAAATCAGTTCGCTGACTCTCATGCCCGAGGCATAAAGTAATTGCAGCATCGCTTCGTCACGCTTCGCTTCGGGGGTATTTGATTTAGTCGGTTGTTCCAGCAGCGCTTTGACCTGATTAATGGAAATGGGTTTGGGCAGTGACCGGCCGATATTGAGCGACTCCATATTATGGGTGGGGTCTTCTTTAATGATGCCTTCCGCGGTAAGAAATTTAAAGAAAGACCGTGCAGCCGCAAGCTTGCGAGCCCTGGTGGTGGCGGCATACTTCTTTTCCTGTAAATTCAACAGGTATTTCATCATGGCTTGATGACTGAAAGCAGCCCAAGAGGCAGGAACCCCTTCTTTTGCGGCTTCTTCCTCAACAAAGACGGCTAATTGAGACAAGTCGTTCTCATAGGCAAAAGAGGTATTATCCGATAACCCTTTTTCTGCCTTCAGGTAAGCTAAAAACTTTTTTATATCATCTCTAACCACAATCCGCACCTCCCATGGGAATGCTTATGTCATCTCCCATTCCAATCTCTATTTTAACATAATGGAGGAAATATGCAAAAAGTAAAGTAAAATGAATGATAAATAGACGAGCTTAATGTCCAAGAGAATACAAAAAGGCCGGGAATCTTCATCTTTACGCCATGTAAAATCCACACGAATTACCGTGGGATAAAAGAAGAACCCCTGGCCTTTCTGAATGTCAAATATTAACTGACAGATCGGAGAAAAGTCTTACTATTAGAAGTGAAACTAGCTGCCGCCGCTCATTCTGCGATAATGAACNNTCTGTCATCTGTTTTTGATATTCAATAGCTGAACCCATGAAAGTCCTCCTTCAAATCTAAGGTTTATTCTATTATATTAGCTAAACTATGCTAAAACAAGAGGGAAAATACGTTTCTAAAAATAGTTTTAGTCTCTTTTTAGAGCGGTAAAACCTTTCCTCATTTATTATTGTAGCACCGATAATGACGAATGCAAGCTATGTAAATAATTTAATTGCAGAGAAAAGAATAGCGGAAATAATGGCCGCTGCCGGGATTGTGAGCACCCAGGCCACGACGATATTCAGCGTCACACCCCAGCGTACTGCGGACAAGCGGTTTGCCGACCCGCCCCCCGAGATGGCGCCGGTGATGAGATGCGTGGTGGATACAGGGACGCCCATAGAGGTAGCAAAAAAGATACTGGATGCGGCGGCGGTTTCAGCGCAGAAACCGTCGATCGGGGTTAACCGGGTAATTTTCTGTCCCATCGTCTTGGTGATACGCCAGCCACCGCTCATTGTGCCCAATGCAATTGCTGCCTGAGCGGCTAAGACAACCCAGAGCGGGATTTTAAAAACAGAAATAACACCTCCGGCAAAAAGAAGGCTGGTGATAATACCCATCGTTTTTTGCGCATCATTGCCGCCGTGCCCCAGGCTGTAAGCAGCCGCCGAAAACAGCTGTTAAACTTTCGACCTTTTGTTCACGGAGGCCAAAGTTTGTTTACGTATCAACCAGGACGTGATTATTTTAAAAATATATCCCAGAATTATGCCGATAATGGGCGCTAAAGCGATGAACATCAAAGTTTTATACCAGCCACTGACAATAATTACACCGAAACCGGCATGGGCGATGGCGGCACCGGCATAGCCGCCGATCAGCGCATGTGAGAAACTGCTAGGCAAACTGAAATACCAGGTAATCATGTTCCAACAAATGGCACCTGTCAGCCCGGCAAAGATGACGGTCGGCGTTACCGTTGCAATCTTTATTATCCCGTTACCAATAGTCTGAGCAACGGCCGTGCCGAAGATCAGGAAAGCGACAAAATTAAAACAGGCTGCCCAGACAACAGCCTGTTTCGGAGAAAGAACACGGGTGGAAACAATGGTGGAGACAGAATTAGCCGCATCATGCATGCCATTGGTAAAATCAAAAACCAGGGCGATCGCAACAATGACAATAATAAAGACAGACACTACCTTGTATCCGATGCGGTGTAACACCGCAACAATGAATTATTCTGAAAACGCTGTTTCCTGTTGGCAATGTCTAAGAAAAGAAAAATGCCCTTTTGTGAGGGCACTTTTAAAAGTAACGGGATTCTCTCCGGAGCATCAGAAAAACAGGTGGTCAAATTAGAGTTCGTGATAAGAAATAAACTCATTTCTCTCAAAATACTCACAATAAAATCAGGCAATAAACATCCATGTTAAGAATATTTAAGCGCCACCCCTTCCAGAACATTTGCCACATCTTCACGTCTATCGGTGACAGTTTCCATATGCTCGTAAATTTCACGCCACTTGATAATGAGCTTGAGGTCGGAGTTATTAGCGAATAAATCTACCAGGGCTGCGCGGTAAATTCGATCCGCCACGTTTTCCATGCGATTAATTTCGACGCAATGCTTGAGCATTTGCGTCTGGTCAATGTGTTTGGTCAATTGGCCGACGGCTTTCTGCTTTTCCAGTGTGGTTTCGGCGATTACGTTGCCCAATTCTATTGCCCGTTGGGTGGGCTGTTCGATGTTATATAGAAACATAAAGTCAGCCGCCGAATGAATAAAATCGGTGACATCGTCCAGGGATTGCGCCAGCAGGGTAATGTCTTCACGGTCAAACGGGGTGACAAAGGTGCGGTGCAATTCTGTCGCAATCTGGTGGGTGATATTATCGCCTTTGTGTTCCAGGGCGGCGATCACCGCTACCCTGTCTTCGATGTTATCCCAGATATCCAGGAGTTCTTTTAATTTTTGTGCGACATCGACGGCGTTCCGGGCGCTTTCTTCGAACAGTTTGAAAAATTTCCCTTCCTTGGCATTAGAGAAAAACTTGTTATTTTATCCGCTTTCTACTTTTCTTTCGATTTGTAATACGATAAATGTGCATCAGCCGGAGTAAAATAAACATAAAGAATTTACTTTGAAAATATCGCGCCAAAACACATTTTCTCTGACATTATCACTTATCTGAGATAAATATTGCCAGCTGTTTATTTAGCGGGTCACTGTGCTTGCATTAAAAATCAAAGTTTAAATCATCTACTTTGGGACTTTCCTGGTACTGCCTCACGACCGTGAGATAAACAAGAGAGGGTGTGCGTATACGCTCCCTCTCTTCGATTTTCTAAATAGACAGCCTGTTTAGCGGTTGTCCGCTTCAACTTTTATAGGAATAGCGCAATAACCTTTACCGATTTTATCGGCAACTTTGCGGAAGTGGAAGCCGTAGGCCGCCAGGAACAATGATAGCGGGAACACCTTCGGCCGTCTGACCAGCACGCCCAGGATAAATTTCCAGAATTCCCTTCTGCCTTTGTCCATCACGCCCAGGATCCACATCGACTTGAAAAGGCCGACGATGTGTGCCCATTTCAAAGCCGATATCCTGATCTCATAATGCGGGTGGAATTCCTTGAGGAAGGTGGTAATTCTTTCATAATACGCCTTCGGGGCGTAGATGCTGTGCAGTATTTGCTGATAGCCTTCGATAAGATCTTCACGTTTCATCTTGGTGACGAAATTAAGACTGCAATCAGTATTATCGCCCGTAAAGCCCTCGATCAAACGATCTTCTTTCTTCAAGCGCTCATAGAGCCTGGTGCCGCGCGGGGCATTGAGTAAGCCGACCATCGCGGTGACGATACCGCTTTTCTGAATGAATTCGATTTGCTTCTTAAAAATCGAGGCGGGGTCATTATCAAATCCGACGATGAAGCCACCTTGGACTTCCATACCGAAGTTCTGGATCTTTTTGACTGCTGCGACCAGGTCGCGGTTTTTGTTCTGAGATTTGTTGCATTCGACCAGGCTTTCTTCATTGGGGGTTTCAATGCCGATGAAGACGCGGTCAAAACCGGCTTTTACCATCATCGTCATTAATTCTTCGTCATCCGCAAGATTAATAGAGGCTTCGGTAAAGAGGGACGGCGGCTGCCCCTTGGTTTTACGCCATTCAATAATTGCAGGGAGGATTTCCTGTTTGATCTTATTCTTGCTGCCGATAAAGTTATCGTCGACGAAGAAGACGCTGCCTCTCCAACCATGAGAGTAGAGCGCGTCCAGCTCCCGGATAACCTGATCTTTGGTCTTGGTGCGGGGTTTGTGCCCGTTCAGGATAACAATGTCGCAGAACTCACAATCAAAAGGACAACCGCGGGAATACTGGATACTCATAGAGGAGTACTTACTCATCCTGATCAGCGACCAATCCGGGACCGGCAGGTTAGTGATATCGGGGCGTTCCCCGGAGGTGTAAATGTGCTTGGGTGTGCCCTTTTCAAGGTCTGCCAGGAATTGCGGCAAAGTCACTTCACCTTCATTCAGTACCAGATAGTCAACCGAATCAAATTCTTCCGGTTCTGTGCTGACCAGCGGGCCTCCGGCGACCACTTTCTTGCCTAACGCGTGGCAGAGTTCGATTGTGGAATGCATAGATTGCCTTTGGACGATCATGGCGCTGATAAACACGAGATCCGCCCATAGAATGTCTTTTTCCTTGAGCGGCTGTATGCTCATATCGACGAGTTTCTTTTCCCAGCTGGCGGGCAGCATGGCAGCGATGGTAGCCAATCCCAGGGGCGGCAATGCAGCGCTTTTCTGAATCATTTTCAGCGCATGCTTGAAACTCCAGAAGGTATCAGGGTAATCAGGATATATTAGTAGTATTTTCACACTTAGTCTCCTCGAGACGGTTGTGTTGATCGGTCAACATAATCATCTAAACTTCTACGATTAGTATAGTCCCTTTCGGCTACACTGTCTATCATTTGGCCGGAATTTGTAACAAAAACTTGATAAACAGCGGCTATTTGTGAAATATATCACGGATTAACTTCTGGCTTTTCACCAACTGATCCGTGGCTCGGCTGTAATTCCCGATCACAACAGAGTGCATAGTGGCAATTCCGGAAAAGTGAAAGGAACATTAATTTCGAAAAAACCGGAAGGATTTTGGCGCAAAATAAAACGGAAAGGTGGTTAATGGAGAGAATAGTAAAATTCCCTCAGGCCGTGTCGAGCCTGAGGGAATTTTGGGTTAATTTATTTTTACAATATTAACTGGTTCTATTTTCCGGCAAGAATAGCCGTTACTTCCGCATCGGTGGCAGTGTAGCCGTAGAACTTGCTATAGAAATCTTTTACGGTTTTATTCATATCCAGATCGCCCAGATATTCACCGTGCAGAGTCTTGGCAAGCCAAAGCGGCATCAAAGCGTCTTCAGCGGTCGGTATCGACCATAGGAACGTGCCGGTAGGAATCACGTATACTTTGCTGTTGTAAACAGCCGGGACGTTTTGCAGGCCGGCCAAAGCCATAATCGCTGTCTTGGAGGCAGCATTCATGGTAATAATTACATCAGGATTTAATTGGACTACCTGAGCGGCGGTAATATTTGTAACGGTAGTCAGGTCGGCGGCGACATTAGTGCCTCCGCCGGTTGTCATGTAGGCTGAAAGAATATCCGAAGAATTAACTGTGCTCAATACGCCGGCGGTGGAATTTAATAACATGACTTTAACCTTGCCAAGACCGCCGATCTTGGTATTGCAGTAGGCAGCCTGCGTATCAATCCATGCGCCGAAGGCCGTTGCCTTTGTCGGAGCATCGCCGCCGAGGATTGCCGCAATCTTTGTGAGATTGTCCTTCAATTGGGCGACAGTAGCGAAGTTATTAAGCGAGACAACAGCTATACCGAGAGCCTTATATTGTGCAATCTGGGCTGCGTCTGTAATGGGACCGTATATAACCTGCGCGCCGGAAGTGATAACATCATCAGGTTTGGTGCTGAGCAGTTTCTTCGAATTTGCGGTGGCATAAGCGGGGAAGACCTGTTTAAAGTAATCACTTAAACTGGCATCGGGTGCGGCCACAATTTCACCGGAGTCTCCTAAAAGCGCGGTCATCAGCGCCGCATCTCCGGTGAAAGGAGCCACCTTTGTGATTACAGCAGGAATAACGACGTTATTCCCGTCTTTATCTATAACTGTTCTGGTTGTGCCCGACGTAGTAGTGGTTGTAGCAGTAGTCGGAGTTGTAGTCGTGGCAGTGGTTGCAGTAGTAGTTGTTGAAGTAGTTATACCTGTTGCAGGAGTGGTGGTTGTAAGTTTAGTGGTAGTGGTTGTCGTAGTACCCGAAGTAGGGGTGGTGGTAGAAGTGCCGGTAGTTGCCGTAGTAGTTTTAGTCGTGGTGGTTGTAGTCCCCGTCACCGGCTTAGTGGTGGTAGTTGAGGTTTTCGTAGTTGAAGTTAATAACGGGGTGGTGGCGTTTTTTGCCTCAATGCGGCATCCGCTCAGGAACAGGCAGAGCGATAAAAATATTGCGCCTATGATATATAAGCCCTGTTTTGACCGTTTTATCATTTTGTATTTACTCCTATTTCTTTTTATAAAGCGGCGTAGCCGCGGTAAATCACTGTTAAGCGAGGCAGCAATGCCGAAATCCGCTCACCGCTGATTTCCAAATAAATTGCATAAAAAGGTAATTAAAGTCGTTTGAATATATTTATAATAACCCCTGATTGCGCGACTGCAAATAGTACATTTTGGTACTTTCGCTTTTGATTAACTGCCCGGAAGTACAAATTCAGCTTCGGAGCGCCAATTATTTCCGGTAGTACGGTACTTAAGTTATTTTAAATATGGATAAAAAGATAAGGCGCGGGCGATAACCGAAAGTACTATAAAGCGGCAGGATAATTAGCTTTTAGTTAGGAGAGTAATTAATCTATTCCCGTTAAAGGCCTTCGTTCCAAGGTCTACTGTTTGTACAGAAATAATAAAAGGTGAATTTTAACCCAGGTTGAGACGGCTTATGTCTTCTTGATGGTGGGTTTTTCCAGCCAAAAAAAGGCGTCTCCTTGGAGACGCCTAAAAAAAACGTGTTTATTTGAAATATTTCTCCTTTCCAAATACGGGAGGCGAGGCCGTTTCCGGCGATGCCCTAAGAACTTCCCGCGAAGTGCTGTTAACACCCCATGAATTTTCATTTCAGGCGTATTAACTCGAAGATTTAGCTATATTCGATTGTTGTAATCTTTTCACAGGCACGAGATGAGCGTCAAAAGTCTACAATCACGTAGATGTTATTCTCTTCTTTAATGGTTTGCCCATCCGGCTATTCAACCATTTCGCCCAGGTAGTAATGCCTTCACCGGTGGTGCAGGATACTTTAAAAATCTCTGCTTTAGCGTTAATATTCTTCACTGTTTTTGTGAATCCATCCACATTGAATTTGACATAAGGGAGCAAATCGATCTTATTCAATACCAACGCATCAACCGTGTTGAACATTAACGGATATTTAAATGGTTTATCGTCGCCCTCCGGAACACTGGCGATCAGCACTTTCAAATGTTCGCCGAGAGTGAATTCGGCCGGGCAGACAAGGTTACCGACATTTTCGATCAAAAGCAGGTCGATTTCCGCTAGCGGCAGATTGTTCAGCGCGTCCTGTACCTGCACTGCTTCCAGGTGGCATTCGCCGCCGGTATTGATCTGTACCACGGGCACATCTTGTTTGGCGACTAATTCCGCATCGATGCTGGAACTGATATCGCCTTCGATGACGCCGATGCGAACGCCATCTTGCAGCGCGCGGATCGTCTGCAATACCACACTTGTCTTGCCTGCTCCAGGCGATGCCATAATATTTACCGCAAATATCTTATGGGCGTCCAGCAGTTCGCGGTTTTTCGCCGCGATCCGGTCATTGGCCCCGAGAATATTTTTCAGTATTTTAATTTCCATTTACTCCACCTCGATGCTTTCTACAAATAGTTCTTTTCCGGCAATAACATCAATAATATTACCCTGACAGTGCGGGCATGTCCAGTTAAATTCCTCTAAATTAAATGTCTGATTGCAATTACGGCAGCGAGCTTGGGCGGGCACCGTTTTGAAAGAAACCGATGCGTTCTCCGCGATGGTGTCTTTCGTCATGAAATCCAGGTAAAACTGCACGCTGTCACTGACGACGCCGGTCATTGCGCCGATAACAAGATTGATCTTCGTGACCTTTTTCGCGTGCGCCTGCTCAGCCTGTTGTAAGACAATTTCAAACATGCTTTGTGTGATTGCCAGTTCGTGCATCTTTCAGCAAATCCTTGGTAAAAGGTCGCCGACCAGCATATCCACGATGCGGGAAGAACCCAGCAATGTTTTCATCACCACGCGGCNNGGGATGGTCCGCAATTACCTCGCCGATGACGGCCGCGTCCTTGCCGTAGCGGTGTTTCTGCATGGCCTTTAGTATGATTTCGGCATCTTCAGCAGCTACAATCGCGATCATTTTACCCTCGTTAGCAACGTACAACGGATCGAAACCGAGCATCTCGCAGGCGCCCAGCACTTCATCCTTGACTGGGATTTTAGCTTCTTCGATGCGGATGCCGACTTTCGATTGTTCGGCCAGTTCATTCAAGGTGGTAGCCAGGCCGCCGCGGGTGGGGTCACGCAGACTGTGAATATTGCGGCTGGCTTGCAGCATTTCCGCCACCATACCGGCTAACGGGGCGCAATCGCTTTCCAGATGTGTTTCAAAGCTGATGCCCTCCCGTTTGCTGAGGACCGCGATGCCGTGGTCGCCGATAGTGCCGCTCAACAGCACTTTATCTCCGGGGTGGGCATTGCTGCCGGAAATCATGATGCCTTCGGGAATGATGCCGATGCCGGAGGTATTGATAAAAAGCTTATCCGCCGAGCCGCGGTTTACGACTTTGGTGTCGCCGGTAACGATTTTCACGCCGGCTTCTTCGGCGGTAGTTTTAATCGAATCAATCACCAGTTTTAAGTCTTTTAATGGCAGGCCTTCTTCAATGATCAGCGCCAGGGAAAGATAAAGCGGTCGTGCGCCGGAGGTAGCCAAATCATTCACAGTGCCGCAAACGGCCAGCTTGCCGATATTACCACCGGGGAAGAAGATGGGATTGACGACATAGCTGTCGGTGGTAAAAGCCAGCCGGTGTTTGACATCAAAAACCGCGGCATCATCCATCTGCGCCAATAAAGGATTATCGAGGGCGCTGACGAAATTTTTTACAATCAGGTCGTGCGCCAGTTTACCGCCGCTACCGTGTGCTAGCAGGATTTTATCTTCCACTAATGTCTCCATATAGATAATAAGCCGAGCAGCTCCCCTCAGATGATACCATACACGGCCCGACGGGATTTTCCGGCGTGCAGGTTTTGCGGAATAAGCGGCAATCGGCAGGCGTTTTCGCGCCGCGCAGGATCTCTCCGCAGAGACAGCCTTTGGGCTCGATCGCGGGTTCGGTTTTAATTTCAAAGGCAACCTCAGCATCATAACAGGCGAACTCATGACGTAATTTCAAACCGCTACCGGGCACGACGCCCATGCCGCGCCATTTCGCCGGGCACGGTTCAAAGACCTGCCGCATAACCTTTTGGGCTTCCAGGTTACCTTCGGGAGTAACGCCGCGCTTGTAGGCAATCTCCACCTTCGCCTGGTTATTCTCCACTTGTGTGACCAGCATATCAACGCACTGCAGGATATCCGTCGGCTCGAAACCTGCCACGACACAGGGAATGCCGTAATCACGGGCGACAAATTGCCAGGCGTTCGAGCCGGTGACCGCCGAGACATGCCCGGGGCAAACCAGCCCGTCTAGTTTGACCTCACCAGCATCCAGGATGGTCTTGATCACCGGCGGACAGAGCTTGTGCAGCGAGAGCACGCAGTAGTTTTTAATTCCTTGCTGCTGCGCCTGCAGGACGGAGACCGCAATAGTGGGTGCGGTGGTCTCAAAACCCACCCCGATAAACGCTATTGTTTTATCCGGGTTTTCCTGCGCGATTTTCAGCGCATCCATCGTAGAATAAACAATACGGACGTCGGCACCCTCGGCGCGGGCTTTCTGCAGACTGGAACGGCTGCCCGGCACGCGCAGCATATCCCCGAAAGAAGTGATAATTACGCCGGGAATACCGGCCAACGCAACGGCCTTATCGATATCAGATGTAGCCGTTACGCACACCGGGCAACCCGGACCGGAAACCATTTCGATGGTCGGGGGAAGTGCCTGGCGGATGCCGTATTTGAAAATGGAAACGGTATGGCCGCCACAGAATTCCATGAAGCGTACATTGCGTTTCGATTTCTGCCGGATATCGGTGATCAGTCCTTGCGCTAATTCACTATTACGGAATTCGGTTATGTATTTCAATTAATGTCCTCAAATACAATAATTAATTGTTTTTACGAGAGTATTATTAATCAATACATATATAAATCCCTCTTAATCTCTCCCCCTCGTACCTCCGGGACTATAGCCTTTTGCGAAAGGGAGACGATCAGTGATTTATTTTCAAATGTAATCATTATTTTGCGGATTTAGCGATTTCCTGAAAAAGCTTGAGTGTCTCTTCTGCTTCTTCCTGGTCGAGCACACTGATGGCATAGCCGGTGTGTAAAAGGACGTAGTCACCGACTTTTGCTTCCGGGGTGAGCCAGAGACTGATGCGGCGGGACACACCCCCGATTTCCACCTCGCCCTCTTTACCTTCAACTTTTGTGATGATTACTGGTACTGCCAGACACATATGTTATTCCTTTATAAAATTGGCGATTACTGCCTGCCCCAGCGATAGACCGCCGTCGTTGCAGGGTACCAGGTGGTGCGTGAATACCTGAAAACCCGCCTGTTTTAATGCGCTGCTTGTCAGTTTTAACAATAACCGGTTCTGAAAAACGCCGCCGCTCAAGGCTACCTGTTTTATACCTGTATTTTGCGCGATTTTGCCGCACATATCAACTGTGATACTAGCGATCGTCCGGTGCAGCTTAAGGGATATCTTCGAAACGGCAGTATTTTGCCTGACGTCCGCCGCTAATGCCGCGAATAATTCCGCCAATTTAACAATAGTTGTTCCATCCTGCCCGGCGAATGAATAGGGATAGTTGTAGTTAGAGCTCTGCATAAACCTGTCCGGCGCGCTCATTTCCAGCGCGATCGCTGCCTGCGCTTCATAACTGACTTCACTGCTCAAACCGGCCAGTGCCGCCGCTGCATCGAAGAGCCTGCCAACGCTGGAAGTCTCCGGACAGTTGATACGCTTTTGTATCTGCTGCTTGATCACCGCAACTTCTGTAGGGTTAAGGTTAACGAACGGCAAACCGTCCAATGAGAAATTATTGCCCAATAACGAATAGAGATAACCCAACGCCATCCGGTAGGGCTTTTTAATGGCTGCGGCGCCGCCGGGCATCGGCACGTATTCAAATTGCCCGACCCGCTGGAAACCGTGCCAATCTGCTATAAAAAATTCGCCGCCCCAGATCGCGCCGTCCGTGCCGTAGCCGACGCCGTCAAAAGCTACGCCGATAACAGGGGCAGAAACAGCATTCTCTGCCATACAACTGACAATATGCGCATGGTGGTGCTGCACCGGAATCAGCGGCAGTTTTTGCTCTGCTGCAAGACAGGCGGCATATTTACTGGGCAGGTATTCGGGGTGCAGGTCGCAGGCGATGACTTCCGGTTTGATGCGGAAAAGTTTCTGATATAGTTCAACAGTGGTTTCGAAGTGTTCCAGCGTTTCCTCATTTTCCATATCCCCGATATGCTGGCTGACAAAAGCATGGTTGTCCCGCGTGAGGCAGAAGGTGTTTTTTAATTCCGCCCCGCAAGCCAGGATTTGTTTCGAGTTGAAAGGCAGATGAATGGGATAGGGAGCATAACCGCGGGCGCGCCGCAAAGCTACGGGTCGGTTTTCAGCGACCATAAAAACACTATCATCGTAACGGGCATAAATACCCCGATTATGCAAGACGAAATAATCGGCGATGTCTTTCAGCCTGACCAATGCCTCGTCATTATCTTTGGCGATCGGTTCTTCGCTGAGATTACCGCTGGTCATGACTAAAGGCCGTCCGGTTTCACGCAAAAGAAGATGATGTAAGGGAGTGCAGGGCAGCATCATGCCCAGGTATTTTAAATCCGGCGCAACCGCCGTCGCGATGTCTGATGTTTTATTGTACCAGCGCAATAAAACGATGGGAGCCTGGGGCGACGAAAGTAGTTTGATTTCTGCNNGACTGAGGTCTGATTGGTGGCATCGCAGGCTAGCTGAAATCCGCCCAAACCTCGGATTCCCAGAATGGCGCCGTCTTTAAGCAAATCGGCGGATTTGCGAATAACATCGTCGCATTTGACCTGGTTACCTTCGGGGTCAACCAGTATCAATTGCGGACCGCACTCGGGACAGGCATTCGGTTGGGCGTGAAAACGGCGGTTGAGCGGGTTGTTGTATTCCTTTTCACAGCGGGGGCACATCTTGAATTCCCGCATGGTCGTATTCGGCCGGTCATAAGGAATATCCTCGATAATGGTGTAGCGCGGGCCGCAGTTAGTGCAGTTGGTGAAGGCGTACCCGTACCGGCGGTTGCCCGGATCGGTGCAATCGGCCAGG
>PMMG01000130.1 GCA_003162335.1 Dehalococcoidia bacterium
ACAAGAGGCTGGAGTCGTACGAATTATCTTTCAGGAATACGCTTTAGGCAAATCAATGACGCAGGTTGCTAACTTTCTCAATACTGAGAAAATCCCCTCTCGTAATTCTAATGGCAAGGGCTGGAGAAATACTGCAATAAGAGATGTGTTAATAAATACGGTATACAAGGGCTCAAGGATTGTTAACGTCTATCAGAAATCTAAATCTTTTCCTGAACTGCTCCCTGATACTGCAATAAAAATAGCAGTTCCTGCAATCATTGATGAATCTGTATGGAATACAGTGCAGGATCGCCGCAAGACTAATAAACACCTGCAACCTGTTAGGAAAGAAAAATATCTGCTTCAAGGTTTGATTACTTGCGAGTGCGGGCATACATTTCAAATCACACTGATACATGGTCGTAGAACCTACGGTTGCAGAGGCAGATTAAAATATACGCACCTTGATGATTCTCCTCGATGTACCATCCAAAATATTGATGCAGTTTGGATAGAAGAACAGGTTTGGCAAAGAATTGAAGTCATTATCAACGACCCAAACAAACTCAAGAAGCTTATTGAAGATACCATTGCAAATCTGAAAAATAGAGAGTCTGAACTGAGCGCTAGGATTAAACCTATCGACGAACGTTTATCTGTAATTGCCGATCAGAAAGCTCGACTAGCAGAAGAATGGTTTCAGATAAATTTAAACCCCGACAAATGGAACGAACTGAAAAGGAACCTTGAACAAGAAGAAACACGTTTAAAGTCAGTCAGAGGTGAAATCGATCCAGCACAGATTGAAGAACTGGAACATACCAGAAACACACTCCAGTATTGGATGGCAGAGCGAGATAATATTGTAAAATGGAATTTAGAAAATGAAGACTACTCCAAGTTTCGAACTGTTAGCTGGCCCCATGATGATGTTTTAGCTTTGGTCAATTCTGAAAACAAGGAAACGGCCAAAGAGAAACAATTTCCAGGGACAAGAAGAGAGTTGCTGGACTTTTTACAGGTTCGTCTCATGGTGTTTACAGACCGTATTGAGATTAAAGCAATATTTCCTATTGAACCAATAAAAAATCAATTGTTCGAACCTGATTGTATGTCAGCCCGTTGCCGACAATCTCTATGAACGGCATCGTTTGTAAAATCGGGGATTCCTTCACGATTGTCTCCACTACACCCTGGAGCAGCATGTCATTAGATAATTTGGATGCTTCCGCTAATGTTAACGCCATTACTTTTTACCTCCGATCGCATATTGTATTTTTTCCCGCGCGGACATCGCCGAGACATCGGCCGCTCGTCGGCCCGGCGCGCCGGCCGGCACCCGCTTGTTCTGAATTTCTTTTTCTACCGATTTCCTTACTTTATCGACAAATTCAATCGCCTCTATCACCGCTTTTTCCACGGCTGCGATCGAGTTCCCGTCGATCATTTTTTCCGTGATCCCCGGATTCATCTGAATTACCTTTTCTTTGTAACTGGCCACTGCCTCCTCCAGCGATTTGTTTGCAGCCGATAATTGTTCTTTCAGTTCGCCCTCTGATTTTCTCAGTGCGGTAATTTCGCTCTCTTTTTCCGCGATAATCCGCTCATACTCGGTTGCCTTTTGCTCCGGTTGGCTGTTTACCTGTCCGTTTTCTTTGCTTGTTTCCTCTGTCAAATTTTTCCTCCTGACTTTTATTCTTCTTCCCGCACTAAATACAACGCCATCACTCACTCTCCGAACGCGTTTTTAGAGGGTTTGATATTTAAATCACGATTCATTTTCAAAATGGCGTCCCTTTCTTCCAGCCAGCGGGCGAATTCCGTGTCCGGGTCTTTCACCCCCACTTCATACATGGCAGTGTGCCGCGAATGGATACCGCCTTGTACCAGCACTTGTTCATTCGCCACCAATTGCGCCATATCCCGCGGCATGACCGGACTCCAGACCACCCGCAATCGATAATCGCCAAAATCCTCGCCGCAATATTTCTCCAGTAACTGCAATATCATCCGGTTTCGCTGGTTGTAAGCCACTGTCCTGATGGCTCGTTTACGGCTGACTTTTTGCAGCAGCGGCTGCAGTTCGATCTCCAGCGCCACCCCTGATAAATTCGTTTCATTGCCGCCGAAAGCCGCCCGCGGCGACTCTGAAACATCATGTAAAGTGCGGTATAACAGATTGATATAATCTAGGTGCAGCTGGACCCCGCCGCCTTGCAGCAAATCCAGCAGGTAGGCTTTGGCATCTTCCGGAATATTCCAGACTGCGCCGGGTTTTACCGCGATATCCTCCGATTCCTCCACATTTTCCAGCACTGCCACCGGATTGCCTGATAACTCCAGAATTCGTGAGAGTTGCGACATTGCCCGGTTAAACTCCCGCTGCGGTTCCATCATTTGTGTCAGATCGGAGATACCCCAGGTTTTTTTCGGCTCACGCAGGTTAGGAAAAATAACAAAAGGGATAAAGCCGTATGGATTGGTTTTCTTCTCCAAACGGACATCATCCACCCACAGTTCAAATTCATTACCGGTCCATAATTCAACGACAGTGGTTGTTTTAGCTTTCGGCTTGATGCCATACATCATTACTGCCGCTTCAGCATCAAGGTAATAGCGCGCGGCCATCCGCCAGACCTTTTCCACGTCATCCCCGCCGTGCCAGACATAAATTCCCTGGATATCCGGAGCAGTTACTCTGACTCCGGCCTTCTCTGTATCCCAGATAACCTTATAGGCAGCATCTCCCAGCACCGCGCAATCAACTTCCGTTTCAAAATCCAGTTGTTCCAGTCCGTTATCTTCGTAGACCAGCTGCAATGCTGCCTCAGCCCGGCGCGCCTTGTCCCGGCCTTCCACTGAATCCTGCAGCGGGTCAACCACAAATTTCACACCGGCCATTAGATAAGAAGCCATTTTGTCCACGACCACCCGTGCATAATTGAATGTCAAACGTTTCTCGCCGTATCTTTCCCGGCCTGGCCATTGTATCCCCTGGTAAAAATCCAGCAGTTCTTTATACCGCCGTATTCTGTCGTTATCCCGCCGGTTCAAATCACCGGGTTTAAAATCTAAATTCACAGTTCTACTCCTTCGACATTTTGCTCATTTTGAGAAACTGCCTTTAACGCTCGCTGAACAGTGCGGTAACTCACGCCGTAAATCCGCGCTAATTCCATGATGGTTTTTCCTCCATGCGTATGGAGTCTTTCCATTTCAACCGCCCGCCGTCTTTTTTGCAGTTTCAGCTTGCCGCCCGGCTCATCATATACACAGATTGGCAAAGGGCAGTTCAAACAGGAGGAAGCAAATTCACAACCGTCATCTTGATACTGGCAATACTCAGGGGGCAAATCCGCTACACGATCATTCATATTCCGCAAACTCACAATAACCGCATTGAGACCGACGATTAGTATTCAACAAGACCTGGCTGTCAGTCGTTTTTGCTGAGCGCTGAACGCTTCTTTGTCATACTAGTACATTTGTTCTATGATAGTCAAGCCGATTTTGTCACCCCCGGTTTTCGCATATCTTTGCGAGCGAAGCGAAGCAATCTCAGGGTAGAGAGGTATTTTGCACGTCTCTTTGTTTAAATATTCGGATTTTAAACTTAGAAATAACATAATATTTCGTTTGCGTATTTTCCTGATTATTGCCTCATACTTTCTGAAATAGAAGAAGCTCAGGTCCATTTTAACCGCAGTTGAAAAGGGATATACCTTATCAATACAATTGCTGATCGCTGAATGCTGGTAGCTTTGTTATATTGACTTCATGGCCAGCATTCTTCATAATGACATTTATCTAACATGTAACAGGAGAAATATGCACCGTTTCTTTATCCCTAAAGAATGGATTCTCGCAGATACCGTCACCTTCACAAGTGAACCGTTACACCAGATCGGTTATGTCCTCCGCCTGAAACCCACCGACCGCATTATTGTACTGGATAACAGCGGCTGGGAATTTGAAGTGGAAATCACGCGTATCGGCAAAGAAAGCGCCGAAGGTAAAGTAATAAAAAGATCACCAGGCCAGGGCGAACCTTCCGTTAAAATTATCCTGTACCAGGCGCTCCTGAAATCGGATAAATTTGAAATGGTATTACAAAAAGGCGTGGAGCTGGGAGTTAACGCTTTTGTTCCCTGCGTCAGCGAAAGGTGCGTCACCCGTAAAGAATCGGCGAGTAAAATGGGGCGCTGGCGAAGAATCATTCAGGAAGCCGCCGAGCAGTCGGAACGTGTGATTTTACCTGTTCTGCATCCGGTGACCTCCTTCGAGGAAGCCTGCCGTTCAGTCACGAAGCCCGCATTGCTGATGTGGGAAGAAGAAAAAAGCCTCAGTTTGAAACAGACCCTTCAGAATCCGCCGTTCAAAAATACCGCGAAAATCAGCCTGTTTATCGGTCCGGAGGGTGGTTTTCCATCCGCCGAAAAAGAGTTTGCCGTGCGGAACGGTATCGTCGTCGCCAGCCTCGGACACCGCATTCTGCGCGCGGAAACGGCCGGGTTAGCTGCTATCAGTGCTATACTTTATGAAAAGGGCGAGATGGGGTAAAACCTGTCTTAATCTATTATTTGCCGTCATTTCCTGTAATCAAGTTTAAATCAGTTGCCTGAAAAGGGGTGGTTTGTGTCGTGGTTTTTTTATCTGAGTAGAGGCTTTCTACAAGTAATTTTCTTTCTCTTTACCAGTTTAAAAGTAAACGGACGGGAGAATATTCCTCCCACCGGGCCGCTAGTGGTTGTACCCAACCACATGACTTACGCCGAACCGCAGCTCATCGGTTTCCTGGTTAAAAGAAAAATGCGTTTCGCGGCTAAAGAACAGCTTTTCCGCAGTAAATTCGGTAAAACATTCATGCAGGCATTAGGCTGCTTCCCGGTGTACCAGGGAGTGGCTGATCGGAAAACCATTCGCCTGATGGAACAGTACGTGAAGTACGGTTTTGCGCTGGTCATCTTTCCGGAAGGTACGCGCAGCCAAAAAGCCGAATTGATTCCTGCGCTCAACGGCTCGGCGCTAATCGCTCAGCGCACCGGCGCTTTCATCCTGCCGGTGGGCATTTCCGGCACCGAAAATTTACAAGGTTTGTTCTGGTTCCTGAAACGGCCTGAAATAACCGTTAATTTCGGCAAACCTTTCCAACTGCCGATTAATGAATACAAACTCAGCAGAGAAAATGCCACCACCGTTATCATGGAGCACATTACCGATTTGCTGCCGGCGGAATACCACGGAGTGTATGCGGAAATTGAAAAGTAAAAACATTAAAATTGAAAAAGCGGCGGGCACTGGTTTTTGTTTCGGCGTCCGGCGCGCTATAACTGCCCTGGAAAAGGCTGCCGCCGAACAGGGCAGCATCGAGACACTGGGTGCTGTTGTCCACAACCGGCAGGTACTACAGCGGCTTGCAGGGCTTGGTGTCACCGTCGCAAGCACCCTTGATGATGTCAAAGGAAATACCATCGCTATCGGCGCACATGGCGTCGGGCCGGAAGTCGCCGGGGAAATTAAAAGCCGCAACCTTAAAATCGTCGATACTACTTGCCGTTTCGTCCACCGCGCGCAATCGGTCGCCCAAAGATTATCACAATCAGGCTTCTTCGTTGTTGTTTATGGTGACGTTAATCATCCTGAAGTCAAAGGCATCCTGGCCTGGGCCGGCGGCAACGGTATCGCCACCCTCGACGCGCAGCAAATTGCCGGGTTAAAACCGCTGCCAGGGTATATCGGCGTAGTCGCCCAAACCACACAGATCCCCGCCAATTTTAACCAGTTTATTAAAGACATGGTGGATATCGCTCTGCGCCGGGATTCCGAATTATATATTATCGATACGATCTGTCATGATATCCGGCGGCGGCAGGAATCCGCGCAAAAACTGGCCAATAAAGTCGACCTGATGCTCGTCGTCGGTGACCATACCAGCGCTAACACCAACCGGTTGGCGGAATTGTGCGGCGGATTAACCAAAACTTACCTGATCGAAACTGCCGCGGAAATTCAACCGGAATGGCTCAAAGGCCATCACCATATCGGTATTACCGGCGGCGCATCCACATCCGAAGATACCATCACTGAAGTGCAGGATCGCCTGGAAAACCTGAGAAATCGTTCCATTCCGGCGTAGGTGGGAATCTATCTAAGCTTGCCAGGAGAGTGGAACAGGCGTCCCTTTATGTTTTACGGAATTATTTTCATATACTGAATGACTTTCCCATCTTATAGCCCCATTGCCTTCGCCACCAGTTCCCGCCAGAAATCGGCGTCTCCATAACTAAGCTGCGCCGCCTTCCCGCGCGTAGTATAAAAATGCAGGTCGTGGTCCATCGTCGTCCCGATCGCCCCGAATATCTGGTGCGCTTTCGTAATCGTCCGCTCATACGACTCCGCCGACCACACTTTGGCGATGGCTGTCTCTTTCGTTGCGGGTAAACCTTCGCTGATTTTCCAGGCTGCCTGATAAGCCGTAAAACGCGCCCCGTCCGCATCCGTCACCATGTCAGCCATGTACTGCTGAATCACCTGAAATGCCCCGATCGGTCGCTCGAACTGTTTCCGCTCTTTGGCGTAGTTCAGCGTCATTTCCTGCACTTTCTGCAAAACGCCGACGGTATCGCAGCAAACCGCTGCTGCCGCCCGCTCCATTGCCTTCTCCATGATCGGCCAGCCTTTGCCCGGGCTACCCAATACGTTATCGCGGGGAACACGAACGTTATCAAATATTACTTCGTATAATTTTGCGCCGGAAATAGTCTTCAGGACGGTACACTGCACACCGCTGTCTTTCGCCGGTACAATGTAGACTGTTATCCCCTGCTGTTCATCTTTCTCGTCGCTGGTACGGGCGGCTAAAATAATATAATCAGCGGCATGCGCATCCGGAACAAATAACTTGGCGCCGTTAATAATGAAATCGTTTTTTTCCGCGAATGCCGTCGCGGCCAGCGAACTGGCATCACAGGCGCCGTCAGAGTCGTATAATGCCATTGTTACAATGGTCTTTCCGGAGGCAATCACAGGTAAATAGGCCGCTTTCTGTTTTTCATTGCCGTCCGCCAGTATTGTCATTGCTCCCAATACTACAGAAGCGAAAAACGGCCCCGGCAAGCAGACGCGCCCCATTTCCTCCAGAAGTACCGCCAGGTCTATAAACTCCATCCCGAAGCCGCCATATAATTCCGGCAGCGCCAAACCCAGCCATCCCAGCTCCGCCATTTCTTTCCACAACGCCGGCGAATATCCATTTTCGTCCGTCTCCATTTGCCTGACGTAGGACTTCGGGCATTTTTCAGCCAGAAAATCACGCGCGGATTCTCTCAACATTTCCTGTGTTTCTGACAGAGTGAAATTCATCAATATTCCTTTCTGTAGTCTACTCCGGTTGTCGGGTATTATATCCGCAGTTATACAGTAAGAGACGGTCAAGACGTTGAAGGCAAACCTAACCCGCGCGTCGCCACGATACCCTTTAATATCTCGTTAGTGCCTGCCTGCAAGCTGTACCCTTTCGAAGCCAGGAAAGAATACGCCGCCATCCCCATTAACGGCGCGTATTTTGACTCTTTCCACAATTGTCCGAATGGGCCGAGAATGTCCGTCGCTATATTAGCCAGGTGTTGCTCAAAGGTGGTGCAGAACGGCTTGGCAATCGCAGCTTCGACATTCGGCGCTTTACCGCGTTCCATCACCTGTACCACGCGGTAAATCAACATCCGCCCCACTTCAAATTCGACCTGTAATTGCGCCAAACGGTTTCTTATTAAAGGGTCTTCGCAAATCGGTTTGCCGTTTCTTTTCGTTTCTTTGCTGAATTTAATGATCGCCTCGAAAAGGGGGTAGTTCCCCATCAAACGCTCGATGCCGGAACGTTCGTAATCCAGCTGGTTCAGTATCTGGTAAAAACCGCGGTTTTTCTCCCCGATAAGGTACTTTTTATTGACGCGGACGTTATCGAAGAAAACCTCTCCCCAGGCTTCACTGCCGGTAGTATCGATTGTCGGACGGGTGGTGATGCCCGGGAGTTTAGCGTTGATAATAAATTCGCTGATACCCTTCTGTTTGGGTGCTGTCGGATCGGTGCGCGCTACCAGATAGATATGGGTCATGTATCTGGCACAACTGGTCCACATTTTTTGTCCGTTAATTATGTAATCCGCGCCGTCTTCCACTGCGTTGGTCTTGAGTGCAGCCAGATCTGAGCCGGCTTCCGGTTCGCTCATGCCAAGGCCGATGCAAGCCTCACCCTTAAGAATCTTGGGTAAGATCTCCTGCTTCTGATCTTCTGTACCGTAAACATAGATAGCCCTGCCTATCTGCCTTTCGGCAAACCAGTGACAGGCGGACGGCGCGCCGTAGCGCAGCATCTCTTCAGTCAGGATCAAACGGTCAATATGACTCCGCCCCAGGCCGCCGTATTGTTTCGGCCAGGTAATGCCAAGCCAGCCTTTCCCCGCTACCTTCTTTGTAAAATCCCAGGAGAAACCCTGTATCCAGCCGTCACACATCGGACGGAAGGTGCCTTTCTTTATCTCATCCTCTAAGAAATCGCGTACTTCCTGTCTAAAATCTTCCTGCTCTGCCGTAAACTCAAAGTCCATCCTCTCCGCGTTAACTCCCTATCTGTCTTCTCCCGGGCTGAAAGTGAGAACGGGAAATTAAACCACCAGGCAGGTTACGGTTCTGGTAATGCCGGTAATGGGGTGGATATGCTGGGTGACCAGGTCGCCGATTTCGTTTAAAGTGGCAAGTTCTACAATCGCTATCACATCATAAGGGCCGGTAACCGTCTCAACGGATTTCATTCCCTTCAAACGGGCCAATCCGGTAACTACCTCTTTGGTTCTTCCAACTGTGCACTCGATGAGAATGTAAGCTCTAGCTGCGTTTGCCATAGTAAATTACCTCCCTGTCGTATTTTGTTTACGTAAATATACTCTGTAAGTATTTCCCATTATATCCTAAAAAGCCTGCGATTTCACCAAAAATATTAAAGCGGTTCTAATATTTTTATTAGGGTTAGTTCATCGACATAGCCCTCAATCGACATGGGTGTTTACTTAATACTCACAACTTGTAGATAAGCGCTGACCGCTGAAAGCTCATAGCAGAGCGCTTTCTCTTGCAGTCAGTATACTCCTCCCTTTATAATAACTGTATTCCTTTTATCGAGTATTAACCCCGCAAGAACCATGGAGGGATGTATTGGAATATTTTTTAACTGAAGAACAGAAGACTTTAAAAAGCCTGGCCCACCGTATAGCAGAGGAACGTATTTTGCCGGTCCGTGCTGAACTGGATGAAAAGGAGCAATTCCCTACCGACCTGTTAAAAGAAATGGCCGCCAGCGACCTTTTTCGCGTTTTTATTCCGGAAAAATATGAGGGCTTGGGCGGCGGCAGCCTTGATCTGTGTCTGATCGTTGAAGAGTTAAGCCGGGTTTGCAGCGCTGTGGCAGTATCGTACGCCGCAACCGCTCTGGGCGCTTATGCCATAATCCTCTACGGCACTGAAGAGCAAAAGCAGAAATACCTGCCTGCCATTGCTTCCGGCAAGATTGCGGCTTTTGGTTTAACAGAACCCACCGCAGGCAGTGATGCCAGCGGTATAAAAACTACCGCTCAGAAAACCCCTGAGGGCTACATCCTCAACGGGACCAAGCAATTTATCACTAACGGCGGTGACGCCGAAATTTATACTATCATTGCACTGACTGACAAAACTCGGGGCGCGCGCGGCGCCAGCGCCTTCATTGTCGAAAAAGACACCCCCGGTTTTACCTTCGGCAAGAAAGAAAAGAAGATCGGTATTCGTGCCTCGTCCACCCGTGAATTGATTTTCCGCAACTGCCTTATTCCCGCCGAAAATCTCATCAGCAAAGAGGGAATGGGTTTTATTGTTGCCATGAAAGTCCTGGATAATTCCCGCCCCGGCATCAGTGCTCAAGCATTGGGTATCGCCCAGGGCGCCATGGAAACCGCGGTGGATTATACCCGCCAGCGTATCCAGTTTGGACAGCCCTTGATCTCCCTGCCTGTTGTCCAGTACAAGCTGGCCGATATGGCCTTGAATATCGAAGCCGCCCGGGCGCTTGTTTATGCTGTCGCCAGGACCATCGACAGTGGTGTGAAAAGCTTTACCGAAGAATCAGCCATGGCCAAGGTCTTCGCCTCCGATGTCGCCATGCGAGTCACCACCGATGCCGTGCAAATTTGCGGCGGCGCCGGTTATATGCGCGATTATCCGCTGGAAAAAATGATGCGTGATGCCAAGATTACCCAAATTTATGAAGGCAGCAACGAAGTCCTGCATAATGCCATCGCCATCGAATTGCGTAAACGGAAGGGCAAGCGCGAATGAATATAGTCGTTTGTTTGAAACAGGTACCAGGTACCACCGAAGTAAAAATCGACCCCAATACCAATACTCTGATCCGTCAGGGGATTAAAGCCATTGTCAACCCCTTTGACAGCTACGCACTGGAAGAAGGCGTTCGTCTTAAAGAAAAATTCGGAGGCAAAGTCACCGTCATCAGTATGGGCCCGCCGCAAGCCGCCGATATGCTCAAAGAAGCCATCAGCGTCGGCGCGGATGAAGCTATTTTATTGAGCGATATGGCTTTCGCCGGTTCCGATACACTAGCCACCGCCGCCACCCTTGGCAAAGCCGCAGAAAAAATAAAAACCTATGACCTGATTATCTGCGGACGGCAAACCATCGACGGCGATACGGGTCAGGTCGGGCCTGAACTTGCCGAAAATCTGGGCATTCCGTTTATTGCCTACGTCAGCAAAATTGAAGAAATCGCTAACGGTAAAATGCGGGTTCAACGTGCGGTGGAAGACGGCTACGAAACCATCGAATCCCCGTTACCTGCAGTCATTACCGTAGCCAAAGAAATCAACGTGCCGCGCATGCCTTCATTGCGCGGGCTTTCCAAATCCAGATCGGCACAGATACCGGTCTGGACAGCCAATGACATCGCTGCCGACAAAGCAACTATCGGACAAGCCGGTTCGGGCACCTGGGTGGTCAAGGTTTTTTATCCCCAGCGTATCCAGCACGCCGAAATGATCAAAGGCGAACCGCCGGTACAGGCTAAAACCCTCGTTGAAAAATTAAGAGAGGCAAAAATAATTTAGGTTAGTTCCCTCTCGTACTGGAAGAATTAAAGAGATGAGGGACAGAACTGGTACACTATTAACAAAGCAAACCCGGGCACATAATTAACAAATAAAGGGATTAAACTATTTGGAAATCCGTCTCAAGCTGGGCTTGTTAGAGGGGCGCAGCCCCTCTAAGCAACCTCCTCTTCCCCGCGGGAAGAGATTAGAGATGGGGCGTTGGGGACTCATTTGCAGGGTAACTCAATAATTCTATCATAAACAAAACTGGAACCTTTACCTGCAGGTGGAGTAAGTGCCCACCTCCCTCTAAAATAGGAGTTAACGTTTGGTACGTCTTGGTTGTGAGTAAAACACAAACTCTCTCTGGAATATCAAGGGAGATACAGCGTACAGGTACTCTGGTAAATAGGGAGCACTTATGGGAATCAGTTTAGATAAAGAGAATTGCACCGGTTGCGGCAGCTGTGAATCCGCCTGCCCGTTCGGCCTGATTACTATCATTGACGACAAAGCCAGCATCAAAGTTGAAGGCTGCAACCTCTGCGGCGCCTGTCAGGACGCTTGCCCTACCGAAGCAATCAAAATCGAAAAAGCGATGGCGACGGTAACTCCAGGTAATGACTACCACGGCGTCTGGGTTTTTGCCGAACAGCGCAACGGTGAGATCAAAACGGTCGGCTGTGAACTGCTCTCCAAAGGCCGCGAACTGGCCGATACTTTGAAAACAGAATTATGCGCGGTCTGTATCGGACACAACGTCAAAGGCATCGAGCAATTGACTGCCTGCGGCGCGGACAAGGTCTATTTGATTGACGACCCTGCTTTTTCCAACCAATCCGAAGATCCCTACGTCGCTGAACTCGTCCGGCTCATCAAATTGTATAAACCGGA
Source organism: Dehalococcoidia bacterium (assembly GCA_003162335.1). Lineage (GTDB taxonomy): Bacteria > Chloroflexota > Dehalococcoidia > Dehalococcoidales > Fen-1064 > Fen-1064. The sequence goes on from PMMG01000130.1 coordinate 12,006, forward strand.
GATCGTCCTCGCCGGAGCTACCCCATTCGGGCGTTCGTTTTTCCCCCGAGTTGCCGCTATATTGAAAACCGGCCTCACCGCTGATTGCACCGGATTGGACATCGATACCGAAAAGAATCTCTTGCGCCAGACGCGCCCCACCTTCGGCGGTAATGTCATGGCTACCATCATCTGCCCTTCCCGCCGCCCTCAGATGTCTACCGTACGTCCGCGTGTCTTTAAAAAGAAATTAATGCCGGTTCCCCCCGCCGGGAAAATCATTAAGGTAGATTTCGATAAAGCAGTGTTGACTTCCAGGACAAAGCTTCTGAATTTCGTCGCCGACCTCACCGAAAAAGTGAAACTGGAAGACGCCGATATTATCGTTTCCGGCGGACGCGGACTCGGCAAACCGGAGAATTTCCAGTTGATCCGGGAATTGGCCGCGGCATTAGGCGCGGCAGTCGGTTCTTCCCGCCCCTGCGTTGACGAAGGCTGGATTCCCTATTCACACCAGGTCGGACAGACCGGTAAAACCGTCTGCCCCAAACTCTATATCGCCGTCGGTATCTCCGGAGCCGTCCAGCATATGGCGGGAATGCAGACCTCGGATTGTATCATCGCTATTAATGACGACCCGGAAGCCCCGATTTTTCAGATTGCTACCTACGGCATTGTCGGCGATCTTTTTAAGATCGTCCCGTTGATCACAGAGCAATTAAAGAACGGATAGACAGAATCATTGCGAGCGAAGCGCGGCAATCTCAGCGTGGTGAGGTAAATTACAACTGGTAACTTAGAACTTTTAAAGACAAAAAGCTCACCCCGATAAAGCGTACTGCCCAAAATACGTTCCGGCATAAAGCGCAATCGATATAATAAACAAAATAACCCAGACTTTCTTATTCCACTGAAATACCTTAAATCCATCGAAGTTGCCCCAGGGTATCAGGTTAAAGAACGCTAGCCAGGCATTGATTTCTGCACCGATGTAAGCAATATTAAGCAGGGATGTCTGTATTCCGGAAGTGCTGCCGCTGCCCGATGTTGTGTATGCTATCCATGAAGCGATTATCACAAATGCAACTGCAAATACCACCGCCAGCACCATGTTAACAACGGGGCCGGCTAACGCGGATTTCCCCAGTTTTGCCCTGTTTTCTGCCGTATTCTCCGGTATCTGAATGACTACACCACCCGGAGCCGCAAACAGCCATCCGAACATCGCCGCCCCCATTGCCAGTATCAAACCTGGAATCCAGACACGATACACAGCCGGAAACCCGTATCTTCGGGCCGCGACCCTGTGTGCCAATTCGTGAAAAACAAAAGCAAAGAACACTATTACCAGAGCTTCGATAATGGTAGTGCGTAATGATACCAGATCTTTAAACGCACTGATGCCGCCGGCAATCGCGATACCGAAGGCAATCCCCATCCACACCACAGAAACCGCAAACTCAAGAATTTCGTGCCATATATCTTCTTTCTGAACTTCCATCAATTTTTAACCTTATGAAACTTATTACCTTAACGAATACAATAAGTTCATTAAAAGCCTTTCTCTTAGCTAATGTCAACTATTAACCGTAATCATTTGCATTCATTTTTATTATTTACTTTACCAGCAAATCAGACCGAAAACCGCAGTATTTAAACGAAGCCCCCAAAAATGCTTTGGAAACACCCCCTTTCATGAATAGTTTATAGTCCCGGAGATATGAACGAAAAGGATCAAGTGGAATTTTTCAGGAGAACAATATGCTTTGGGGCAGCATTTTCAGTTTTAGCGCCTACAAGATATTAATATTAGCTGATCGCTGAATGCTGACCGCTGCTAGCTTCTATGCTATAATCTTGTCAACATGACTATCTATTCCTCCTATGACCCATTCGCTTGGATTTACAACAAACACTGGGGAAAAACTTTTCTCCCTGTGGTATTGCCTATTTTAGATAATTTAGTGTTGACTAAACTCCCCAAGAACGCCCGTATCCTCGACCTGTGCTGCGGCACCGGCCAAATGGCGCACCAGCTGACAAATCTGGGTTATCGCGTTACCGGTATCGATGGTTCGCCGGAAATGCTGAGTTATGCCCGCGAAAATGCCCCCGGCGTGGAATTCCTGCAAGCTGATGCCCGCTCATTTGAAATACCCCGTAAATACCATGCCGTGATCTCTGTTTTTGATAGTCTCAACCACATTATGTCTGTCAGAGAAATGCAATCGGTCTTTGTCCATACCCACGCCGCCCTCCGCAGCGGCGGCCTTTTCATGTTCGATCTGAATACCGAAGCCGGATATTTATTTGAATGGAATGGGGATTTCTCCATCATTGAAGACGACCACGTCTGCGTCGTCCGTAGTACTTACGACCATCAGTCCGGTACTGCTGACTTCGATGCCACTATTTTCCGCTTACAGGACGGCAGCTGGTTCCGCCGCGACCTTGTGCTTTATCAAAAATGCCATGCTACCGCAGCCGTCAAATCGGCGCTCAAATCAGCCGGTTTTACGGACATTGAAACCTACGGCTTTGACTGGCAATCAGGTATGCACGCCATGAATAAAGACGCCCGACGGGCTTTCTTCCTCTGCCGTAAACCTTGAGACTCATCGCTAAACCCATCTTTATACAAGCTGAAGTCCCTACTCCTCTTTGCCCTGTTTCTGGCAAATTCTCCCACTTTGGAAATGGAGAATTAAAGAGGGATTTCAAACAAAAAATTCTATAGCGGTTCGCTGATAGCTGAAAGCTCAATTTAGTATTTCAATATTCGGATTTGGTGTTTTTTGATTATTGGCTGTTGAATCTTGATTATTCCCCAACGGTTTGGCTATCTCCCGGACATTATGGTAAAATGTACTGGTAATAAGAACTGAAGGAAATCACAATGGCTGACAAGAAAGAAGCAGAACTCAAGAGCTTTATTGATAACGTCAATAAAAAAGACAAAATGAACGGCAAGAAAGTCGTCTTCAATTTTGTAAAACGCAAACGTAAATAACTTTTAAATTACGTCTATTTTATGATTAACCTGCTGACATTACAGCTGATATTCAACGACACGCTGTTCAACGCCGTATCATAACCCGGTGAAATGTAATAATCTCCCTGCTTTGGGAACCGCCCCTTGTCTATACTAACCGCACTCATATTGGCGTCTGTTTTTATCTTCACCGCCGCCCCGTCCGGAACTGTTATTTCCAGATTACTGACATTCATATCGATGTTAAGGACACTATTCTTCGCCGAAACAGGTATCGTTAGCGATCCGTTACTGGCATTCATCTCCCAGTCAAGTCTGTTTAACTCCATGTCTCTCATGTCCAGTACCGCATAAGCCGCGTCATTTTTTAAGTTCAAAGATAAGGATTGCGCCTCGCTGAAAGCGATGTTCCATCCCACATTCCAGCTGTTCCAGCTCTGCTGATTGGTTGGCTTTAACGAGAACCGCCCAATAGTCCCGTCGGCGCGGAAATCCGGTATCATCGTTAAACCCGATGATGTCGCTGGAAGAAATTTTTTGCCGTTGTGGGTTGATTGCGCTTCAATCAGAGTAGTGGAGTATCTTCCGGTTTTCCCGATTGTCATGCTGCCGCCGGAGAATTCGATCTTCGCATCGGTGCTTTTCAAACCGTCTACCGGATAAGTATAATTTTCACCTGCTACTCTTATCCCGCCCGGCATATTGGGTGAATACTGCCAGATCGCAATCCCGAGGCAGCCGAACAATAATACGAGTGCTAACAGGCTCGTTATCCAGACATTGACATGCCGTAGCAGCAAACCCAGGCCGAAGATTATGATTAATACCGGCCAGCATTTCCACAATGTTCCCCACAAACCCCAAGGTAGCACGTGCGCATTCTGTAACAACAGCACAACGCCGATAAAAAGCAGTAAAATACCGCCCAGGGGAATTGTGCCTGATAAGCGCTTCTTTTCGTCTGCCATTACTTATTCCTGCCCATGCCCACGATCAATAAAATTCCCAGACCGATCAGTGCCACCGCCCCGATGCCTCCCCACCAATTAATCCAGTGGAAAATATTTAAGGCACCCAGTAAACATACCACCCCGATTACAATGATGATTATTCCCAAAGCATTGCGGCTGCGCATTTGTTCTGCCTCAGCCTCTTCCTTCGCTTCCTTGTCTTTACCGGCGAAAGTGTCGTGAATATCGGAACCCAATTTTGTTGCAGTGTCCTTGATTTCAGCAACATTTTCCTCCACGATGCCTTGTGGAGTTTTTTTCTGCGACTCTTCCACCGGCGCAATAATCGCCAGCAGAATGTATGCTAGAATGCCGAAACCGGTAAACGCCAGCAAGACAAAAATTACTCTGATAATTGTGGGATCGATTCCCAGATATTTCCCCAATCCGCCGCATACCCCGAAGAGCATCCGGTCGGTTCTGCTGCGGTATAGTCTTCTATCCATGTTGCCTCCTATTGATTATCAGAATTGTCCCGCTCATTCGATTTTTCGGTCTCTGACTTAGCCTCAAACATTTTTTCCCCGATGTCCTTCGGCGAGACTCTCCCCGCTGTGACCACCATTTTCAGCCCCTCCTCAATCGTCAATTGGGTTCTGACAATTTCGGAATCATCAAATATGTGCAGAAACCCGCTCATCGGATTTGGCGAGTTAGGAATAAAAAGGCTAACCATTTTTTTACCGGATTTGTCAGTATATTCATTTGTAACAAAAGCGAGCGTGTGCACGCCTTTTCTGGGATATTCCACCATCACTACCTGTAAAAAGCCCGTTTTATCTTTTTCAGAATAACTTTGCATCAGCTGTCTGATTGACTCATAAAGAGTCCTGCTGATAGGAATTTTCGCGATTAATGATTCAGCCCAGCGGACGATTCGCTTCCCGATAACATTGGTCGCAATTAAACCGACGATCAGTATCAACACAACGATGATGGCAAAACCAATGCCTGTTGTATGTCCGTTAAGCGCTGTCCCGAAATAGCGGCTGATCAGAGGCTTTAGGATTTTATCGATCTCGTTAAAAAGCCAGACGAAAATCCATATCGTCAGCGCGATTGGGACTGTAACAACTAATCCGGCTATGATGACATCCCGCAATTTTATTAAAAAGCGGTTCCATAATGACGGCTTTCTCTCAATTGCCACGCTAACTCTCCGCCCCGTTGATCTTTCCAGATTTTAAATCGCGATTTATCAATATCATAGCAGTAGTCTTTATATTCAATCAATGGTAACAGATTTGGATGGTTCTAAGTTTATAGTAGAACAGGCGTCCCTGCCTGTTGGTTTTTCAATCCCGCCTCAGACGAACCTGTTTATTCGTTGCGAGGAATGTATCAATCTCAGAGCGGGGAGGTATTCTCGCGTAAACTGCCCTGCGGATTATTGAAATGGATGACTCTCCCGCTCAAAATCCGGCTGATAATTATCTGGCGCGCTCATTTCCTGGATCCAGCCGTTCTCTATCCCCAACTGGTCTAACAAATCTACCACTTCATCATATTCCGTTTCTGTAATTCCGCGTGCGAGCGCCGGAAAAAGCGCAGCATGATGAGCGGGGTAATATTGCGCCATCAGGCTCAGGTTGACGTCAGGAGACACTTCCTTCGTTAACCATGTCAATGATTCTTCACTACCCGCCAACCCGCCCGGCAAGATTAGATGGCGCACGATCAAACCTCTTTGCGCAATCTCATTTTCATCGATTGTCAGATTCCCCACCTGGCGGTACATCTCTTTAATAGCATTTCGCGCGTGTTCCACATAGTTCGGCGCCTGGGAGTAAAACTTGGCAATTTTGTTTGATGCGTACCGCAAATCCGGCAAATATATATCGACAACGCCGTCCAGTGTCTTGATTGTCTCCAGCGCATCGTACCCGCTGGTGTTATAGACCAGCGGAATTTTCAATCCCATCGGCACCGCCAGTAAAAGCGTTTTTAATATCTGCGGCACAAAATGCGACGGCGAGACGAAGTTGATGTTATGGCAGCCCAGTTCATTCTGCAGATAAAGCAATTTTTCCGCCAAAACCTGAAATGAGATTTCTTTCGCCTGCTCTTTACGCCAGTTCTGGCTGATCTGGTGATTCTGACAATATACGCAGCGCAGGTTGCAATTGCCGAAGAAAACTGTACCGGATCCTTTCGTGCCGGAGATCGGCGGTTCTTCCCCCAGGTGCTGACAGACCGTATCCACGATCGGCAGCAGCCCGGAATGACAAAACCCCATCTCTCCTTGCAGGCGGTTAATACGGCAGTTACGGGGACAGATATCGCAGCAGGCCAACCGCGCTTCCAGCGCTTCGGCACGGCGTTTTAATTCACCGGAACGGTACAGCGCTAGATAACCGGTTTCAAACATCTGTCACTTCACCGCCAGAAAAATACTTCTCACCCACACCTGCCAAACGATCTCCGCGCCGCTGAATCCAGCATCCCTGATAGATGAAAGCCAAACGTCTGAACTCTGCCAATTGATTTTCGCCTGAGCTTCTTTAGTTTCTGCCGAATGTCGGAAATCGGTGAAATTGGTCGCCCGCCCTGCTTCTTTCATTTTGTTAAACGTAAATTCAAAACGGAATGTCTGTTCCATTTCTTCGATAGTATGGTTGTCAGCCCGTAGTCCAATACCGGCAATAAATACTCCCCTATCAGACAAGTGTTCATATACTTCGCGGAAGAATGGTTTTCTCCGCTGGTCCGACAGATAGTGCAGAGCACTGGATGAGATAACAAAGTCGAACTTCCGGTTGATTTCATGTTCCCAGAATCGGTCTGAGTTAAAATCACTGACTAAGCCTGAAAAACGTCCGCCATATGCTGAAGAAAGAGTATCGTTGAACTTGGCAATCATTTCCTCCGAGCCGTCAGCGCCAACGAGACTGCATTCTGGTACTTTTTCCAGTATGTATCTGGTAAGAGTAATGGGAGTCCCCGGTCCGCAGCCAATATCAAGGATAGACGGATTATCTATTTGGTATAAGTCACAAAAATAATTGATGATTCTGGCAATATTCTCTTGCTCTACGGCCTTTTTTTCCGAAAGAATCGTTTGAATTGCATCATAATTATCGACTCTCTTATTTCGCCAAAAATTTTTGTCCCCGCCGGTATGTGAACCGTTATTAGTTGACATCCCTGCTTAACCTCATTTTAAAAGCCTGTTTTTATTAAACAGCTGTATCTTTTTGATAGCCTGGATCTATCTGGCTGGGGTGCTTTATAAAAAAGTCAATTCTTGGCTCCAGGAACTTGAGCTTATGATTAGATGGATCAGCCATAAAATCATAGACAGTATCGAAAATATGGTCCCAATTCCAAAAACTATCATCGAGCTTAAGATACTCACGGACCATTTCTGTCCCTTTAGGTGCAATAGGGTGTGCAAGTATGGTTGCCGTACGGACCATATGAAAAGCATTAATTAGTGTCCTGGTGCGAAGATTAGCATCATTATTCTGGTCTGCCTGGCGTATATTATTCGCCCAATATTTATTGATATTCCGGAGATAAGTATCCAAAAGGCTCATTATCGAATGAAATTCACATTTATACATGAATTTTTCATATTCCAATATTGTTTTC
>PMMG01000162.1 GCA_003162335.1 Dehalococcoidia bacterium
ATATTGTCCGTGTTGAGCTATTAAAGGCTTTCGGTTATTTTGTCACCGAATCAAGCCCGCACAATGGGGCCTATGTACCGTACTTCAAGAAACGCCCCGAACTGATCAAAAAGTTCAAGCTGGAGGAAAGGTTAACACAGAATAGAGTGGGTCAGGATGAAATTTTAAAGCAACAGCTTAGCAGCGGCCATAAATTTCCTATCATCCGCAGCATTGAATTCGGGGTGACAATAATCCACTCTATCGAGACNNGGAAGGAAGCTGCGTTGAGGTGCCGTGTCTCGTGGACAAAGAAGGGATTCACCCCTGCTATGTGGGGGATCTGCCGCCTCAGTTGGCCGCTTTAAATCGGGCGTGTATAAACGTTCATGAACTGGCGGTGAGAGGAATTGTGGAGAAGGATAAAACCAAAATATTCCAGGCTATGCTGGTCGACCCGCTGACCAGTACCGTTCTCACCATTGATGAAATACGACGGATGGTTGATGATTTATTTGATGCTGAAAAAGATTACCTCAAAGGCTTCAAATAGCCTGACCAAAGGCTGCCAAACAGGTAAAATATTATTTTAGCCGGTAGCCGATGCCTCTTACTGCGACGATGTGCTTCGGGCGGTGGGGGTCAGCTTCTATTTTCTTACGCAGGCGGCAGATTTCGACATTAACGGCGCCGTTTTTATTCGGCTGGCCGGAAGTGGAGATGATATTTAATATTTCCGACCGTCGCACGACCATCCCCTTTTTACTGACAAACAGGTAGAGCAACTCGAATTCTTTGACAGTCAGGTCGATTTCCTTCTTGCCCATTTTAACCTGGTAGGCAACGGGGTCAATATAAAAATCGTTGAGTAATAAGGCTTCCTGTTTTTGGTGGATATCGGTAACAAACATATCAATCCTCAAGTTCTTAATAACTAAAATATAGAGAATTGATGTTACGGGTATATTACGGGATTACTACAATTGTGTTAAATCGCAAGGAGGGAACTTATTAGTGACAGATTATTTGAATATCTTTATAAAACAGAATGCTGAAAAAGGTTTCTGTCTCAGTGGGCAGTTTCAATACGCACAGTTGATTAGAGTGCGTTTAGTCGACCGAACATTAACAGGGTGAGCAGGCTGACGACAGTGGCCACGGCAATACCGGCAAATAACTGGGGAATGGTATGATCACGCAGATGATATTTTGCCCAGAAGACCGGCGGGACGGTTAACAACAGTAACAGATATAGTGGACCCCATGTCTGTGCAGCCATAATAATAATGATGACCAACCCGGTCAAGTGAAAGCTGACGCGGTAAAAAAGATAGAAGAGCGCAGTTACGACAGACCCGGCAAGCAGCGCTACAATAGTGGCGATCAGTATCGGGGATGCTTTGATAAGTGACAGCACCACGATGCAGGAGAGCCCCAAAACGAGAGCCAGAACCAGGATTTGGGCAGGGTTATTCTTTAAATATTTTGTAAATTCTACCAAAGACTTCAGGCGGTTATCGGCGCCGGAAGTTTTAATGTAAACGTAAACAGCCGGTATGGCAACAAAAAATACCATGATTGTCGCGAACCAGCCAATAAATTCGGGGAAACCGTTGGATTCGGTCAAGACGATCAGGAAAAGGGTTAATAACGCGAGAATACAGGGATTGGTTATTCCTGAAATGATATGCGCCACATTAGTTAATCGGGGAGTTTTAGATTGCATAGTTTTGCGGTTCCTGTGAGAGTGAATGTTCCTATTATTGTACTTGGTTTGGCATAACAGAGCAAGGCGGCGACAGGCAGTAACGGTTGGCTAGTACGAAGTATTGGCGGAATCGAAGGCACACCATGATCCTGATTCTCACTCAATCTGAGTCGGTCCGAAATCTAATATTTGCTGGTGTAGTGTTTCTATAATCGCTTTACAATCTTTCGTAGCTAAATTATTGTAAATATATTGCAGTTATACTCCACTCGCAACTATTTTCGGACAGCCTTAAATTATACTCAGAATGGAAGTTGCAGGTTAAAGACCCGGGACCGGCTTTCGTTTGTATCGATAACATAACATAATAAAGCGACCTTATAATATAATATATGGTGTGGTACAATATTGTCGTCTTACTTTAGCTAAGAAGAAGACGCGCAGAAGACAACAACAAAACAACAACAACCAAAAAAAATCGAACGGAGGAGACAACAATGGATTACGGGTATAAAGGTAGGGTTGCGCTGGTAACCGGAACCGCCAGTCAGGTAGGCATCGGCAAGGCTATCTGCCTGCTGCTGGCACGCGAGGGATGCGACATCATCTCGACGGATATCAACCTGGATGGTGCGAAACAGACGGCAGATGCGGTAAAAGCCCTGGGACGCAAATCGATCGCGTTGAAAGTGGATGTGACAAAGGGCGCCGAAGTGGACGCGATGGTAAAATCCGCAACGAAGGAAATGGGCAAGATCGATATCCTGATCAATAATGCGGGCGGCAATACAATATTGGGGGCGGCATTTCTGGATTCGAATTCAGACATGTGGAACAAAGACATGGCACTAAACCTTTACGGCACGATGAATTGCTCNNAATCCAAATGTCAACGTGAACGCAGTCGCACCCGGCATGTTGAATACAAACTTTTTCTCGGCTCTCCCTGGCAATGTCACCACCCAGATATTTGCCGAAGTGGCCGGCATGGCGCCGATGAGAAGAAATCAGGAAGTTGAAGACATCGCGAATGCGGTGGCGTTCTTAGCTTCGGATGTGTCCAGGAATATTACAGGGCAGTGCATTCAGGTCGACAGCGGCCTGGT
>PMMG01000112.1 GCA_003162335.1 Dehalococcoidia bacterium
ACAGAATATGTTACACTAGACAAAAATCAATTCTAAAAACCTAACTAACTTGGTATAGTAGTTTCTTCGGGCTTCGTGACAATACTGACCAATTTGTTATAGTTCTTTTCAAAGGCTTCGGCATACAAAGTATTAAAGTTCTTCTTGCCTTTTTTGCTGTCCACTTTGATGTTGGCATACTCGATGGATGCCTGGCTGGCAGACATGATGATTGCGCCTTGGACCTCGGGAGATAATTCGTTCATTGTGGTTCCTCCTATTATTAGTTCTTTTACTATCCCCATTATACAAAAATCAGCTTACACGCCCTTGTTCTGCGAAGATTTGTTTTAGTAAATCGGTTGTCTGTTCCGCACAAAAGTGCTCCCACAGTTGTTTGAACGTTTTCTGACGTTCGCGCGCGATCTCCCCCTGGAACTGATAAATCTCTCCGAGCACAAATATCAGGTCTGCATCGACAAGTTTACCCTGCCAGTCATTAAGTATCTGTTTGATCAGTTTTTGATTGAAAACAGTATCTTGCAACTCTCCTAAACAATCCTGAATTTCTACGGTGCGGTGGATGATATCATTAAACGCGCTGCCGTAGGGAGGAGCCAGGAATTCGAAGGTATAACGTAATCTTTTCATCTGGATGCGCAAGGCGTGGAATTCATTAAGCTTGGGATTAGCCATGGTCTTTTTACTTTGCTCGATGACGCTGTCAAATTTTTGCGTGATCGCCGGCGGCGCGACTTCGCGGATCGGCTTCGCCCCTAGCGGTAACTCCGGACAATCCAAGCAGGACTCCGCCAGGAATTTCGTCATCCGCCGTTCAAAATTCTTAAAACGGCGGGACTTAAGCGCTTCACTTAAGGCTTTAAGCGGTATACGCCGCTGCTTCACCACCAGACTCTCCAGAGTTTTCCGCTTTTCTTTGGAAAAACTTTCAATCATATCTTTATAGCCGGTGAGATTGATCATAAATACATCCAGGTCTCTAACTTCGCCGAAAAGGCTGCCCAACCATTTGAGACGTTCTTCAAAATAGACCACAGTCGATTCGGGGAGCGCACTGTGAAACAGGATCAGCGCGGACCGCATCCGCCTGGTCGATACACGTGCCTGATGCACAAATTCCGGGTCTCTATCGCTGATCGCTCCAGGCAATTGCTCCTGCAGCCAGTGAAATTCCACGGCCAGGATTTTTTTCAGCGCGGCATCCAGCCGGTCGTCCAGATTTACCTTCAGATTATCCGGTACTTTTTTTACCAGCGGCTGGACTTTAAGCTGAGCCATCGCTGTCTCCAGTTTTGTTTGGGTGGCTTTCGGATAGTTGAATTTGTCCGTTAGTAATTGTGCCATCGTTTCCAGCGCGCTTTCCGGCCCTTCCATTATCTCCGCTTCCAGCTGGTGCAATTGTGAGGCACGCTTGGGCTTAAACAGGGCATCCGAGGAAAAGCTCGACGTATCAAATGACAGTTCGAACCTTGCTCCTTCGGGCGATGTTACCATATAACGCCGCCGGTTCGTGCGAATGAGTATCTGTTCCATTAATTTACGGGGATAAATCACTTGGTTGACCTGTTTTCTGAGCGCTTTGATCGGAATATCGGTCGGAGGATGCGCCGGTTTCTTCAACACAATTTCAGTTTCTGTTCTTTTAGCGATGCCGTCTTCGATGGCATTGACGCTTTTCATTGTATACATGGCCGTGTTATTGGATAGACGGTACCGGAGAGACAGTTTATTTTTTAAAAGAGCCCAGTCGGTAGTATCCATATAAATATCAACATTTTTCAACAAGCTCATTTTATCAACAGTATATTTATTTGCACTCAAGTATTCGACAACCGCTGCTTCTGCTTGAGACCCGGGAATGATAAATTTCAGTTCGATCTCGATTGATTTTGGAGCATCACTCATTGCAGGAATCTCCTTTTTGTTCCATCAGTAAAGTCTTTCTGTACTCCCTTTGGCAGCGATGTATTTACCAGCGCCGAAATAACGTCATTCACGTTATAATCAAAGCGAATAATGTGGGCATGTAATCGCTTTTCCTCGACTGAAAGCAGAGCATAAGAAGGCTGTGGGTCCCCATCAACCGGTTGACCTGCCGAGCCGCAGTTAATAATCAGCATTCCGTTGATACGTTTGATAAAAGGAATGTGAGTATGGCCGCAGACCAGAATATCAGGGTTTGTATTAGCGAGCTTTGCCTTGATACCCGCAGCAGTGATACTGGGATAGATATCGTCGTCATTAGATAAAGGGCTGCCGTGCACAACCAGCAGACGGCGTTTGCCCGGTAATTCTTCCGTAATTGTCTCAGGTAAACCCGCGATGAATTGTTCGGCAACATTCGTGATTTGATTAGCCGTCCAGATCAGCAGTTCCCGTTTTTTCTTTTGTAGAGATGCGGCAACTGCTTCTCCTTCGCGTATAACGTTCAACACCTTAATATCGTAGTTTCCACTGATGGTGGGAATTTTGTTTTCTTGCAGGTAGAGACATGCTTCACTGGGGAAAGGGCCGTTGCCGGTAACATCTCCGCAGCAAATTATTTTGTCTGCGCCGCGCTTTTTAGCATCGTCGATTACGGCTTTTAAAGCCGGGAGGTTACCGTGAATATCGGAAATGAAAGCGATCAACATTGATATACCATCGTTTTACCGGATTTTTTAATCAGTAAATCTTCTTTTCGCCGCACCCGTCGGATCTCATCCCAGCAGTCACCTTTTGTATCGAGAATAACAGTGACGTTTTTATCATCGATCTGCATTTTCAACTTTTTAATGACACTGGTGTGATTGCTGTCAAGAGCGTCAGCCACACGCAATATCGCCGCTAACCACTCAACAAGGTTACGTTTTTTTAAGCTTAATTCGGCGAATTTGTGGTGTTTTACCGCATCCGGCAGTCCTTTCGTATGATAACGGGCCACTAGCGCGCAAGCTAACTTATCCTTACTTTCCAATCCGGGAATATCCATCTCTAAAATCATTTCGCTGCTCAGTTTGTGATGTTTCTTTAAAACTGTTTTTGACCAACCGATATCGTGCAAACGGCTGGCAATTTCCAGGATTTGACGTTCGCTGGTGCCGTATTGATGCAAGGGTTTAAGAGCGTCGAAAACGGCCAATGCCAGATTTGTCACCTGTTCGCTGTGGCCGGGGTCACTATCGCAGGCACGGGAAACTTCGTTTACTTTTATTATGGCTTTAGCGAAAGTTGCTGCCTGCACTATCTCGGTCTCCATTGTCATTTTTACCGCTTAAAAGCCTTTTTTGTCCCGATTTTCTTGACCAGCTCCTCATAGGGCGGTGACTTCACGCCGCCGCTGCGCGCGATTGCGATCAAAGCGCTCTGGCTGCGCAGGGGTTCCTCTCCGTCCTTTACTTTTACCCGGGTATAGGAACCGTCCGGTTGCATCAGGCGTGCTTTGATATTGTCGTTCCGGTAGGTCATTAAAATTTCGTTGATAATACG
>PMMG01000058.1 GCA_003162335.1 Dehalococcoidia bacterium
ACTGCCTGTACTTTTTTAAGTAGTTTCGCGTCTACTGCGGGTCCTTTTTTCGTTGACCTTGACATAGTTTACTTCTTCCCTCGACGCCTAATAATCATTCCATCAGAATACTTTGTCTTACGCGTCTTATAACCCAATGCCGGTTTACCCCAGGGTGTCTTTGGTCCCGGCATACCAATCGGAGTTTTACCCTCGCCGCCACCATGTGGATGGTCGCGCGGACTCATAGCCGAACCTCTAACAGTCGGGCGCCAACCCATTAAGCGCTTCCGTCCTGCTTTACCGATGTGAATACCCTGGTATTCTACATTACCGACCTGCCCGATTGTAGCGGAGCATTCCGCCCGGACAAGTCTCATTTCGCCTGAAGGTAAGCGGATGTGAACTTCTTCTCCCTCTTTGGCCAGGAGCTGAGCCGTTCCGCCGGCGCTGCGGACTAATTTACCGCCGTTGCCTTTAATTAATTCAATATTGTGTATCATTGTACCGGTGGGGATTGACTTCAACGGTAAGTTATTGCCTACTTTGATTTCGGCGGTCTCTCCGGAAAGAATGGTATCCCCTACTTTTAAACCAACCGGCGAGATGATATAACGTTTTTCGCCGTCGACATAGTAAATTAAAGCAATATTTGCAGATCGCCCGGGATCGTATTCAATCGCATTGACTTTACCGGGAATTCCCAGCTTGTCGCGCTTGAAATCGATAACTCTAAGCAGCTGTTTAACGCCGCCGCCCTGGTGACGTACAGTTACTTTACCTTCGTTATTCCGACCGGCCCTCTTCTTTTTATAGAGAACCAGCGATTTTTCAGGCCTTGATTTAGTAATCTCTTCATTAGCGAGAGTACTAGCATCCCGCCTGCCGGGAGAAGTTGGATTATATACCTTTATTGCCATCTAATTTCCCTCGTTCGCTTTATAAACTCTCAAACAGCTCAATCTTGTCGCCGTCTTTAAGAGTGACGATTGCTTTTTTCCATGGTGACGATTTTACGACCCTTCGTCCTACGTGTTTTTCTTTACTCTTTATAGTTATGATGTTAACTGACATGACCGTTACTTTAAACGCTTCTTGCACGGCATTCTTAATCTGCATTTTGTTCGCGCGCCCACCCACTTCAAATACGTATTTGCCAGTAGGCTGCAAGGTGGCGTTTTTTTCTGTTACCAGAGGGCGCTTAATAATTTCATGCAGTTGCATTGTTTTCCTCTCCAGATGAACTATCGCCCCACAGCTGCTCCGCTTTACGCACCGCGTCTACTTCCATCAGCAGCGTGCGATGACCAATAATATCCACTACATTCATTAAATTGGCGGGTAATGTCTTGACGCCGGGTAAATTACGGGCTGATTTAACGAGATTTGTATCAGCCGCGCCGGTAACGACAAGGGTAGTTGTATCTACTTTCATTGCGTCCAGAATTACAGCCATTTTTTTCGTTTTGATTTCGTCGAGTTTCAGCGATTCCATGATTTTCAATTCGCCGTCTTCGAGCTTGGCCGATAATACGCATCTTAATGCCAACCGGCGCATACTCTTCGGCATTGCCTGATGATAGTCTCTGGGATGAGGCCCGAAGACAATACCGCCTCCGCGGCGTAGTGGTGATTTAATACTACCTGCACGTGCGGAACCGGTGCCCTTTTGCTTAAAAAGCTTTCTGGTGCTGCCGGAAACAAGGCCGCGAGTTCTAGTACTAGCATTTCCCTGACGGGCATTAGCTTGCTGTCTTATGACAGACTGATGCACTAACGATTCGTTAAAAGGCACGCCAAATACCTTATCGCTAATTTCAATGTTAGCTACCACTTCCCCCGCAAGGTTATAAACTGGAGCCTGCATTTCCCTACTTCCTCTTAGCTTTAGTCGCTTTACTGATTAATAATAGTCCATTTTTTGCGCCCGGGACTGCTCCTTGAACTAGAAGGAGATTATGTTCGGGGTCAGTTTTATAAACTTTCAAGCCTTTTTGAGTGACTTGCTCGTGGCCCATATGCCCGGCCATGCGTAGACCTTTGAGCACTCTACCAGGTGTGGTAGTGGCGCCGATGGCGCCAGGAGCGCGGTGGCGATCGGTTTGGCCATGTGTCTTCGGTCCGCCGTGGAAACCATGGCGCTTGACGACACCGGCAAAACCTTTGCCTTTTGAAACGCCGATGACATTGACAATATCGCCGGTTTTAAACAGGCTGACGTCGACTTTATCCCCGACTTTCGTTTCCGCTGTACTGGCTACACGGAACTCCCGCAGTTCTCTGAGTTTCCCCAGTTCTTTAAGGTGTCCCTGTTCCCCTTTGCTCAGTTTTTTAGCAGTACCATATCCGAGCTGAACGGCATTGTAGCCTTCTTTTTCGGCTGTCTTGATCTGGGTTACCAGACACGGACCGGCTTCGATCACGGTGACAGCTTCAATCTTTCCGTTTTCACCGAAGACCTGGCTCATGCCTATTTTCTTACCGATAATTCCTGGAATCATTCCTTCCATCCCGGCAACTTAATTTACTATAGTTTTATATCCAGCTCAACACCAGAAGGGAGGTTAAGCTTGGTTAACGAATCAATCGTTTTCGAGGTTGTTTCCACAATATCAATCAGACGTTTGTGAGTACGGACTTCGAACTGCTCCTGTGAGTTCTTGTCGATGAAACTAGCGCGGATAACACTGAATTTTTCAATTCGAGTGGGCAGTGGTATTGGACCTACCACTACAGCGCCGGTCTGCTCAACAGTCTCTACAATTTGCTGCGCTGACTGATCTACGACCTTGTGGTCGAAACCTTTGATTTTGATACGAATTTTCTGTTTAGGCATTTTTAGTTCCTGTTTTATCCGTCAATTCTTTTAATAAAAAGGCGGGAATTTCCTGATAACTATTGAACTCGATGGATTGGCTAGCACGGCCCTGGGTCTGCGACCGCAGAGCGGTGGTGTATCCAAATGTTTCGGACAGAGGAATCAGGGCTGAGATGATAACCATGTCGCCGCGGTTTTCGATTAATTCGATGTGCGCACGGCGCGAGGAGATGTCACCGATAACATCACCCATGAATTCTTTCGGGGAAACAACTTCCATTTTCATGATCGGTTCAAGGATAATGGGTTTCGCTTTGTGCACGCCGGCTTTGAGACCCAACGAACCGGCCATTTTAAAAGCATTTTCGTTGGAGTCTACTTCGTGATAGCTGCCGTCGAAAACTGTGACTTTTATATCTACTATCGGGTAACCGGCCAGTGAGCCGGTTTCACAGGCTTCTTTAACACCGGCTTCGATAGCCGGAATATAATTTCTGGGGATTGTGCCGCCTTTGATTTTTTCTACGAATTCAAAGCCAGTGCCTCTGGCTGCGGGTTCAATTTCCAACCAGCAATCGCCGTATTGTCCGCGACCGCCGCTCTGTCTGACGAATCTGCCTTCGGCTTCGGCTTTGGCGGTAACGGTTTCTTTATAAGCAACACGGGGGTTACCGACATTGGCGCTGACGCCGAATTCACTTAACATGCGGTGGGTGATGATTTCGAGGTGTAATTCACCCATGCCTGAGATAACGATCTGACCTGTTTCTTCATTATATTTAACTTTAAAGGTGGGATCTTCTTCTGACAGTTTTCTGAGGGCTTCACCCATTTTATCCTGGTCTGCCCGGGATTTAGGTTCGATGGCAATAGAAATAACAGGTTCAGGAAACTTAATTGATTCCAGGAGGACGGGTTTTTCCATGTTACTTAAGGTATCACCGGTAAAAGTGTTCTTTAATCCAAGTGTAGCGACGATAGAACCGGTATCTGCTTCATCAAGTTCTTCCCTTTTGTTAGCATGCATCAGGAATAGCCTACCAATACGTTCTGTCTTGCCGCGGGTGGCATTTAATACCTGGTCGCTGGCTCGGACAGTACCGGAATAAACCCGGAAATAGACAAGTCTGCCGACGAAGGGGTCGGTGACAACTTTGAAAGCTAAGGCAGTGAAAGGCTCTTCATCACTTACCTGCATAGTAAGTTCGGTGTTATTTTTGTAATCTACCGCTTTGGTCGGCGGCATATCTAAAGGCGAGGGGAGATAATAACCGACCGCATCCAGTAACGGCCTGACACCCTTGTTGGATAATGCGCTACCGCAAAGACAGGGTACTAATTTTGCCGCCAGTGTGGCTTTTCTAATGCCGGCTCTGATTTCATCAGGGGTAAACTCTACGCCGTCAAGATATCTGGAAAGCATCTGGTCATCTGATTCGGCCACTCTTTCAATCATATTATGACGGGCTGCTTTTACATTAGCCATCAGTTCAGCAGGGATCGGCATCTCTTCTACGGGTTTATCACGATCACCATCTTTGGCGTAGGCTTTGTTTTCAATTAAATCCACAACACCCTGGAAAGAAGTTTCGCTGCCAACCGGTAATTGAATCGGCAAAGCCCTGGCGTGTAAACGTCCTTCGATCATCTCTACAGTGTGCTCGTAACTGGCGCCTATCCGTTCCATTTTATTGACGAAGCAAATACGCGGAACATGATATTTATCGGCTTGGCGCCAAACAGTTTCGGATTGTGCTTCCACACCCTGAACAGCATCGAATAATACAACACCGCCGTCCAGCACACGCAGACATCGTTCTACTTCCGCGGTAAAATCGACATGACCGGGAGTATCGATAATATTAATACGGTAATCAGTCCACTGGCAGGTGATAGCTGCTGAGGTAATTGTGATACCGCGTGCACGCTCTTCTTCCATCCAGTCGGTGACGGTTGTACCTTCATCAACACCACCTTTTTTATAGGTGATGCCAGTATAATATAAGACGCTCTCGGTGAGGGTGGTTTTCCCCGCATCGATATGCGCGATTATACCTATATTTCTCAATCTTTCGAGAGGAAAAGTTCGGGACATAGTAGATTCCTTTGCAGTTAAAGCCGGATTAATGTTAGACTCTCCTTAATTTACCACCGGTAATGAGCAAATGCCCTGTTGGCTTCAGCCATCTTGTGAGTGTCTTCACGCTTTTTCGCCGCGTTACCTTGCCCTTTAACGGCATCAGTTAATTCGGCCGCCAATTTTTCCGCCATTGATTTACCGCTTCTGGATCTGGCGGAATCAACTAGCCACCGTAGCGCCAGAGACATTCCGACCTGAGGCGGAACCTCTACCGGAACCTGATAAGTTGCGCCACCCACTCTGCGTGATTTTACTTTTAATTGAGGGGTGATGTTCTTGATCGCTAATTCCATATCGGTAACGGGGTCTTTCGAACCCCCTTTTCCCATTAAATCCATCGCGCCGTATACAATTTCTTCGGCGCGGCTTTTCTTACCGCGTTTCATTATTCTATTCATTAATTTAGAGACTGTTAAACTCTGATATTTGGCATCAGGCATTACTTCAGCTCTTCTAATTACATGAGCGCGTCGTGACATGTTTCCTCCTAAGCCTCCGCTCCGGGTTTCGGCCGTTTGTTACCATACTTGCTGCGGCCCCTGCGCCGTTTGCCGACACCGGTCGTGTCCAGTGCGCCGCGTATAATGTGGTAACGCACGCCAGGCAGATCCTTGACCCTGCCACCGCGAACCAGTACTACCGAGTGCTCCTGAAGTTCATGGCCTTCACCCGGGATATATGCGGTTACTTCCATCATGTTGCTCAAACGGACTCTGGCAATCTTCCGTAGCGCGGAGTTAGGTTTCTTAGGAGTCATGGTCTTGACCTGGATACAAACTCCACGCTTCTGGGGTGAACCACCACTCCAGCTGCTCTTATTTTTTGAAGCGTTATAGNNAAGTATGTCCTCCTGTTATCCTTAACAACCGAAAAGATGAGCCTCAGCTCATCCTTCAACATAAACGTCGCGATTGAACTTATCGTTACATTGTGCTATTGTTTTGACCGAAAGGTGAGCACAAATAGTTATAGTATCACAGCAAATAGCGGGCTGTCAACAACCAGTCTCGCCAGGTTTTAACGGCTTATTTCAAGAGTAACATAATCGCGACCGGAATTATACTAAAAACAAGTAATTACTCAATAATTTCTAAATATTTCTACAGTTATTACACGTCATTGCAAAGGTTTAGGTGTTTCTGCCAGCGTAATGTTGATTGTCTGTTTAGTGGAACCGTGCCAGTAAACCATTTCTACTGTCTGCCCCACCTTGGCATGATTGATGGAAGTGACCAAACCCTGTGAATCAGCGATGTCTTCTCCATTGAACTTGACGATAACATCGTTAACTTTGATCCCTGCTTTATCTGCGGGACTGCCTGCGCCGACATTAATCACCCGCGCGCCTGAATTGACGCTTAAACCGTACCAACGGGCATAAGAATTATTTTCTATTGTTTCGGTGCTAACGCCCAGGAAAGGACGCACAATATAACCTACATTTATTAGATCCTGAATAATGGGAGAAGCTTCATTGCTGCTGATGGCATAACCTACGCCCTCCACACCAGTCTGAACCCGCTTAGCGTTAGTGATGCCGATAACCTGGCCTGCCAGATTTAACAGCGGGCCGCCGCTGTTGCCGGGATTGATCGTCGCATCAGTTTCGATCAATCCTTCTAATGTATTACCATTTTCATCCTGCATGGAAACATTTTTACGGCTGACGACTCCCTGGGTGACTCGAATTCCTTCGCCTAGCGAATTGCCGATCGCCACTACCCAATCGCCTTCGCGTAATTTTGAGGAATCGCCGATTTTCACAGCCGGCAGCCCGGTGGCATCGACTTTCATGACCGCCAGGTCGGTCAGCGAGTCGGTTCTGACTGTTTTCAGATCTACAGGCAAACTGCTGCCGTCATCAAAGGTGATCATGATGCTGGTCGCGCCGTCTACAACGTGATTATTGGTAACAATCAGACCGTCTGAACTGATTATCCAACCTGAACCGGCACCGTCCTGTTCCTGTTGCAAGGCTCTGCCGAAGAAATCGGTTACTGTGACTGTCGCCTTGACATTGATAGCGACTACGGAAGGTTTTACCATGGCAACCACATCGGCGATACTGGGCAAAGGCTGCGCAATTCCACTTACCGTGGTAATTTGGGTATGAGTGAGCGAGATTATCGGCGTGCTTCCATGCGCTGTCGACGTAGTAGTATTGGTTCCGGTGATTAGCTGACACCCGGATGTTAGCGTCAGGGTTGCTGTTAACAAAACTAAAAAAGCGGGAAAAAGTAAATTTTTAATCTTCATTGCTGTACCTCGAAATCATGATGTATTTTATATTATATACAAAAATCATGAACACAAGATGAAAAACAACAAGATTAAAAATCTCTATCGTCTCGCGGTTGTGACATCGGTTCTGAAAAAAGAAGCAGGTCGGGTTATTCCCGGCCTGCTAAAAAACGATAAAATGACTGTAACTACTTTTTGAGATTTACCTGGGGTAATTTTGTCTGAGCTTCTTTGATTTTCTCTTCCGGATATTCGTAGTTTTCCAGTTTTCCGGCCAGGTAAGCATCATAGGCGCCCATGTCAAAATGGCCGTGACCGCTGTGGCACAAGACAATGGTTTTGGATTTACCTTCTTCACGAGCCTTGAGGGCTTCATCGATGGTGACTTTGATCGCATGGTCGGTTTCCGGGGCGCTGATATAGCCTTCGGTACGGGCAAATTTAATACCGGCCTCGAAAGTCGCCAATTGCGGGACCGCTACGGCCTCCAGGAAACCCAACTTGACCAGGTGGCTGATCAAAGGAGACATGCCGTGATAGCGCAAGCCGCCGGCATGAATCGGAGCGGGAACAAAATCATGGCCTAAAGTGTACATAAAGGCGATCGGCGCCATACCGGCCACATCGCCGTAATCGAAGGCGAGCATACCCTTGGTGATGGAGGGAGAACCGGTCGGTTCTACACAAACGAGTCTGAGATTCTTTTTCTGGCCTTTGATCTTATCCTGGACAAAAGGCATCATCATACCGCCGGCGTTGGAGCCGCCGCCGACGCAGGCTACGACAACATCCGGGTAATCGCCGATCTTTTCCATCAGTTTTTTGGTCTCCAGGCCAATAACGGTCTGGTGTAGAATAACGTGATTCAAGACACTGCCTAACGCATAACGGGTATCTTCATGAGCAAAAGCATCTTCGCAAGCTTCGCTGATAGCGATGCCGAGACTGCCGGGATGATTGGGATCTTCTGCCAGCATTTTCTGACCGATTTGCGTATCAGGACTGGGGCTGGGAACGCATTTGGCGCCCCAGACTTCCATCAGATTGCGGCGGTAGGGTTTCTGCTGATAACTGACTCTAACCATGTAGACTTTGAGCTCGATGCCGAAATATTGACAGGCCATGGCCATGGCACTGCCCCACTGTCCGGCGCCGGTTTCAGTGGTAATCCGCTTGACGCCCGCTTTTTTATTATAGTAAGCCTGCGGAACCGCGGTATTTGGTTTGTGACTGCCAGCCGGGCTGCTGTCTTCAAATTTATAGTAGATTTTTGCCGGTGTATCCAGAGCTTTTTCCAGTTTATGCGCACGGTACAGCGTGGTCGGTCTCCACAAACGATAGACGGACTGCACTTCTTCCGGGATATCAATCCAGCGTTCTTTACTGAATTCCTGTTTATTGATCTCATCACAAAACAGGGGAGGTGGTAATTGCGTGGGTTCCTTTGTTCCCGGATGCAGAAGAGGCGGCAGAGGTTCCGGTAAATCCGCCACAACATTGTACCAGGCGGTAGCCATATCTTTTTCATCGAGAACGAATTTAGTCTGGTTCTTGTCCATGTTATTTTCTCCTTAATAATATTTTTTATCTTGAAACATGATTTAAAAACGCTATTGGTTATTCAATATATATTGGCCCCGCCGGGCCAATATTTTGTTTTTTCAGTCACTTTTGCCCTCCTATGTCATTTTCAGAGTAAGTACGCGAAAAATAAAAAAGCCCTCCGCCTTATAAGGGGCGAAGGGCTTTCGCTATACCACCCTAATTCGGTCGATCAACTTATAGATAGAAGACCAACCCTCATTTACAGGTACATATTATATACCCTGGGACAGTAACGCTTCCCCCTGCGTCAAAACCTACTTTTCCAATCAAAGGACTTTCGGCCTGCGGCTCCCAGGACCATTCGGTTTCTGCGCTGGTATCGGCTCACACCTTACCCGACTCTCTGAACCTCGCTGGTAACGTACTATTCCTGTTCTCAGCCTTTAACTTATTTAATTTTAATTACTCAAAGATAACACGACTTTGAAGATTTGTCAAATGCATGCTATGATTATATTTGTAGTCCGAAAAAACATACTTGACAGTGCGATGTATTAGTGTTATTATTAAAATTTGTCAAATATGCCTCACAACATTTTTTTCTCTGCGCAACATTTTCCAAATAGCACCACTATTTTTATTGGTGTCCATTCAACGTAAACATATCTTTTTTGCGAACAAAGTAAACAGCTAATTTTAGAGGTGATTTTATGTCATTAGTACCCACTGTGTCCGCCAAATCATCCGTTATCCGCAAATCTTATACCCGGCTACCCCAGATTTTGGAAGTTCCTGACCTGATCGAAATACAGCTGGATTCGTTCCGCTGGTTTCAGGAAGAAGGACTTAAGCAGGTACTCGAAGAAATATCCCCGATCAGTGATTTTACCGGAAACAAGCTGGAACTTACCTTCGTGAATTACGAATTCCGGGAACCGCGGCAGTCCGAGTATGAAAGCCGCCAGCATGATTTAACCTATGCTACACCCTTGTATGTCAGAGCGAGATTACTGATCAAAGCGACCGGAGAAATCAAAGAGCAGGACATTTTCCTTGGCGATGTCCCCTTAATGACCGCCAAAGGCACTTTTATCACGAGTGGTGCAGAACGCGTCGTCGTCAGCCAGTTGTTACGCAGCCCCGGCGCCTATTTTACTATCGAGGAAAACCCGGGCGGGTTAAATTTATGCCATGCCAAACTGATTTCGAACCGCGGTGCCTGGCTGGAATTTGATACCAGCACCTCGGATGTGATGTCGGTGAAGATCAACGGCAAGCGTAAGATTGCCATTACCACATTGCTGCGTGCGCTTGGATACAGCACCAATGCAATCACCACCATGTTTACCAAAGAAGATATTTCACCCAACCATCATTATATTAAAGCTACCCTGGAGCGCGACCCATCGATTAAGGATGAATCTGAAGCCTTGCTGGATATCTACCGCAAACTGCGTCCCGGCGACCCGCCCAGCATCGACAACGCCAAGAAATTAATCGAAGCGCAACTTTTCAACGCGCAGCATTATGATCTCGGCATCGTCGGGCGTTATAAACTAAACAAACGGTTGGGCCTGAATATCCCCGAAAGCCAGCGCTCGCTGACAAAAGAAGATATCGTGGAAATTATCCGCCACATGATTTTAATTAATAACGGTAAAGATAATGAAGACGATATCGACCACCTGGGCAACCGGCGTATCCGCACTGTCGGTGAATTGATTCAAAATCAATTCCGTATCGGCCTGCTACGTCTGGAAAGAGTGGCCAAGGAGCGCATGAGTACCCTGCCTATTGAAGTAGCCACGCCGAGCGTACTGGTGAATACCAGACCGGTCGTTGCTTCTATCCGCGAATTTTTCAGCAGCTCTCAGCTGTCACAATTCATGGACCAGCCGAACCCGCTGGCAGAATTGACGCACAAACGACGTCTGTCCGCAATGGGTCCCGGCGGCTTGTCCCGTGAGCGGGCCGGTTTTGAAGCGCGTGATGTCCACTATTCTCATTACGGACGGATCTGCCCGATCGAGACACCGGAAGGCCCGAACGTGGGGCTGATCGGTTCGCTGGCTATTTACGGCAAAGTTAACAAATACGGTTTCATTGAAACTCCTTACCGCAAGGTCATCAAAGAAACTAAAGAAATGAAGAACCGCACCAAGCAGTTGCTCGGCAGAACGATCCGCGAAGCAGTGGTAGACACCAAGAAAAAGGTGATTGTTGAAGCCGGGACAGTTGTGACACAGGAAGTGCTGAATAAACTGAGCGGTATCACGCGCAATATTCAGATCGTTCCTTTTGTGTCGGATGAAATTGAATACATGTCCGCTGATATGGACGAAAAATATCCCATCGCGCAGGCTAATGCGCGCCTCGATGATAAGAACCAATTCCTGGATGACCGCGTAGAAGCCCGAATTGGCGGCAGTTATATCCATGAACCCCCGGAAAGAATAGATTACATGGATGTTTCACCGAAACAGATCTTTAGTGTGGCCGCTGCGTTGATCCCATTCCTTGAGCATGATGACGCCAACCGCGCCTTGATGGGCAGTAACATGCAACGCCAGGCAGTTCCTTTACTGCATCCTTCCGCGCCTATCGTCGCGACCGGCATGGAACTGGAAGCTGCCCGTAACAGCGGACAGGTATTAGTGGCCGATAATCCGGGTGTTGTCACTTCCGTGACTAGCTCTGAAATCCTGGTCGCCAGAGATGACGGAGAAATTGATACATATATATTGTTGAAATTTGTCCGCACCAACCAGGGAACCTGCATTAATCAGCGTCCCATTGTGAATAAAGGGGACCGCGTGGAAAAAGGTCAGGTACTCGTCGACAGTTCCTCATCGGAACAAGGCGAACTGGCGCTCGGACAGAACGTAGTCTGCGCATTCATGAGCTGGCGCGGCTACAACTATGAAGACGCCATCATCATCAGTAGCCGTCTGGTAGAAAGCGATTCTTTTACATCGATACATATTGAAAAGTATGAAGTAGAAGCCCGCGATACCAAACTCGGGCCGGAAGAGATCACCAGAGATATCCCGAATGTCGGTGAAGAAAGTCTGCGGGAACTGGACGAAGAGGGCATTATCCGCGTCGGCGCCAAAGTCGGGCCGGATGATATCCTTGTCGGTAAGATCACTCCCAAGGGTGAAACCGAATTATCTGCCGAAGAAAAACTTCTGCGCGCGATCTTCGGAGAAAAAGCCAGAGAAGTGAAAGATACTTCACTGAGAGTACCGCACGGCGAATGGGGTAAAGTTGTTAATGTCCGGGTTTTCACCGGAGATGAATTATCCGCTGGCGTCAATACAAAAGTCCAGGTCTGGATTGCCCAGAAACGACCGGTCTCGGTCGGGGATAAAATGGCAGGACGCCACGGTAACAAAGGCGTGGTCTCTATTATCGCCCCGGCAGAAGATATGCCGTTCTTACCGGATGGAACCCCGGTTGATGTGGTTCTGAATCCCATCGGCGTGCCTTCCCGTATGAACATCGGGCAGGTTCTGGAAACTCACCTCGGCTGGGTAGCCCAGGTGCTTGGTTTCAAGGTTTTAACACCTGTTTTTGACGGTGCGGATGATATTGCTATCGAAGATGGTCTGGCCAGAGCATGGTTAGCTCAGCGGTCCGGCGCGGTGGAACTGGAACCGGGCAAGATACATACTCCAATGAATTTGGAAGTGGCGAAAAAATGGGTGGACAGCCGCGGCTACAGCAGCGACAAGGTATTTAATGAAAAACACCACGGCCAGGCGACTGATATCTGTCAGCGTATCTGGTTAGAAGACAACGGCATTGCCGCAGCGAAAGAGTTGAAGCCGCAGGCATTGGCAGACGCGATTCAAAAACTTAAAGCGGACCTGAACCTTGTACCGCCCACCACCGGAAAGTTTATACTGCGTGACGGACACACCGGCGAACCTTTTGACCAGCCGGTAACTGTTGGTAACGTCTATATTATGAAGCTCAACCATCTGGTTGAAGATAAAGTGCATGCCCGCTCCACGGGCCCATACTCTCTCATCAGTCAACAGCCTCTAGGCGGTAAAGCGCAATTCGGCGGCCAGCGCTTCGGTGAAATGGAAGTGTGGACGCTGGAAGCTTACGGCGTGGCGCACATTCTGCAGGAGATGTTGACGATCAAATCCGATGATGTCACAGGACGTACTAAGGCCTATGAAGCAATCCTGAAAAATGAGGATATTCTGCAGCCCAGCGTACCGGAATCTTTCAAAGTTCTGGTCAAAGAGTTACAGAGTCTGGGTCTGGCCATTGAAGTCATCAATGAGGGTGAGGAAGAAAAAGCTCCGGCAGTCATGGAATCCCCCGAACCGCCCATGCTGGAATCACCTGATGGAGCACCTGGAGAAGTCCCTGTCAACGCAATAATCGATGAAGTTAAGTCGGAAAACGAAACGAAAACGGAAGAGGTAAATTAGGATGCTTGAAGTAAATGATTTTGATGCAGTACGTATTTCGTTAGCTTCGCCGGAACAAATCAGAAGCTGGTCTTACGGTGAAGTGACCAAACCGGAAACAATTAACTACCGTACGTTAAAACCGGAAAGAGACGGACTTTTCTGCGAGAGGATCTTTGGTCCGACCAAAGACTACGAATGTTTCTGCGGTAAGTACAAAAAGGTGCGTTTTAAGGGTATTATTTGCGACAAGTGCGGAGTGGAAGTAGCCCGTTCCAAGGTGAGAAGAGAGCGTATGGGGCATATTGAACTGGCCTCATCGGTTAGTCATATCTGGTTCGCGAAAGGTATACCCAGCCGGTTAGGGCTTTTGCTCGATCTGGCACCGCGGAATCTGGAGCGCGTGCTCTATTTCTCACACTACATTGTCACATCGGTGGACGAGAATGCCAAACAGGAACTGATCGCCCGGCTGGAGAAGAATACCGTACAGGAAGCGACCAACCGCCAGACCACCCTCGAAACAAAAGTTGAGACTATGACCGAAGCAACCGTGGAAGAGGTCAATCAAATGCGGCGCGACCTGGTCGAGGAAAATGAAGAGGCCGGAGATCAAGCCACCAGCGAAGTGGAAAGAGTCAGAAACCTGCGGGTGCAGAAACTTTTGACCGATACCGAATACCGCGATCTAAAAACAAAATACGGCAATATTTTCGAAGCCGGTATGGGCGCCGACGCGATATTAAAAATTGTTAAAGCCATCAATCTGGACAAACTCCGCATCGAGATGATACAGGAAGGGCATTCCCCGTCCGGGCAAAGACGGCGCAAAGCCAGCAAGCGGTTGCAAGTCATCGAGGCCTTCCGCCGTAGCGGCAACAAACCGGAATGGATGATCTTAACCGTTTTGCCGGTATTGCCGCCTGATCTCAGACCGACCGTGCAGCTCGACGGCGGACGTTTCGCCATCAGCGATATCAATGATTTATACAGACGGGTAATTAACCGTAATAACCGTCTCCGCCACCTCGTGGAAATCGGAGCGCCGGAGATTATCATCCGCAACGAAAAAAGAATGCTGCAGGAATCGGTGGATTCCCTGGTTGACAACGGCAAGCGCGGTCAACCGGTTTCCATCAGCGGCAGCCATAAACTGAAATCACTTTCCGATATGTTACGCGGCAAACAAGGGCGTTTCCGCCAGAACCTGCTTGGCAAACGCGTGGACTACAGCGGACGTTCCGTTATTGTCGTCGGGCCTGAACTTAAACTGCATCAGTGCGGTCTACCGCGCCGGATGGCACTGGAATTGTTCAAACCCTTTGTTATGCGCCGCCTGATCGAACAGGGGCTGACCCATAATATCAAGAGCGCCCGCCGTCAGGTGGAAAGAGCGAAACCGGAAGTCTATGACATTCTGGAAGAAGTGGTCAAAGAGAGACCTGTCCTGCTCAACCGCGCTCCGACCCTGCACCGCCTTAGTATCCAGGCATTTGAAATCGTACTAATTGACGGCGCCGCCATTCAGATCCATCCGCTGGTTTGCTCCGCCTTTAACGCGGACTTCGATGGCGATCAGATGGCTGTCCATTTGCCTCTGTCCAAAGCGGCCGTTAAAGGCGCGCGGGAACAAATGCTCAGTATCCATAACATGTTATTACCGTCTTCCGGTGACCCGGTCGTTACCCCCACCCTCGACATGGTGTTGGGCTGCTATTATCTGACCAGTATCCGGCCCGGTATCAAAGGCGAAGGTAAACTATTCGGCAGTTTTGATGAAGCGAAACTGGCCTACGACCTGGGTGTTATCGATCTGAAGGCTGAGATCGAAGTCAGAGATGCTGAAGGCAAACGGATCAAGACCAGTGTCGGCAGAATTATCTTCAACGATGCTTTCCCGAAGTCAATTGGTTTCCGCAATACTACATTCGATAAATCGACGATTAAAAAGATCGTGGCGGACTGCGCCAAGATCATGAGCGACGAAGATATGGCCGATGTGATGGACAGAATCAAGGATATGGGCTTCAAGTTCGCTACTAAATCCGGAACCACGATCGCTATGAGCGACATAGAAGTGCCGAAATCCAAGCCCAAGCTGATTGCAGAGGCTGAAGAAAAGACAATCCTGATCGAAAGCCAGTTCGAGAACGGTCTCATCACAGAAGATGAAAGATACGATGAAGTCGTGCGTGTCTGGATGGAGACCACGGACAAAGTCACCGAAGCTACCCAGAAAAGTCTGGACCCCTTAAGTGGTATTTATATGATGGCCACCTCCGGAGCCAAAGGTAATATGACACAGATCAGACAGATGGCCGGCATGCGCGGTCTGATGACCAACCCTTCCGGCAGAATCATTGATTTCCCGATCAAGGCCAGCTTTAGCGAAGGCTTAAGCGTGCTGGAATACTTCATTTCGACACATGGTGCACGTAAAGGTCTGGCCGATACCGCTTTAAGAACATCGGAATCCGGCTACCTGACCAGACGTCTGGTTGATGTCGCCCACGATTGCATCGTGCTGGAAGAAGACTGCGGCACTATCGACGGACTTTGGATATACGAAACGCAGGAAAAAGGCCTACTGCCTAGTCTCAGCGAGCGTATTATTGGCCGGTTAGCCGCCAGCAACATCGTTGACCCCAGGACCGGCGAAATTATCGTCGAACGTAATCAGGAAGTTGACGATAAAAAGGCTGCACAGATTGCCGCGGCCGGTATTAAGAGTGTCAATATCCGTTCTCCGCTCACCTGTCAGGCAAAACAGGGTGTTTGCCAGAAATGCTACGGCCGTGACTTAGCGCGCGGTAACATCATCGGCATGAATACCGCTGTCGGTATCATCGCGGCGCAGAGTATCGGTGAGCCTGGAACACAGCTGACATTGAGAACATTCCACACCGGCGGTGTTGTCGGTCTGGATATTACCACCGGTTTACCCAGAATCGAAGAGTTGTTCGAAGCCAGAAACCCGAAGAACCAGGCTGTTTTATCCGAGATAAACGGCGAAGCCGAAGTCACCGAGACCGATGACGGACAGGTGATCAAGGTAACCAGCAGCGAGACCTTCAGCGATGAGCGTCAGGTCCCAGCCGGCTGGAAACTGGCAGTCAAGAACGGACAACAGGTGGAAATCGGCACAATACTGGCCGCCCCGCCTGTAGATAAGGCAAAAGCCAAGGCAGACAAAGAAGCGAAAGCTGTTACAGCACCCGATGAAACACAGGCGCTGATCTCCCCGGTTTCAGGCAAAATATCCATTGAGAGCGGCAAGATCTCGATCTCTTACGAGGAAAAAGACGAGCGTGTTTATCATGTCTCATCGGCTACCAGACTGCGCTTGCAAAATGGCGCGAAAGTCGTCGCCGGACAGCAGCTGACCGAAGGTCAACTGAACCCGCAGGATATCCTGAACATCTCCGGAAAAGAAGCCGTGCAGCGTTACCTGGTAGATGAAGTACTGAAGGTTTACCGTTCTCAGGGTGTAACTATCAACGACAAACATATTGAAACCATCGTGCGCCAGATGTTATCCAAGGTACGCACAGATTCTTCCGGCGACACCGAACTGATCCCGGGCGAACTGGCCAACCGCTTCAACTATGAAGATATCAACGCGAAAGTGCTGGCTGAAGGCGGCGAGCCTGCCACAGCGCATCCGGTGCTGTTAGGTATTACAAGAGCCGCGTTGAGCACCAGCAGCTGGTTGGCTGCTGCATCTTTCCAGGAGACGACCAAGATCCTGACCGAAGCCTCGATTAAACGGGCGACGGATAGACTTATCGGTCTGAAGGAAAACGTCATCATCGGACGTCTGATTCCGGCCCGCTACAAGCCGCTCGAGGAAATGGTACCGGCGCCTGTCGCTGCCCTCGAAGAAGTACTGGACAAGATGGACGAAGAAATCTCGGTCGAAGGCGAAGAGCCCGAGAAAATAGATATGTCCATCGACGAAGATGAATCGGATGATGATACAGACACAGAAGAGGATGTCGACGTCGATGACGCTGCGGACGATGCAGATTAATTAGACTCATCCCCCAAAGCAACTGTTTTTAAGCGCCCTGTGAAATAGATACTCACAGGGCGCTTCAGTTTTGCGCAATAAATAATCAAAAAATTTCCAAGAACCAAGATTCAAATGGCGAATAATAAACGCACTGGTAATTCCTCACCCCCGGTATGGTATAATACCGCCAGAAGATTATCACGAAAAGGATACAAATATCGGACGCATTGTTTCGGGGAAACCCGTCGTTGAAGATAGCCCCATCGAATCCAGCCTGCGCCCAAAGCAGATGTCGGAATTCATCGGGCAGAATAAGGTCAAAGATAATTTGATGATCGCGATCGCCGCGGCGAAAAAACGCGGCGAAGCTCTTGACCATATGCTGCTCTACGGTCCGCCCGGCCTGGGAAAAACCACCCTGGCGAATATCGTGGCGGCGGAACTAGGCGTACAAATCCGGATTACCTCCGGTCCCGCCATCGAGCGCACCGGCGACCTGGCAGCGATACTCACCAATCTAAAAAAAATGGACGTGTTATTTATCGATGAGATCCACCGCATCAATAAAGCCGTGGAAGAAGTACTTTATCCCGCGATGGAAGATTCCGCAATCGACCTGATTATCGGCAAAGGGCCCGGTGCGCGCAGCCTGCGCCTGGATTTACAGCCCTTTACATTGATCGGCGCGACCACTCGCTACGCCTTGCTCGGCGCCCCGTTAAGGGACCGCTTCGGCAGCGTCTATCACCTCGATTTCTACGACCAGGAAGCGATCAAAACGATCGTCAAACGCTCGGCGCAGATTCTACAGATCAAAGCGGAATCGGATGGACTGGACGAAATTGCCAGCCGTGCCCGCGGCACGCCGCGTGTGGCTAACAGATTATTGAAACGTGTCCGGGATTACGCGCAGGTCAGGGCGAATGGGGTTATCACAAAAGAAGTCGCCGTGACAGCGCTCTCCAAACTTGAAGTCGACCCGATCGGTCTGGATGACCTCGACCGCAAGGTATTACATACGATAATTGAAAAATTCGGCGGCGGCCCCGTAGGGCTGGAAACGATCGCTGCTTCCATCAGCGAAGAAGCAGATACTATCATGGATGTTTACGAGCCCTATTTGCTGCAGCTGGGCTTCCTGGACCGTACACCGCGCGGCAGAGTAGCAACACCACTAGCCTACCAGCACCTTGGTATACCCTACAACAAAGAGAAAAACGCCCAACCCGGCCTGTTGTAAAAACAGAGGTACTTCTATGAAAGAACAGCCTACTCTGACAACCGAACGCTTGATTCTGCGTCCATATTCTCTTGCAGATGCCAAAGAACTGCAGACACTTATCGGAGATCGCCGGATATCGGACACTATGCACTCAATCCCTCATCCTTATTCTGTTGGAATGGCTGAAGAATGGATAAGTATGAGACAGAAAAGTTTTGATGAAGGTAAATCGGTACAGTTTCTCATTACTGACAAACCGAATGGATTTCTCATCGGCGGGATTGGCTTAACTATCTCCAAAGAAGACGAAAATGCGGAACTTGGATACTGGATCGGCAAACCATATTGGCACAAAGGCTATTGTTCGGAAGCAGGCGCGGCTGTAATGAAATATGGATTTGAAGTTTTGGCATTGAACCGTATCTGCGCCAGACACATGACACGCAATCCCCGTTCCGGCAAAGTCATGCAGAAAATCGGCCTGCAGCATGAGGGGCACCTGCGGCAAGCGTGGAAAAAGTGGGACAAATTTGAGGATGTGGAAATGTACGCTATCCTGCGCTGCGATGTAATCCTGTAAAGATAAAAAGAGCGGACGCTCATAAATGAACGTCCGCCATTTTTTAACCGGCTTCGGTTTTTGAGTTTAGCGTCAGTGGTATTTGCCGGGACTTTTTAACCCCACCTCAATTCACTCACTTCCCCTGATCCCGTCTTTGGCACTAAATTTCCTGAAGACGCCGGTCTCCGAAATATCAGTTTTTACTGGATCGCATATACTACTTGCACCGAGAGTGTGATATCCAGTTCCCCGGGGCTTATCGGTGTGGATGATACAGAGTCTGCCGCTTTAGCGTATACCGGCGCATACAGCGGCACGGAAGTATTATTCTCTGAGATCGAAATCGGTTTGCCAAGGGTTACCCCAGCCAGTTTTGCTAACTGGGTGGCTGTATCTTTGGCATCGGCCATTGCCATTTCTCGGGCTTTGTCAGTGGCAGCCGTCGGGTCATTCAGAGAGAATTGAATGCTGTTCACACGTGTAAGATCGCCGCCTGCCGCGGTTACCGCGTCAATGACGGATCCGGCTTTGGTCACATCTCTGACTTTGGCATTGACGACGTTGCTGACTTCATAGCCGGTGACGATTTGCTGCTGTTTGACGTTGTCGTAGGTGGTGGTCTGCTGGATATTATAATACTGAGTTTGAATATCCTTCTGCGCAACGCCATTATTGGTGAGAGCGGCCATCACATCGTTCATGGCTTTCACGGCTTGACTCTGCGCATCCGCGACTGTTTTTGCCTGTGCCTGGATGCCGAGTTGAATATTTGCCACATCAGGCGTGACGGTGACCTTCCCATCACCAGATACGGAAATGCCTGTTTGCTGATTCGCACCCGCCGCTGCGGATACGGACGGTTGGCAGCTGGTCGCAAGCCCTGCCATTAGTACGAGAATCGCAATCCCTGCGAATAATAAAAGAAATCTTTTTTTCATTTCACACGCTCCTTATATATTGTGTTGTCTAACAATTATAACGTTGATATCTTCGACGGGATAGCAGCTAAAATGATTATCCGATAAATAATTCAGGCTCTGCAGGTGCCCTTCACGTTTATTTTACGCAGAGTTAACATGCGTCAACAACCAGGGCGTTAGCAGGCAGAATTCAGGGCTTAAGGATTGCCAGGAGCGGTGGAATTATTGTTCGAAGAGCTGAAATTATTGATGGCATTTTGATAGTTGATTTGCGATGCTGCCAGCGCCCTGCGCAGGGTTGGTTTAACGCTCTCCGGGACTTGGTTAGAATCCAGCAGCTTCTGAATTTCCTCCGGCTGGGTTACCGAGTTGTAAAGCAGAATATTCATCAGACTGGAATAATTACTGGCACTGAGCGACAGGCCGTTATTGGTGGCTACCTGGTTGCTATTACCGCCGGAGACATTATTATCATGGATACCGCTGCGAGATGAGGCAGCGGGTTGAGTTATTACAAAAGTGGTGGCCGGTTGCGTGACAGTAATTACAGTACTGGTCTCGGGGGGTATTGTTATAGGTAAAATATTAACATTTGTTGTCGTTACAGCCGTCGTCGGAGCAGGCGTGTATGGCGCAACTGCTGACAGGGTAGGCGTCGTCACGGGTGCGACAACGGTGCTAGTCACCGTGGGAGTAATTGTCGCCGCGGCAGTAGTGGTTGTTGCAGGATTCGGCGGAGCGCTTTTTCCAGCGCCTGCAAGCTGGGTAGTGGCAGCTTGTGTCATCGTGGTCCCGGATTGGGTTTCAGTCGTCGTTGCTCCCCAACTAAAAGTGTTCGATTGGTTGGATGAATTATAGGGGGTGAAAACCATTGCGTTATTTCCCACCGATGCTAATTTACCGATCTGTGTATAGTAATTATCCAGCCGCAAAGCCGCCGCTTCGATATTCTGGGTTTTATTATTGCTGGCCATCCAGGTCATTTCGTTAACCCGGTTCGCGGCCATCGTCACGTATAATTCGGTCTTCTTTTCTGTGGAACCGGCTAATTTCACCTGTACCGTTTCTTTCGCCAGTTTAACACCATATAAAATATTTCCCGGCATGACGTTATTGGAAGCCAAAACACTACCGCCGCCAAGCACAAAAACCAGCATCACGGCGCCTACCGCAATTGCCCAGCGCGGTACGAATCTGGCAGTACGGGTGGGCGCTCTGGCGGGAGCTTTGGATTGCGCCATCTTTAATTGCATTTCATAACGGGCTTTAGCCCGGAATTCCGCGGAGGGTTTCACATCAACCGCTTTATTCACCATCGTCGCGGTACGCAGGAGGGGTTCCAGTTCCGCTGCGTATTGAGGATAACGCTGCAGACACTGTTCAACCGTTTCCTGTCCGGTAATCAGTTTTTCCAGGCATTCATTCAATATGTTGTCGAATTGTTTATTAGTTCCCACCGTTCACTCCCCCCACCAGTGTTTTCCGCAGCGCCAGGATCGCGCTGTGCTGTAATGCTTTGATCGCGCCCTCGCTCTTCCTCATTGTCTTTGCCGCCTCGGTAATCGATAGCCCGCCGGCAAAACGCAGGCTGATAACCTCGCGCTGCGCTTTCGTCAACTTTGCGGTAGCTAAAACTACTTTTTCCATCTCTATTTTTGTTTCCACTTCATGTTCCACATCGCAATCGTCCATGATCTGTAACGATTCATCCAGCGGCACTGTCTGTCTTTTACTCTGTTTTCTCACGTAATCCACCATCTGGTTATGCGCAATGCGGAACAGCCAGGCAGTAAAGGGTACACCCTGCGACTGGTAAGAGCCGATTGACTCATACGCTTTGATAAAAACCTGCTGGGTCATATCTTCTGCCTCAGCCTGATTCCTGATCTTCAGAACCACATAACGGAATATTTTATCAAAGTGATTTTCATATAATTGGGCAAATGCCTCTTGTTCGCCTTGCCGTGCCCGCTGGACAAGGTCTAATTCTTCTTGCACTAGATAAATTCCCTCTCAGCCTGACCAGGTTTTAGTTCACTAATTTATCAAACTTTCTCGGGTTTTACCCNNCCCGCCGCTATTTTTCTCCTCAGGAAATCGGCCAAATTATCGCTCGATGCTACACTGATTACGACAGGGCTCTTATCTTAACCCTCATCGATTCTGCATGCCGAATTGGAGAATTAATACAACTCAAAGGCTCTGATGTTCTCGAAAATCAGATCAAAGTTGTTGGTAAAACGGGTGAACGCACTTACCGTCTTGACCCTCGCCTTTGCATAATCCTCAAAGACCTAGCGGGATCAAACGAAAGCTATGTTTTCAAACACATTGTCAGGAATGGTAAACGCAACGAACCTGACAATAATACCATTTTTTCAGACGAGCCTTCTACCAGAGCATCGTTAACACAACGAGTGCGTAATCTCATGATTGAGGCTGGAATAACAGGTAAAAAAATTGGCGCACATACCCTGCGTCATACTTCTGCTTCCATAGTCGGGATTGAATCTGGAAGTGCCTTAATAGTTCAATCATTACTTCAGCACGATGATATTAAAACATCGCAAATCTATATGCACGATGTTCAAGATAAACTGGCACTCAAATATTCACCGCTTCAACTTTTATCCGACAAACTCAACGCTGGAACTGACCCTAATATCAAGCAACATCCTCTCATGATACCTGAACATCCTCAATCTGTAAGCACTGAACCTGTCACCGATGCTAAAGATAACATTGATGTTTTAATCGAATCCAGCTTTCAAGAAGTACCGCCTCATATTAGTATCCGTCCTAAACTTGATTCTGATGACATTAACCTCATCCGCAGGGCTTTCATAGCAGTATCTCAAAATGGTGCTCTAACCGACGGTAACTCAGCTAGGCAATTGTTCAGAAGAATCTTGCGCAGAACCTAACACTTACTTTCCCCTTGCCAACTTGGGCGAAAGGATAAACCGGCTTCCAACACGACGTTGTTATTTTGCTCATCTTGCCCCACTCCCCTTTCCAACTTTACGTGGGCTCTGGATTCCCGTCTTCCTTTCATTTTTACCTCTGATTGTACACTCAGTAATATACCTTAACGAAGGATAACGAAAAAAGATAGGTTTCACGCTTGGAGCAGGCTCAAGTAAACGGGCTATTACGCTCACGTGATTATAGCAAGTAAAATTATGATGTGCTAGAATACAGAGAATTAGAGGAAAATATGCCCCTGAATATACGTTTTATGCAACGACAGGACATCCCCCAGGTCACCGTCATTGACCGCGATGCCTTTCCTACCGAATGGCCGCCGACTAATTTTCCGCGCGAACTGGAAAACGGCCTGGCTTATTACATTATCGCTTACCAGCCGAAAAATCAGGATTCGCCAACTACGCAAAAATTCTCCGGTAAGGAAAAGCAGCCGGGGATAATGGATCGTATCCGCAAGTTTTTTGCGAGCCCGCAGACGCCGCCGGATGACCCGCAGGAAGACATCGACATCGTGGGTTTTGCCGGAATGTGGCTGATGGCGGATGAAGCGCACATTACCAGCATTGCCTCGCGCAAAGAAAACCGCCGACAGGGAATCGGGGAAGCGCTGATGATTGCGATTGTCGAACTGGCAATGGCCAAACAGGCGCGTATTGTCACACTGGAAGCGCGCGTCTCGAACCTGGTCGCGCAGAATCTCTATACCAAGTTCGGTTTTGATAAGCTCGGCGTGCGTAAAGCGTATTACCTGGATAATAAAGAAGATGCGGTGATCATGTCTACCGAATACGTTGGTTCGCCTTCATTTAAAGAGAAATTCACTCAGGTAAAAGAATCATACCAGCAGAAATTCGGGGTAATCCATAATGAGGTCGCGGTTAAGAAATAAAAGAAGCCGCTATCTGGTTAACGTTCACCGAAAAAGGTTCCCATCAGCGTGGGATATTTGGGTGGCAGATCCTTCTGACCGGTTGTTTGTATCATCCAGTCTTCCAGTTCCTGCCGGCATTTGTCCAGCAATTCTTTAAATCTGGTCAGGTCGATCGATTTGTAGCTGTCGCTTTTAGCTTTTTTGGCGGCTTTGATCTGCTTGTTATAGTCTTCCACCATGGCAAAAATTTCTCTGAGCATTTCTTTGGCGGATTCTCCGAGAAAGTTGATTTTGTCCTTATTCAGCATCCAGTTCGCATTCTCGAACCACCGGGGTTTTGCTATAATCAGGAAATTCGCGGCAAGGGCCTGATTGATCTTAATATCAAAAAGCAGACTCTGTACCACTTCGGGGTATTTGGTGGCGCCACCCCTTCTCCTCATTAAAGTAAAGAGGATCAGGAGTATTGCGATTATTGCTATTAAAATCCAGTTACCGGGCTGCATTACATCACCCCTGACAATTTAATCCGGGTATTCCAATATTAATGAAAGATCACGGGGACTTAGGCTCCGAAGCCAGCTTGCCGCCGTCAGCCCAATTATGTTTGGGAACATCATGAATCGCAATGTGGACCGCTTCAGCGGGAACACCGATTTTCACAAACGTCGCAGTAATCCCTTCCACCACGATTTTCTTTTGGTCGACGGTACGCCCGTCCCACATCTCAACTATGATAAAAGGCATAACAGCCTCCTTTCAGACTCCCATTGCCATTCAGACGATATTACGGATTATGCGCCGCCCCGTCTGAATTTATCTTTCATGGCCTGGATTTCTTCCATTTTGGCCAATTCCTGCGGGTCCAGCGGTTCACAGGACTTCAGAACATTGTGTTCCATTGTGATTTTAAAAGTCGTGTGACATTTGTAACATTTGAACGGGCCTACATACATGGGGTCGGACAGGGAGAATGTGTTATCAGCTCCGCACTTTGAACATTTTATTTTGGTTAACATGCTCCGGTAATACCTCCTGCAAGATAAATCATTACTACTTTGTAAATCGCATAGTAATTCTTATCGCTGATTTTGTCAAATATATATAAAGTATATCATTATTTCAAAGAATTCAAAGCCCGTATAGTCCGCATTATCAATTTTTCTTCACGAGCAGGCAGATATTCCGCGAAAAGGCCTTGACCGGGAACCGGTAAGCGCTTTCCGGAAATATTTTTATGACGGCCAGACCTGCCTGTTCCGCAGTTTTTTTTAATTCGCCGTAAGTAAACAAATAATAATACCGGTACAGGATTTTGTCCTGGACTTTCCAGGGCACCAGCGTTTCTTTCCCTTTGAACCAGAAACGTGGTTGCTGCCGGTTCCAGACCGTGACGAAAGCCGAGCCGTGGGGCTTCAATACGCGCTTCAGTTCCTGGAATGCTGCAGCCTGTTGCGATTTTGCGAGGTGATGTAAAGCCGCGACGGAGATAATATAATCGAAGGCTTCATTATAATAAGGAAGGTGACAAAAATCGGCGGCGGTCAGATTTACCGCGAAATCGTACTTCGCGGCATACTTGCGGGCCAGTTTGAGCATTTCCTCCGAAAAATCGATCCCGTGCAGTTCGAAGTTCTGCGCAAACGGAATAAAGTCGGCGCCGTGCCCGCAGCCGAGATTAAGCAGTTTCCCGGACTGCCACTCTTTCGCCAGCGCTTCCAGTTCGGCCCGAAAAATTGTGCGGTGACGGTAATTGTACCAGCCGGGCGCGATTTGATTGAATACTGCTCTCAGATTTTCTGCCATTGGTAACACTATAGCATGAAAAATACTAAACTCTAAATCCGAAACGCTAAAAAAATTCAATATTACAAATACCAGGATCCAAACAAACTACAATGTCCCAATTCAAAATGTTAAACGATCGTCTAGCTGGCAACTTTTTCACCAGTAAGGTATATGAGGTGGTTCGAAATCCGCTGGATTGTCGGGTCAAGCCCGACAATGACAAGTCGTGAATATTCTATTCAAGCTTTGCCGGAATAGAATATTTGTTTTTATTATTCTCAACCTGATCGCCATTGGGCCCGCACTTCAACCAATTTCCAAAAGGAAGCGCGGGAGGAATCTATATAAATTTCTTCTAATAGCTATTATCGGACAGCCTTGGCACTTGGAATTTTCTTTTTAGTCCCGATGGTATGACAGCTTCCCCGCTTTTTGTTACACTTAAGTTAGCTATGAAGAAAGAACTGCCTGCCCAGCGAAAATCCACACGCACCATCTCAGGAGTGACGCCCGTTGCAGTAATGACGATGCCGATGCCGTGTCCGGGACGCTGCGTATATTGTCCCACTTTTTCCAACATGCCGCAGAGTTATACACCCGAATCGCCGGCAGTGCTGCGGGGAATAGAATGCCGGTTCGACGCTGTGAAACAGATTCGCGTCCGGCTGGACAGCATGGCGGATATGGGGCACCCCACTGATAAGATCGAACTGATCATCATGGGCGGCACGTTTCTTTCCACGCCGATCGATTACCAGTATCAATTCATAAAAGATTGTTATGATGCGCTCAACGGCGCAATATCAGGCTCATTGGCCGAGGCTAAGCAGGTTAACGAAAAAGCCGCCTGCCGCTGTGTCGGGTTGTGTGTGGAAACGCGCCCGGATTTTTGCGGCGAAGATGAAGTGAAACGCATGCTGGAATTCGGCACCACCCGCGTGGAAATGGGCGTGCAAACACTCGATGATGAAATCTACCGGCTGGTGCACCGCGGACACACGGTGGAAGATGTGGTCAAAGCCACGGCGCTGCTGAAAAAATACGGTTTCAAGGTTCATTACCACTGGATGCCCGGTCTCCCCGGCTCCACACCGGAGCATGATCTGGCGCTATCCAGGCAGTTATTTGCAGACCCGCGTTTCCGTCCGGACGGGCTGAAAATCTATCCGACCATGGTCGTAGCCGGTACCGAACTGGAAAAATGGTTTTTAGATGGGCGCTATCAACCTTACGATAATAGTACGCTGCTCGATCTGGTGGCCGGGATTAAAGCAATCGTGCCGAAATATGTGCGCATCTCCCGCGTGCTGCGTGATATCCCGGTCAAGTTTATCACCGCAGGCTACAAGGATTCTCTGCGCGGCCCGGTCAAAAAACGGATGCAGGAAAAAGGCCTCGAGTGCCACTGCATCCGCTGCCGCGAATACGGGCACCGCGCCGCCAGCGGCAGGAAAATGGGCGAACCGACGCTGCAAAGAATGGATTATCCGGCTTCCGGCGGTGCTGAAATATTCCTGTCTTTTGAAGATGAAAGAGAAACGCTGTTCGGATTATTGCGGCTGCGCATTCAGTCGGAATCGATTCCGGTTTCCGGGTTGGAAAACACAACACCTGCGGCAGTGATCCGTGAACTGCATGTCTACGGGCCGGAAGTGCCGTTGAAAAATCAGAGTCCGGATTCCGCCCAGCATAAAGGGCTTGGTAAAGCGCTGCTGAAAGAAGCGGAACGTATTGCCCGGGAGGAATTCAACTTGCNNGGCTACCGGTCTGCCGGCGATTACATGGTGAAAAGGCTTTAGTTTTCCTCTCCCGGCCCCGCAATGATAATCAAAAACGGATTCGGTGAACCTGTTTAAATATATTTAGTGCAATTATCTGAAATATGTGTTATAGTGTTTGGACAGTTCGTCAGTACGCAATGTAAAAATAGTACCAAAAATATTTAGTAACAAAATCCCTTGAAATTCGTTGTATATATTAAGCGGACCAATTTTAACTCTTCTTGTCCGCTCTTCACCAATACTTGAAAAATATTTATTAAATGTTTAGAACCTGGTTTTATAAAGCAGGATTTTTGGATAAACCAAAAGTAGGGCTTGCCATGGTATTGACAGAGTATAGTATAATACGTCAGTTGAATTCACTTTAGCTTGACAAATCACGGTTACGTGATATAATGAAAGTAAGATTATGTAAAAGAGGGAGGTGATGTTGGTGGAACTAACCCGCAAGGGAAATACAGCGTATGACGCGAGATGTTAAGGGGTTACAATCTATACGAGTCTAACTGTCTTTCATGCAGCAGCTTTTTGGCATGACGGACTTAAGTAATTTTAGGAGGATTTTTAAAGTCGATGAAAAGCAAATTATCATTAAAGGTTCTGGGCGTTGTCATTACATTGGCAACACTGGCCAGCCTTTTGGTCGGGATCACCGCCGCACCCGCAGGTGTGAGCGCTGCTACCAACCAGATGGTCTTCACGCCTTACAGTCTGCCCAGTAACTTAAACTATTTTATCGGTGGCGCGGGTACACCTTCATTCGCATCCGGCGCAGCGACCACCACCACCTTTACGGGTGCAGCAAACAGTAATCCAACGGTTACTGCGGTTACCGCATCCGCGGATGGCAATTCCATCTATGCATGGGATGATGCCGCAAAGATTCTCTATTATTCCAGCAATGCTGGGAAATCATTTACCGCGTTAGCGTTTAATACCGCGGTTCCCGCGCCCGGCGTGTCATTCGGTGGCACTTTCGTAGATCTGGAAGTCTCCCCGAAATTCGCGACCGACGGCACCGTAGTCTTGGCGACCTCTACTCAGGTCTGGATGATCTCCGGCGGTTTAGCCACTGCGAACAATGTTACCGGCGATCTGGCAACCAAACTTGAGGGCGGCACCATTACATCAATGGATGTCGGTTCCTATTACACCAATGGCGTACTTGCCGTCTATATTGGTGTTAGAGGCGATGGTGTTCATAACGCTTTCAGCAACGTCTTGGTATTCCAAGCCGGTGGTTTCACTTGGGCTGAAGTCGGCGCAATGAAATTTGGTAGCGTCGGCGTTTTCGGCACGATTGCTAATGGAACAGTTATTGCCAGTACTTCAATCACTTCAAATGCCCAATCAGTCACCTTCTCTTTGCCAAGTATGGCTGTAACAGCCGGAACTGCAACCGCTACACCGGCTACTCTGTCAACGACAGCATTAAGCACTGCGTTAACTGTTACCAACACCGCTGTAGGCCAATCATTCACCGTTACGCTACCTGCAGGGTTCACCGGTACAGCTACCCCGACTGCCCCGATGACAATCTCAGCGGGTGCAGCATTGGTTGCAGGCGTTAATACAATCACTGTATCCAGCGCCGCTGCTACCGGAACAATTACAGTCGCAATTACTAATGCGTTGAACTTTACCGTCACCAATCCTGCCGGCGTAAGCGGCAATGCAACTTCAGGAGCTGGTGGAGCTACTGTAACCGGATCACCGCTTACTTTAGCAGCTGGCGCAACAACTACTGTTGTTATCACAACATTAGGTGCTTTAACTATCAACACCACATTGGGTGGTGCGGGTTTTGACCCGGCTGTCCTGGCTGTCAAACTCAGCCCCAACTACCAGTCAGATGCTGAGGTTATGGCTGTTTACACTGACAGCACCACAACTTATCTTAGTTCTAATATCGCAGCCTTAGGCTGGAATAACTCCATCCTTCCTGTCTGCCCGCTGGTTAATACAAGTGCAACTCCGGCAGTTACCCCATACGTAGCCACATCAGCTGTAATTGAGGCTGGTACTGACTACTTCGCCAACTCCACCGGTATGGTACTTGTAGGTACAAACCTGGCACTATACAAAATATCAGGACGTGTCGCCACAGGTGGCACCGTCACCAATATTCTTAATCAAGCCGTACTCGTCCCCAATGGTATCGCGGTTCAAGGCCCGACAGCTACTGCAGCCGTAGTAGTTGCCTCACCTAATACAAGTGCTTTGAATATCACCACCGCCGTTACCGCATCCACCGTAACCTGGGTCGGTTCCGCTGCTTATAGAGGAGTCACCGGCACAGCGATTACCGGTTTGTGGTATTGCGGCACGAATAACGCCAAACTGTTAGTAGGTTCCACCGGCTTTGTCAATGTCGGGACACCTGTAACCTATTATTCAGGCGACGGCGGCGCTATCAACGTTTCCGCGGACAACGGTAACACCTTCAACCAGATCGGTCTGATCTCCGTCCAGACATCTGCCGGTGCAGCTGGATTGGCAGGTTTGAATCCGACCATCGATATTGTCAGCGACACCAGCTGGTTCTCCAACCTCAGCAACAATGGTGGAGAATGCCAGAGTACTGATAAAGGTGTTAGCTGGGTCCGTGTCTTTGGCAAAGGCTGGGGCGCTAATAATGCAAGTTGCGGCGGCCCTGCCCGTTCCCAGAGCTATGCCACCAACAATACCTGGGTTATCACCAACGGTTCGAACATTGCCCTGCTTACCAGCAACAATGGTTCGACCTATTCCCCGATCGGTTCTCCGATCGCGATCGGTAGCTTCAACTATATTGAAAATGATGCCTATTATATTGTTTCCGCTGGCGGCGATCCCGCAGGTATCTATTTCAGCAGCCGACCGTATGTTAATGCTACCTTTACCCCGGCAGCCACCAATATCAACAGCATCGCCCGCAGCGGTAAAGATGCGACTCACATGACCTTCGCAGTCGGTTCCAGACAGGGTACCGTCTATCTGTCCACTGACGGTGCAGTGACCTTTACACAGCTTGCCGGCATCCCCGGCATTGGCTCTGGTGAAAGAGTCAAGGTCAAATATGCCTCTGACGGCACCCTCTATGCCTTCGACGCTACCCCGAACACAACCTTTACCGGTCTCTGGATGTACGTTCCGGCAACAACCTCCTGGCTGAATATTGCAGCGCCTTCGAGCGGACTCCAGATCACCAAGCCTGTCAAGGGCTGGTCAATTGCCGGTGACGGCACCGCTTATGTTACTGTTGATGACGGTGTTACTACCATTGGTGCTTTTGGTTACGGTATTTACCGCTCCCTGAACTATAACGCTGTCAATCCTGACGGCACCACCGGCGCAACCTGGGCTCAGATTTACCAGTACGATTTCCCGAATGGTACCGCCACTGCTTCCATCGGTTCATCTTCTACCGGTTATCCGGGCGTTGTTACCGCCTTAAACGGCAGTAACGAACCCGCCGGAGCCAGCGGCAACTGGACGGCAGGAGTAGGCGTATTCGCCTCTGCCGCGACCGGCAACACCCTGCAGATCACCGAAAATACCTCAACCGTAACAGGTTCAGGTGTTAACCAGGTTATTTACACCTTCGTTGATTCCTACACCAATGGTCCTGTCGTCGTTTCACCGAAAGACAAGACCATCCTGACCACCGATACCTCTGTTTCCCTGAACTGGACGGCGATGAACGGCCCGGCCGGCGGTTCAACTAATACCTCAACCAACTATGATGT
Source organism: Dehalococcoidia bacterium (assembly GCA_003162335.1). Lineage (GTDB taxonomy): Bacteria > Chloroflexota > Dehalococcoidia > Dehalococcoidales > Fen-1064 > Fen-1064. Next base: position 31,023 of record PMMG01000058.1, read on the forward strand.
TCAGGTCACAGCTTCCACTGATTTCAGCGGCGCAACGACTCCTGTATTTGATACGGCCAATACTGGGTTAGTTACCCAGAACATGGATTACTACAAACCAGGAAACACCACTGCTACTATGGGCATCAACCCCGGCGCTCCGACCTATGCCCTGAAAGGCGGCACACCTTATTCCTGGAGAGTTATGGCTACCTACCCGCTACCCAGCCGCTGGACGACCCAGACCTTCACGACCGCTTTAACAAATGTTAACGGTACACCTGTTCCGGTCAATGCGGTGCCCGCCAATGGTGCGACCGGTGTTGATGTCAACACTACCTTCACCTGGCCGGCAGTCTCCGGTACCAACGTGACCTACGAGTTCGTCATCGCGGAAGAAACCGGTCAGACCGATAAATTCGCCATCATTGACTACTCCGCAACCTGCCCGACCAATGCTACTCCTTTGAGAGAGCAATTAAAGTACAACACCCAGTATTGGTGGAGAGTCCGCGCGACCAATGGCACCGTAACAAGTGGTTGGTCTACCTTCTTCTTCACCACCGAAGCAGCGCCTGTGACCACAACTGCAACTACTGGTCCGGTGATCACGATCCCGCCGGCTACTTCTACAGTCATTACCATGACCCAGCCGGTGACATCGATCACCTTAACCCAACCCAGTACCAGTAATTCCATTCCTCCGGCACTGCTCTGGGCTGTGATCGCAATCGGCGCAATCCTGATCATCGCCGTCATCGTCCTGATTGTCAGAACCCGCAGAATCCCGTAAATCTGATATAAGGATAACTTGAATCCCGGGGGAGCCCTTCAGCTGAAGGGCTCCCCTTCTTTTTAGGGATAAGGCGTGAGCGTAACTGCGGTAGTCCCTATCGTTCCCGGCGCTTCTTAACAATTCCTAAAAAATTTATAAATGATGACGTTTTAACTATCACAAGAGATGCGCCAATGTCAATAACAATTTGACATATAATTATCGTTAAAGTACAATTCCCCTATGAAAAATACGGTGCGAAGACTGCTGACTCTGTTCTTGTTGACGTTATCGGTTTGGCTTGTCCCTTTTCATCGGGCGGTGTCCGCAGCAGATGCGCTGCAGTGGACGCCGGTAAATATACCCGCGGAAGGAATTGCCGGTAAATGGACGCTCGCTAACGGCTCCGATATCCGGAATCTGACTGCCGCACCTGACGGCACTTTGTACTGCAGCGCTAATCCTGCAGGTACCACCTTCACCCTTTTTAAATCCACGGATAACGGCCGCGGATGGATCGCTACCGGGAAAGTTACCGATGCGATCGTTGATATCGCAGTACTGCCCCGGGACAGCACAACTATCTATTACGCCACGGCTGCGCGCATTTTTAAATCCATCGATGCCGGAAATACCTTTACCCCGGTACCGGTAAGCCCGGGCGGCGCCGGCAGCGGGAATGTCTGTATCACTTCCATCGATGTCGTCAGTAACGGCACTACCAATACCGTTGCCGTCAGCACCGTCGATAACGATGCTGCGCAGTACGGCGGCGTTTATTTGCTGGATGAAAGTCAGTTTGTGGGTGCGTGGACAAACACCAATATCGGCAACTATGATGTCTACCGTGTCGCTTTTTCACCAGATTACCCAGACGACCGGCAGATCATCGCGCTTGCTTCAAACGAAATTGATACCTTCATTACCAACCGGCTGAACAACGGCAGGTGGGGAGGGTTTATCGGCAGCGTTCGCATTCCCGGTATCGTCCCTGCCGCCGGCAGTTTAGCTTTTCCCGACAAATACGTTGGTTTGAACAATAATACATTTTTCGCCGGCATCGATAGCGGCGTCAATAAAGGCGGTGTTTATAAAATAACCGCAGATTTTTCACCCGCGCCTTCGGCGGCCAAGGACCTGAAAATCGGCGCCGTTGACAATTTGAATGCAGTTGATGTCTCCGGACTGATTTGCTCCGGCAATATGCTTATCGCAGGCTGTGCGCGAAAACCGATTATTTATTTGAGTAATGATGGGGGAACCAGCTGGACGCAATCCGCCAGGTAGCCCACCGGTCAAACTGATACTTGCCCCGTGAAAGCGCCCAATCCACAGCACACCCTCGTTTGCGCAACTTGCGGCGCAGACAGCGCTATTTCCTGTTCCAGTGACGGCGGCCAAACATGGAATCAAATCAGCCTGATCGATACTAGAATTTCGGATATCACCGATATTGTCTCGCCTGCACCCGCGACGGCTTTTATCCTTACCTTAAATTCCCAGACGCTGAAACAGAGCCTGTGGCGAACAACCGACAANNGCCGGGCCGCAAACCGGCGACGCTCCCCCGGCAATTATCGTCAGCGGTCAGAAAAGTAATTCCCCTGCGATCTGGACGTCAAACGATAATGGGCAAAACTTCACCTGGCATCTCGCCCCCTGCAGTACCGACACGCTGGCAATTGTCGACGGCAAGAACTGGTTTGTCAGTACATTCGACGGCAGTAAAAATCTGATATACGCCACACACAACGGGGGTAATTTTTACACCGCTCCGGTCGAAGCCGGCAGCGTGACGTTAACTGCTCTGGCTGCATCCCCGAATTATCAAAATGACCGAACGCTTCTGGCGGGTAACATGGTCGGGCAGGTGTACCTGTCGCAGGATAACGGTTTAAGCTTTAATCCGGTAGGACAACCGCTGCCGCTGAACGCGGGTGTCGGTAAAATCAACCTGACCTTTGACAGCAAATTCATTGAAAACAAGATCATCTATGCTGATACCGAGGCGAAAGCAGCGGCTGGAGCAAGAGACCGTATTTTTCGTTTTACGATTGGACAGAGCACCGGTTGGTTGAGTCTGTGCAGTTCCCTGCCGGACAATGCTATTGTCAAACAGTTATTCTGTGCAAATGACGGCACTTTATACGCGGTAAACACCGAGCCGGTCGTCAATGCAGATTTGAAAGGCGGCGCCGTCCGAACCCTGAACCCGACCTCATCTTCCCCGACATTAGAAACGATTCTTGCCGGACTGGATGATACGGTTTTCCTCAGTAAAATGTCCGGCTGCGGAAACCAGCTCTGGGCAATTGATGAAAAAAACATGCGGGTAATGACTTTTGCCGATAATCTCACATCGCCGGTAACGTTAATTTCTCCGGACGATAAAGCGGCAGGAGTGGAAAACTCTACTCTTGACTTGAAATGGCAGGCCGTTAATACTGCGACCCTATATGAGTGGCAGGTAAGTGATAATACCGGCTTTACGGGGATTCCAGCGGGTTTGACGGGCACCTCCGATGCGGCTTCGACCCGCCCGGCGGGATTAGTTCCGGCCGCCGGTTACTACTGGCGGGTGCGCGTCAGTAAACCCCTGCTCAGCCGCTGGTCGGACACCAGGTCGTTCAATACAATACTGGGAGGAACTGATATTGCCCCGTCGCTTACCGTCCCCGCTGCCGGCACAAAAACACCGGTCAGGCCGCTTTTCCAGTGGAGCACAATCGCTTCTGCCGATAAATACGATTTAATGGTGGCCAAAGATGCCAGCTTCGGCAAACCGGTGATCGAAAAAACAGGAAATAATGCGATTTCATCGAATGCGTGGGAGAGTGATGTTATCCTGGAAAATGACACCACTTATTATTGGAGAGTAAAAGCGCGGAACGCCGCGAGCTTTGGAACATGGAGCGCAGTAAGCGCTTTTGTTACGGAATCTCCGGTACTGACTACGGCTCCTCCGGAAAACTCTCAGGCATTTGCGGCACAGCAAACGGCAACGGAGATGCCTCCGCAGCAGACACAAATAGTATCCACAGTAATAATACAAACGCAGACAGCAAATACGCCTCAGGCAATTACGGTGAATCTGAATATTCCGCCGTGGATAATGTATATTGGAATTTTGCTACTGGCGGTTGTCATCATCATGCTGGCGCTGCTGGTCGTGAACGCAACCAGACACAAACGTTAATCAGGGCTATTTATAGCTTAATACGACAACCTGCATTGTCAGCGGCAAACTGTTTTTATTGGCCGTTAATTTAGGCTGAGGTACTATTTCTTTCACGCCCATCTCTTTCAGAAAACGGTCGGCGGTCTCCAGGTCTTTTTTCATGTTATCGGTCTTGTAATGCATCGGAATGACGATCTTGGGTTCCAGTTGACGCACCACCTGTGCTGCTTGCACGGCATCGATCGTCGAACCGCCGCCGACAGGCACGAGCAGTATGTCTACACCGTCAATTTCCGCTACCTGTTCCGCGGTTAGCACATGGCCTAAATCGCCGAGGTGACAAATCATTACATCGTCAATATCAATGACAAAGACCGTATTCTTGCCGCGTTGCGCGCCTTTCTCGCCATCATGAAAAGTATGTACTCCGACCGTTAAAACACCGGCTGCCTCGTATTCGCCGGGACTCTTCAAGATTCGCGGCTCGCCGCTGACACCCTCTATGTAGGAATGCCCGGGGTGGGGGTGGCTGACCGTAACGATGTCCGCAGTCACTTTGCCCAAGGTGTAACCGGTCGCCGGAGAATAGGGGTCGGTGATAACAGAAGCTTGTTTGCCTTTCAGTCTAAAACAGGAGTGTCCTAACCATGTAATTTCCATAAATTAAGTTTATCACAGTCTCACGTTTGACACAATTATGTAACTAAAATCTCTTGACAATGTCTTCTCAAAATGATAATTTATTATGTATTAGCAGTCCGAAGGTTAGAGTGCTAAACATGAATAAAACACTTTCACTAAGATCAGAAAAGATATTAAAGTCCATCGTCGAGCAGTATATTGCGCGGGCGGCGCCGGTGCCGTCGCAAAGTGTGCTGCATAATAACGGGTTGGATGTATCCTCTGCTACCATCCGCAACGAGATGATGCGGCTGAAGCAGGAGGGTTACATTATACAACCGCATACTTCGGCGGGCAGCGTGCCTTCAGACAAGGGTTACCGTCACTATGTCGAAACGCTGGATGATATTAGATTGCCGATCAATCAGCAGCGGATGATCAATCATCTGTTCCATCAGGTGGAGACCAGGATGGAAGAATGGGCAAGGTTAACAGCCACACTACTGGCCAATTTGTCCCAGAACATGGCGATTGTGGCTACGGCCAAGCCGGATAATTGTGTTTTTAAACATCTGGAGCTAGTGAGCATTCAGGATTCGACCGCACTGCTGGTGCTTGTTCTGCAAGGCGCAGTCGTCAGGCAGCAGCTGACTGTTTTTGACCAGCCGGTATCCCAGTCAGAGCTATCAACGGTTAGTAATAAACTGAATGCTATTTTTGCGGGATTGAATAATCCGCAAATTCAGGCGAAGAAAACAGAGTTGTCGGAACTGGAAAAAAGCATTTCCGATTGCATCCTGAACATAATGAAAACCGAAGATGAAATAGAATACGAAGCTCCTTNNCTGGCTTTGACAGAGAACAAAAACCTGCTGAGGATAATTTTGCCGGATAAACTGGTTGGAAGAGGCGTGCATGTTATTATCGGGAAAGAGAATAAAGCCGAAGCTATCCAGAATTACAGTGTCGTTATCAGTCAGTACGGGCTGCCGGGGGAAGCGATAGGTTGTATTGCTGTCATCGGCCCCACCCGTATGCAATACGCCCGCAGCATCGCGTCAGTCGATTATCTGGCAGAAGTACTGAGCGGTCTGATTGCCTGGCTGTACGGCAAAAAAATCCCGACGGAAGCGGGAAATTAGCGGAAATTAATAAAAAAGATGGAGGGCAAATGATACCCCAAGAACCGGCAGAGACCAATCCCGAGAAAGCGCAAGTAAATAATGAGACTACGGCGGAGTCCGATCAGGATTTGGCGAAGGAACTCGCTTATTACAAGCAGAAGGCAGACGATTATCTGGACAGTTGGAAAAGAAGCCAGGCGGATTTTGTAAATTACAAAAGACGGGCAGAACAGGAAAGATTAGAGATGGGCGTTTATGCTAACACCCAGCTTATTCTCACGATCTTACCGATCCTGGATGATTTTGAAAGGGCATTTGACGCGGTTTCGCATAAACATGTTAAAGCGGACTGGGTCGAAGGCGTCAAACTGGTGGAACGTAAGTTTAAGACGATTCTGGAAACACAGGGTTTATCCCAGATTAAGGCAAAGGGCGAGGTTTTCGATCCGAATCTTCATGAAGCTGTCATGCAAACAAAAGGCGAGGATGGAGTGGTGGTGCAGGAATTTGAGAAAGGTTACAAATTGCAGGATAAAATCATCCGTCACAGCAAGGTTGCTGTCGGCAACGGTGAACCTGTAGAAGAGCTTAAAAAGCCGAACAAAGAACCGGGAAAAACAGAAACTAAAGCAGAAGAAAAAAACGAATAAAACGCAAAATGCATAATCTGAAAATTAACACTAATTAAAATATTGCAGGAGGAACTTTAAATGGGAAAAACAGTTGGTATCGATTTAGGGACTACATTCAGCGAAGTCGCGGTCATGCAAGGCGGCGAACCGGTGGTAATCTCCTCATCCGAGGGCAGTCACCTGTTCCCTTCAATTGTGGCGATAAGTAAAACGGGTGAGCGTCTGGTCGGGCAAATCGCCAAGAGACAGGCGATCGTAAACCCGGAGAACACAGTCTACTCCATTAAACGTTTTATGGGACGTAAATACGGCGAACCCATCGGGCGTGAGTTGCCGGTAGAAGAAGATGCCCGCCGTAAGACATATAAGGTTGTACGAGCGCCTAACAACGAAGTTAAAGTGATTATGGGCGGCAAAGAGTACAGTCCGCCGGAAATATCTGCCATGATTCTGCAAAAACTGAAAACCGATGCTGAAGCTTTTCTCGGTGAGAAGGTCACCGATGCTGTGATCACGGTCCCTGCCTACTTCAATGACGCCCAGCGCCAGGCGACCAAAGACGCCGGTACCATCGCCGGATTGAATGTGTTGAGAATTATCAATGAGCCGACGGCGGCGGCATTGGCTTATGGACTGGATAAAAAGAAAAATGAAATCATAGCGGTTTATGACCTCGGCGGCGGTACCTTCGATATCTCCGTCCTGGACATCGGCGAAGGCACTTTCCAGGTTAAATCGACCGCCGGGGATACCCATCTGGGCGGCGATGATTTCGACCAGCGGATTATTGACTGGCTTTGCGATGAATTCAAACGCGACCAGGGCATCGATCTGCACTCGGATAGAATGGCATTACAGAGACTGAAAGAAGCGGCAGAAAAGGCCAAAATCGACCTTTCCACCGTCCAGCAGACCGATGTCAACCTGCCGTTTATTACCGCCGATGCCAGCGGGCCGAAACATATGAATGTCACTTTGACCCGTGCGAAACTGGAGCAGTTAGTCATGGACCTGGTAGAAAAAACACTGGAGCCATGCAAGCAGGCTGTTGCGGATGCTGGTCTGACCACTGCGCAGATCGACGAAGTCATCCTTGTTGGCGGTCAGACTAGAATGCCGATTGTCCAGCAGAAGGTCAAACAATTTTTCGGCAAGGAACCAAACAGGAGCGTGAACCCTGATGAAGTGGTTGCAATCGGCGCCGCAATTCAAGCCGGTGTGCTGAAAGGTGAGGTCAAGGAAGTATTATTGCTTGATGTCACGCCGCTTACCCTCGGTATCGAGACCCTTGGCGGAGTAATGACGCCTTTGATCGCGCGCAATACCACTATCCCCACTTCCAAGAGTCAGGTCTTTAGTACCGCCACGGATAGTCAGCCGAGCGTAGAAATTCATGTCCTGCAGGGTGAAAGGCAGATGGCCAACGACAACCGTACGCTTGGACGATTCATGCTGGACGGCATTTTGCCCGCGCCGCGCGGGATGCCCCAGGTAGAAGTTACTTTTGATATTGATGCTAACGGTATTTTGAGCGTGAAAGCACTGGATAAGGGCACCGGTAAAGAACAGAAGATCACGATCACTGTCTCCAGCGGTCTGAGCAAAGAAGAAATTGAAAAAATGCGGAAAGAGGGCGAAGCCCATGCCGCCGAAGATAACAAACGGAAAGAAGAAGTCGAAGTCCGCAATACTGCCGATAATATGGCTTATACCGCGGAAAAAACTCTACGCGAAAATAAAGACAAGCTGCCCGAAGCAATGTACAAAGAAGTTGAAGGCAAGATTAACGCACTCCGCGATGCGATGAAAGGTACTAGCGTAGATGTCGTGAAGAAAGCCTCTCAGGATCTCAACGACGCGATGATGAAGATCGGGCCGGAAATCCAGAAACAGCAACAACCGCAGCAGCCTCCGCCTGGTGGGAATCCTCCTCCAGGTGACAAAAAAGATGACGGCACCGTCGACGGCGAATTCCACGAGGTCTAAACGGTAGACTGCAAATCAGACAAGGTATAAAATAAAAGATAGAGCTGGAGGGGCCGCGGCCCCTCCAGTAGGACTTTTAGCCCCTTTCAAGCAAGGAAGTGAAGATAACATTTTATGGCAGAAAAACGCGATTATTATGAGGTTCTGGGTGTTGCTAAAGACTGCAGCAGTGAAGACATTAAAAAGGCATTCCGTAAACTCGCTTTCCAATATCACCCCGACCATAACCACGAGGACGGGGCTTCGGACAAATTCAAAGAACTGAATGAAGCCTATGAAGTACTTTGCGATTCCAATAAACGTGCCGCTTACGACCGGTTTGGGCATAACGGCGGCGCCAATCTGTTCGGGCAGGAATCAGACGGTTTCGATTTCGGGTTTGGGGATATTTTTGAGGCTTTCTTCGGGGGCAGCGCCGCCGGCGCACGCCAGGCCCCGGAAAAAGGTCCGACTTTACAGTATAACCTGAGCATCACATTGGCCGAAGCGGCTTTCGGTGTCGAAAAAGAACTTAATATTAACCGAACGGAACATTGTTCCGAATGCCAGGGGACCCGCAGCAAAACGGGCAGTCAACCGGAACGTTGTCCGAATTGCAACGGCAGCGGTCAAATCAAACGCGTGCAATCCAGTGTCTTCGGGCGTTTTACCAATATCACCACCTGTCCCAAGTGCCGCGGCGAAGGCAGAATTGTCACCGAACCGTGTCCGAGGTGCCGAGGAACAGGTAAAGAAAAACATCAGCGGACGGTCGCTGTTAAAGTACCAGCTGGGGTTAACGACAATAATCAGATACGTATCCGCGGTGAGGGTGACGCCGGGGCGCGTGGTGGATCGAATGGCGACCTTTTTGTCAATTTATCCGTACAACCGCACGAATTTTTTAAACGTGAAGGTGATGATATTTACTATAATTTACCGATAAACTTCGCCCAGGCAGCATTAGGCACAGAAGTTGTGGTGCCGACGCTTGACGGAGACAATAAACTCAGGATTCCCGCAGGCTGCCAGAGCGGCGCTACTTTCCGTTTCAGGGGGAAAGGGATCACTCATTTGCAGGAAAGAGGCCGTGGCGACCAGATTATCACGGTTTCTGTAACTACACCGGAGTCATTGACCAAGGAACAGAGGCAACTGTTTGAGCAGCTGGCAGATAGCCTGGGGCAGGATAAAAATAAATTGAACTAATGTTCCAACCCAACGGACGTTTAGAGCCATACCGTCTTTACAACAGGAATTCCTGTATGGCTTGGGCAAACCCGTTATATTTGACACCCGACGTGATTTCATCTGCAACAACTTTCAATTCATCGGGGGAATCTTCCATCGCAATCGCAAATCCGGCAGTCTCCAATAGTGAGACATCATTGGCGCCGTCAGCAATCGCGGCGACGTTATCGAGGCTAATCCCCAAGTAGACACATAACGTTTTCAATGCCCGCCCTTTTGAGACATCATCCATGATGATATTGACAAAACGGATATCCCGCCGGGCTGGATGCATTGACCAGCTGAACCTTAATCCCTTTTTTTCTCCGAATTCCACGAGAACAGCTCTGAATTCGTTTTGCTCCGAAGTCGGAATGACAAGAGAGCCCATGATAATAGATTCATACATGCATAACGAATTAAAGTCCGCCACGTTATAGCCGAATCCCATCAATTCACTGTGCGCCGCAGCCAGAGAATTATCACGTTCAACAAAATATCCGGTTGGGGAAAACAGCTCAAGTGTTAAATTATCCAGATTCGCCAGGTTACGTATTTCCGCCAGACGCTGCTTGTCGATTGAGCGGGAGTAGATGATTTCAGTCAAAGAGGAATTACATACTAATGCACCGTCAAAAAAGATGTGAAAACCCTCTTCTGGTAGTTGTTCGAGAACTGCCCGGCANNACAAAGACCCCCATGAGGGTAGATATCAAGAGACGCAGGCTTTCCTGTCTGTATATTCCTTATAGTAGTTTAGCGTGCACCGGATCTTTATTCAATCATACAAAAGTCGTGTTTGAGCAAATAATTAGTTCTTTTTTTGTTGGCCGGAATGCTGACGTACCCTTTCCGCGCGTTGCCCCAATTTACGTTCAACGCCTTTAAACAATCTGACAATATTGTCACGGTGCTGGTAGATGATTATTAGAGTGCCCACAAAAGCGTAAAGTAGATATTCGACCGGCCAGCCGTAGAAAATGGTTAATGGAATGAGAATAGCGTAAGTTCCGACAACACCGGCAATTGAGCCCAGTGACATAAACAACGTTGAAGTTGCGCCAAGCGCCAATACCTCGCCGCCAAACAATGCCACAAACCAGACCAAAGCTACGAGGCCGCCGAAGAATACGGACACACTCCTACCGCCGCGGAATTTCAGGAAGATCGACCAGCTGTGCCCGGCCACCGCAGATAATCCGGCTAACACCTGCCCGAACAATGGGCCGAAACCGAATTGCCCCACCATCACATAGCTTTTACCGATGATCAGTCCGGCAAATAATACCGCAACCGCGCCTTTGGAAAAATCCAGCAACCCGGAAAGGATACCTATTTTCACCCCGGCAGCACGCGTGACATTAGTCGCCCCGATAGTGCCGCTGCCCCACTCCCGCACATCAACCCCGGCCAGGCGCTTAGCCAATATCAGGCCAAACGGGATGGAGCCCAAAATATACCCGATAATCATCCCGGCCAAATAGCGGCCGATCAATGTCGCGGCAATCATTTTTCGTTTCCGGCCTTAAATTCTATTTTTAACGGCGTACCGGTGAAGCCGAAGGAGTCCCGCAGCCTATTCTCCAGAAAGCGTTTAAAAGAAAAATGCACAAGCTTGGTGTTATTCACTTTGAAAGTAAAGGTCGGGGGATTGATATCAGTTTGGGTAACCCCGCTGACTGAGAGCATCATTTTACCCTTACGCGGCATGTTGTGTGAGGCGATTGCATCACGGATGACACCCTTTAATTCGGCCGCCGGTATCTGTTTAGTTCTTTCCTGGTATACCTTGTACGCTTGCGGCATCACCTCATTCACACCCCGCCCGAATTTCGCCGAGAGGAACATTACCGGCGCATACGCCATGAATTTAAACTGTTTCCTGGTATTCTCCGCCCAGAGGACTTGATCCTCACCTTTTACTAGGTCCCATTTATTCACGATAATCACAATTCCCTTAACCGCCTGTTGTATGTAACCGGCGATATGCGTATCCTGCGCTGAGAACATTTCAGTGGCATCGAGGACCAGCAGCGCCACGTCGCAACGGTCAATGGCCCGCATCGAGCGGATGACACTGTACTGCTCAATACCTGTCTCGATTTGTCCCCGCTTCCTGATACCTGCGGTATCGATCAGCAGTACCTTTTTGTCCATAAAAACCAATTCCGTATCGATGGCATCGCGGGTAGTTCCCGGAACATCAGATACGATGACTCTTTCTTTACCCAGAATTGCATTGAGCAGCATCGATTTGCCGACATTAGGCTTACCGACGATGGCTATTTTCATTAAATCCGCTTCATCCGCTTCAGGCTGTGCCTCAGGCAGCATGGAAATGATCTTCTCGATCAGCTCCGCGGTACTGCGTCCGTGGTAGGCACTGATGACAAACGGGTCGCCCAATCCCAATTGATAGAATTCCACAGCATCTGATTCCAGTTTGTCGTTGTCCCCTTTATTGGCAACCAGCAGCGTCGGCTTCTTCAAACGCCGGACCAGGTCAGCGATTTCTGCATCGGCAGGCATGATCCCTTCCTGCACATTGACCATAAAAATAATTGCGTCGGCCTCTTCCATGGCTTCAGTAATTTGTGCTTTAACCCCCCGATCGATCTCGGAGTCCATCCCCAGTTCCAATCCGCCGGTATCGATTAGTGTGAAACTGCGGTCATTCCAGGATACGTCTGTAAAGAGGCGGTCGCGCGTGGTGCCCGGCAGGTCTTCCACAATGGAAATCCGTTTACCGGCCAGGCGGTTCAGCAGCGTGGATTTACCTACATTCTGACGCCCGATGATAGCTACAATTGGTTTACTCAAGTGTTACTCCAAATATAAGCAGTAGAGAATAAGATACTCTTCCTTTGTGAGGAAAAGCGGAGGAATAAGTTATTTTTTAGCGAATATCCAGGCCAATAAGGCTTTCTGCGCGTGCATTCTATTTTCCGCCTGGTCAAAAACCACCGATTGCGGGCTGTCCAGTAATCCAACTGAAACTTCTTCGCCGTGATGCGCCGGAAGGCAGTGCATGATGATGACATTTCTCTTGGCCAGAGCCACGAGTTTTTCATTAATCTGATAATCGGCGAAGGCCTCACGCCGTACAGCCGCTTCCGTTTCCTGTCCCATGCTCGTCCAGGTGTCTGTATACAGGACATCGACGTCTTTCGCTGCCGCTCGCGGGTCTTCTGTAACCATTATCTTCGAGCCGCTGGTCTTGGCGTATGTCTGCGCTTTTTTCAAGACTGCCGGGTCAATCGTGTAACCTTTGGGCGAAGCAATGTGAAAGTTCACGCCAGTCATGGCGCAAGCCTGCATCAGACTATTCGCTACATTATTGCCGTCGCCCACATAAGCCACGGTCAACCATTTTAATTTGCCTTTAATTTCGTATATCGTCAGTAAATCTGCCAGTGCCTGACAGGGATGTTCATAATCAGATAGGGCGTTAATTACCGGTACGGAGGAAAATTCCGCCAGTACTTCCAGATTTTTTTGCGCAAAAGTCCGGAGTACGATGATATCGACAAAACGGCTCAACACACGGGCAACATCCGGAACTGACTCCCGCTTGCCCAAACCGACCTCCTCCGGCGACAGATATAGTGACTGTCCGCCCAACTGCCGCATTGCCACCTCAAAACTGACCCTGGTGCGCAAGGAAGGTTTTTCAAAGACCAATGCCATCATCTTTTGTTTTAACGGCGCAATCCAGCCGCGTGTCTTCAGGTCGATCGCGGAATCAAGCAGCTCAAGCAGTTCGTTGGGAGTAATGTCGTTGATGGTAAGGAAATGCTTTGGTTTAATGCCTGTCTTACCCATACAATGAGTATACTCCACGAGGGTTTTATATTCAACAAAAATGCTTTACTTTTACGTTTAAAACTGCTTTAATTTAACCTGCATCGGCATGCATAGGCAGATAAAGGAGGCTGGAATTGTCTACAGAAAAGTATACTATCTCCGGCAGTCAGCTGGTAGAAAAGATTAAACAACTTATTCACGAAGGGAATATCCGCCGTGTGCGCGTTCTGCATGAAGGCCGTACTGTCCTGGAAATTCCCCTTTCAGTTGGCGCTCCGGCAGCGGCGATCACCATCATGGCCGCACCGCTGCTTGCGGCTTTGGGAGCTTTCGCTGCGTTAGTGACGGAATGTACTATCGAAGTGGAGAAAATAGACCCTAAATAACTGTCAGCTATAATCTTGATTGCATAGGCCCTGCCTAGGCGGCTGTTTCGGGATTGACACACCTCTACTGCAAATGTAATACTGACGGAAGAAGTCAATACTACCCGAAAGGAACCTAGCGCAATGCAGACAGACATTAACCATTGTTTTGATAAACTATGCCCCGCGTCAATTGCTGTTATCGGTGCGTCTTCCAACGCTTCAGAGATCGGTTGGGTCAAACGCCTACAGAACTTCGGCTATCCGGGCAAGATTTACCCCATTAATCCGAAGGCAAAAGTAATCCACGGTTTACAGGCTTATGCCAATATCTGTGATGTGCCAGATTCCATTGACTACGCTATTTTGAATATACCGGCTTTAAGTACTCCACAAGCGATGCGGGATTGCGCCGTTAAAGGTATTCCATTTGTACATTGCTATACCGCCGGTTTTAGTGAAAGCGGGACGGAAGTAGGCAAGCAATTAGAAATCGAGCTGGCGCAGATAGCTAATAATAATGGCATCCGTTTGTTGGGGCCGAACTGCATGGGTATTTACTGTCCGGAATCCGGCATGACCTTCAGCGAAGATTTCCCGAAGGAGAAAGGCCGGATTGCTTTCGTTTCCCAATCAGGGGCAGAGGCTTCCCGACTGATTTTATTATGCCAGGATGTCAATCTGAATTTCAGTAAAGTTATCAGTTATGGTAATGCTGCTGACCTCAATGAAACGGATTTCCTGGAATATTTGGCCGGCGATACCAAGACAGACGTTATCGGGCTTTATGTAGAAGGTATTAAAAACGGCCACAGGTTCATGTCTGCTATCAGGAGATGCATGGAGCGGAAGCCTGTGATAATTTTGAAGGCAGGTTTAACCGAAAATGGCGCCGGTGCCGCGATTTCGCACACCGCTTCCTTTACCGGTTCCCAGAGTGTCTGGCAGGCCTTTTTCCGGCAGACCGGTGCAATTTCCGTCCAGACAATCGATGAGGCTGCAGATACTGTTCAGGGTTTGACCCGTTTGCAAAAACTGCGGGGAAAGTGTGTAGCATTGATTGGTAGAGGCGGTGGGATCGGCGTGGTAGCAGTCGACATCTGTGAACGAGCCGGTTTGAAAGTCCCGCCTTTCAGTGATGTAACACGGCAGCAACTTGCGCAAATAAGACCCGACCCCGGCGCCAGTCTGAGAAACCCCGTGGAGCCGAAACTAGGGATGGAAGGCGCAGGTGAATTTTACCTGTGCGGTTTGCCAGTTATCGATGAGGATACGGAAACAGATGTTATCCTGATTCAGATGGCCGTCGATGTCTACGGCGGACACACGACGGACCTCGTGCAAAACGTTTCCGAAGCTGCGTATGCTTTGTGCGCTGCCGCCGATTCGTTAAAAAAACCGGTTGCGGTAGCGCTCTTCACAGGCGGCCACACAGATACAGTGCTGGCTGCTGCTGCCGCCAGGGATATTCTGACCAAATCAGGTATTGCTGTTTTCTCTGGAATAGAAGCTGCTGCCAAAGCAATAAGCAAAGTATATTATTACCAAAGCAGAAAAATGGAATAATAAATTGCTATACACAACTTTCAGCTTGTGATACGGTAATGGGGCTATAATAAAAAGACTCTTCACTTTTCCAGGATCCAGGTTTCCGCCGGGATATTAGATTGATGGGAGTGCGATGGATACAACATTCATAGTCGTTTTTATCACCGTGGACTCTCCGGTAACCGCGCAAAAGATGATGGATAAATTGCTGGCGGAAAGAAAAGCTGCATGTGTCAATATTATCCCCAAAGTGGAATCGCATTACCGGTGGCAGGGAAAAATCGAAAGTGACGATGAACTGCTATTGATTGTGAAAACCCGCATTACGCTGTTGGATGAAATAATCACACTGGTCAAAGAAAACCATCCCTACACCATTCCGAAAATCATTGCCATGCCAATTGTCGGGGGAAATGCAGATTATTTACAGTGGATCGAGAAGGAAACATCCTAACCAGACTCTTTTGTAGTTTTCATCCTGATTAACAAAAGAAATCGATGAATAACATCTATTACTTGTAGAAAAAGACTAGATTCTACAGGTACTGCGTATCTTCAGAATGACAATACGTAAGAAAAGTTACAGACCACACGCGGTGGAAACTGGCATACTTAAATCGTGTTATTCCGTATGGAAAATGTTGCTATTGGTTAATAAAAAAGGTCTGGTACGTAAAGATGAAAAAACTCTCGTTTATTGGTTACCTGGCGATCGGATGTTTGCTGCTTTCCGTACTGTTGTATGTCCTTGATTACCTGATATTTCAGGATACACATACGCTTTTTCTCTATCTGATGAGCAGCCTGGCATTTCTGCCGCTGGAAATCCTGATCGTGGTGTTGATAATTGAGCGTGTGGTCGATCAGAGCGAACGCAAGGTAAAGTTGCAAAAATTGAACATGGTGTTAGGCGCTTTTTTCAATGACGTCGGTAATCACCTTCTGCACGGCCTGCTCGAGAATTTCAATAACCGAGAAGAAATAGCGAAGCATTTGAATTTGAAAGAATCGTGGAATAAACAGGATTTCAAGGCCGCCGCAGATTACGCGGAAAAATTGAAAATTGAAATCGACCACAACAACATGAACCTGGCTGAGCTGAAAGTATTTTTTGCCAAGAAACGCGAGTTTTTAATGACCTTGCTGGGGAATCCCAGTTTGCTGGAGCATGACCATTTTACCGATTTACTGTGGGCGGTGACGCACCTTGACGAGGAGCTGGAATCACGTAAATCGGTGGAAAACCTGCCGGAAGCCGACCTCATACATCTGGCCGGAGACATTGAAAGGTTGTACGGGCGGCTGGTGGTGGATTGGCTGGATTACATCGAGCATTTGCACACGAATTACCGGTTTTTGTATTCGCTGGTGCTGAGAACGCATCCTTTCCAGGAACATCCATCCGCAGTGATCAAGTAGCCAGATAAAATACAACATAGCGAAAACAACTCTCTCTCAATCTATCTACGTTTATTCCGAATGACTCCTTTACTTTACTTCGAATTGCTCCTTAAACTACCTCCGACTGCGGTCTCCGGAAGTACTTCCAAATGCGGTTTCCAACCTAAAATGGAGAGAAGATGGATATTGATATTCAAGGTGGTAAACTGGAGTTAATTACGTTTCAAACAATTGAAGCTAAGATAAAATAACAACCATAATCGGGCTCATTCAGGCTCAATTGTCTGGTTAATGATGGGATTATTTAAGGATAATCGCGGGGGTCGATTAATTATTAACCGCCGTGATATTTGAAGGAAACCTTGACTTTGGCGCGGTAGGCGATGACTTTATTATCCTCGATGTGCATGTCGAGCTGTTCGACTTCAGCGATACGCAAGTCCTGCAGTGATTTCGCCGCCATGTTCACCGCCGCGGTTGCCGCTTTCTCCCAGGATTCTGTGCTAGTGCCAACCAGCGTGATGATCTTGTAGACACTTTCTCCCCCGGTCGCTTTTGCTTTGTCAGCCATAGCCGTCCTCCTTTCGCAGATTCCGCCTTAGTATAGGCGCGTTTTAAAGAGATTTACAAGCAGGGATTTATTTAATCAATTTTTTTATGATATTATTATGCACGGTCTGTTAAACAGCAAACGGAGGTGTATCATGGTAAAGCAAATAGATTTCGACACGATGGAGCGGTTTTGAGATTACCAGTAAACGGCGCAAAGGATTCCCATCCGAATCCCCTGTTAAGCGGGGATTGAGCGTTATCCATAATGAAAAGGAACTGATCGAAAAACTCGGTCGGAACGACTTATGTCCATGCAATTCAGGTCGCCGCTTTCAAGAACTGCTGCATGAATAGCGGCCGCTTTGATGGCGCGCAGCGAAACAACTTCTTTTAGGGAATAATAAAAATAATAGGGGCTCATTTACCATAGTAAATGAGCCCCTTTCATTACTTTACTGTGCGTTCCCCTGTTCTTTGAGCTTGATGTAAATCAGTGAAGGGCCGCTGCGGCTTTTATTTTCTTTAATTTCGAAGGTGTCTTTCTGCGCTTTAACGAGTTGGGAGAGCTGGTTGAAGCCGTACGTACGGGAATCGAAGCCGGGGTCAAGCTGGCGCAGGCGTCCGCCCAGTGTTCCCAGGAAAGCCCAGCCGTCTTCTTGCTCCGCGAGGTCGAAGGCGTTTTTCAATAAAGGCAGCGGGTCGTTGGTGACGTTCGTAACGTTGCCAGCATTGCCAGGAACCGCTTCCTGCTGGTGGGGGATGAATTTGACGACCTTCTTTTCCGGCAGCAGGTTCTCCGTGTAGACAAATACCTCGCAGGCTTTGACGAAGGCGGGTGGCGTGTTTTTCCGGCCGATACCCATCACGAACAGGCCTTTTTCGCGGATGCGTGTTGCCAGGCGGGTATAATCGCTGTCGCTGGAGACGAGGCAGAAACCGTGGACGGTGCCTTCGTAGAGAATATCCATCGCATCGATGATCAATGAGGCGTCCGAGGAATTTTTACCGATGGTGTAGCGGAATTGCTGGATAGGCTGGATGGCGTG
>PMMG01000084.1 GCA_003162335.1 Dehalococcoidia bacterium
TTCTTTGCGACGCGCGTACTCTTGCGACGTTTCGCGGCTGCTTTGCGCTTGCGTTTGATACTCTTTTTCTCAAAATACTCACGATGACGCACTTCACTCAGAATGCCATCCTGTTGTACTTTGCGGGTAAACCGGCGCAATAAGCTTTCAAAGCTCTCATTACCACCCGCCACCACATTGGTCACACACTTCACCCCCTTTTGGTCTCAATTACAGTTGTGTGACTGCAGACTTTTTTATTGTATGACGGTAACCTACAATATGTCAAGAAAAGGTAACTGGTAATTATTATCACGTAAAAGATGGTTCTCCGATTCCACAGAATTATCAATATTGATAAAAGACGGTAGGTAATCCGGCATGTTATTGTATATTTGTGAAGATGAAAATAAAAGCCGTATTGTTCGATCTGGACGAGACGCTATTCGACCGGAAATTAGCGCAGAAAGCAGTTTTAGCGCTGATGATGAAACAATTGCCGGAGATGTTTGCCGGTCTGGCGCCGGACCCTGTGCTGGCGGCATTTTTAGAGTCCGACCGCGTGACCACCGAGGTTTTTAACCTTGGTGTTCCCTCCGACAGCATGCGTAACTCCCGCAGCAAGCTGTTTCTGCAATTACTCGGCCTCAATGAAAACCACGCAGGTGTGATCACTAAAATGTATGTAAAAGATTATCCGACGGTGAAAACACCGGTCGACGGGGCGGTCCCGCTGGTGAAAAAATTGAGTAAAAACATGACTGTGGGTGTAGTGTCGAACGGGTTGCCGGATGTGCAATATACCAAGCTGGAAACGCTCGGCCTGCGCGACCTGTTTTCCTGTATCGTACTATCGGAAGAATTCGGCGTCAGAAAACCGGATGCCAGGATTTTCCACCATGCCGCGTCACTACTAAAACTGCAGCCTTCGGAGTGTCTGTATATAGGGGATTCGTATCCAATCGATATAATCGGTGCGAAAAATGCCGGACTACAGGCTTGCTGGTTGAACCGCGAAGGATTAAAACCGCAGGATGAAAATATCCGGCCGGACTTTGTGATTAGCAAATTGCAGGAATTCGGAGCCATACTCGAGCATTAAATATCTCATTCTGAGAGAATTATAACTGAGCTTGGTATTTTGTATTTTAGATTTGTTTAGGATTTCGATATTCGGATATAAGGTTCGTTGGATTACCTGATTATTTTCCCCTTTTAATTATTTCCCTCGCAGCGATGACACCGGAAGCCGATGCCTGGATCAAACCGCGGCTGACACCGGCGCCGTCGCCGGCCGCGAAGATATTATCGATCTCTGTTTCCATGTTGACGTTCAATTTCAATTTGCCCGAATAAAATTTGACTTCGACACCATATAACAACGTGTGGGGGGAGGCTATACCGGGCGCTAATTTGTCCAATGCATTCAGCATTTCAATGATGCCGGTCAGGTGACGGTACGGCAAAACGAAACTGAGGTCGCCGGCAACCGCATTGGTCAGGGTGGGACGGACTAGTCCCCGCTCCATCCTGGCGGCAGTTGAGCGCTGTCCATGTTTCAGATCGCCGAAGCGCTGTACCAGCACGCCGCCGCTGAGCAGATTGGCCAGCCGGGCGATGTATTTACCGTAGGCGATCGGCTCATGGAATGGCTTGGTAAAAGTAGTGCTGGTGAGGATAGCAAAGTTGGTATTTTCTGTCTTGATATCAGCATAACTGTGCCCATTGACGGTCAGCACCGGGTCGGAACCGCCGGTTGATTCCATAATGACCTCACCAGCAGGGCACATGCAAAACGTCCGGATACGATCGTCAAAATGGGGTGAAATGAATTCCAGTTTGGCTTCATAGAGGACGCTGCTTAATTCAGCCATGACAGCATTCAGCACTTCCACCCTGACACCGATATCGATGGGATTAATTGAAGTTGTCATATTGAGACGTTCGGCCTCGCGCATCAGCCAGTCAGCGCCTTCTCTCCCCGGCGTAAGTACCAGGTAGCGGCAATTAATGCGCTCGCCTTTTTCGGTGACAATTCCCTCCACGCGGCCTTTTTCTACCAGAATATCCGAAACTGCTGTCTCTACTGTGATTGTTAGTCGTGCTGCCAGGTAATCCCGCATCGATTTCAGTATGTGACAGCAGTGTTCTGTGCCCATATGGCGGATCGGCACAGGAGTAAGGTGTAATTCCGCCAGCGCGGCACGGTGGGCAATTTTGGCTACTTTACTGCCTGTGCCGTAGACTTTTTTAGGCGCGCCGAAGCGCAGGTAGATATCATCGACGTATTTAATCAGGGTTTCGGTGGCTTTTTGCCCGATGTATTCCTTGAGATGGCCGCCCACCTGCGAAGAAAGGGTTAATTTACCGTCGCTGAAAGCACCCGCGCCGCCCAGTCCGCAAACTACGTTGCAGGGGGAACAAGATACACAGGAATTACCGTGGTTGCGTGATGGACACTGCCGCCGGTCGATATCCCGGCCTTTTTCGATCAGCAGTACGCTCAATGCGGAAGATTGCGCGATTTCCAGCGCCGCGAAAATTCCGGCAGGTCCGCCCCCGACAATGATGACGTCGTAATGTTTTATCATTGCTTCACCTACCGTCATTGTATAATTGACTCATCCAAGCGTCAAGGAACTACGTTTGTTTATTGCTTCTCGCGGGTTTTTTGCTGCTTATAGAATTTGACCATTTTGGCGGCGGCATTGGCGGCCCGGGTGATATTAGGATAGACCGGAATACTTTTCTCTACCAGCCTGTTTTTAAACTCGGTGAATATACCGGTGATCCTGCCGGTCGGGTCTTTTTCGCCGCTGCTTCTGTCATAGAGAATGGCGAATAACGGTTTGGATTTCATATCATCGAACGGGAATTGCGTTATTAAAGAATCGACGGTTAAAGGTCCGCGGCTGCCCCTGGGCACGATAAACACAATGTTCAGGTCGATAGCGGCGTGCGCCGCCATCATTTTGGAGAGCGCTTCAGCGCCCACGCCGCCGGGCAGGATGGAAAAATCAGCAGGATTACTGATCCAGTCCCAGACCGGATTACCCTGTTTTTTCAATTCTTCCCTGATCTCCGCCGGTAAGGGAATTACATCTAGTCCAGCTTCCTCACAGAGGTCAGCGGCCAGGACGCTGCCTCCTCCTCCTCCTCCCGCCACACCGACATGATTCCCGTAGGCTGGCGGGAGGAAATAGAAAGCGGCGGCGACATCAATCATTTCTTCGATATCGGAGACCGTGACCGCGCCTGCCTGCTTCATGGCTGTTTTCCAGACTTCCGTAGAACCTGCCAGCGATGCAGTGTGAGAGGCCGTGGCGCGCGTGCCGGATTTGCCCCGGCCGCCTTTGAGAATAATAACCGGTTTCTTCGCGGTTGTTTTACGTAAAATATCAAGGAATCTTTTCCCGTCTCGCACACCCTCTATATATAATACAACCAGCTTTGTTTCGTCATCCTGAGCGAAATATTCAAGATAATCGCATTCATTAAAATCAACCGCGTTGCCGTAGCTGATTCCTTTGCTGTAATGCATGCCGCGCGTACCGGCAGTTTCGATCAGTTCATATGCCAGCGCGCCGCTCTGTGAGATCAAACCCATTGGGCCGGGGGTATTGGACATGCCGGGATCCCAGGAAATGCCCCAGCCTGGGTGATAAACCCCCATACAATTCGGACCGATGATGCGGATACCGGCAGCTTTTGCTCTTTTCAGCATTTCTTTTTCCAGTTCGATCGCGTCCTGCCGTCCAGTTTCGGCAAAGCGGGCGGTGAAAAAATGGATGCATTTAACACCTTTCATAGCGCAATCATCGAGCAAATTCAATACTTGCGTAGCCGGAATCGAAGAAATCACAAAATCAACATTACCGGGAATATCACGCACTGAAGGGTAGCATTTAATGCCGCGCACTTCCTGATACTTTGGATGAACCGGATAGATTTTTCCTTTAAATCCCAGCTTTAAGAGAGCAAGGATAAAGCGGCCACCGTCACCGGTTTCGGATGCGCCGGCGACCGCGATTGATTGCGGGTGCAGTATCTCTTCTAATGGATTTGGTGACATGAACAGTCCTCCTCATGTGAGCACAAGCGACATTGTTAAACAGCGATCGTTGCAATGACCTTTATTAGCGGGGATTAGTGTTTTAACGCAGGCTAATTCGTATTGAATCAAAGCTGCGAGTAACGTACTACTTTTTTATCATACACACTTTTTATCACTCACCGCAAGGAATGAAAGAGGCAGTTCAGGTTCATTTTTAGTCGACAACTATTTTATTTCCTTTAGTTCAACACGGAACGACTAATGATAAAGAACGGAGACGCACCGGCAGGGACACCTTTGCCACTGGAGTCAGATATTGCGAATTATTCTTCACACCGTAACGATAGCGTAGCCTCGTTTTGACATCAGATAAGTATTGGTGGCGATGGCATTTATATCGTGGTTGAGCATAGACACTACCACGATTGTCGATTGAATATTGGCATTATCCAATGCCTTGTAGATAGCCAGTGTGGCCGGATTGACCGTGACGTTATTCATCAGATTGACATATTCGATGTTCAATAATTGGGAAAGTATTTTCGGCGCGTCTCCTTCAACTGAAGCAAGACGGACGATATTCGCTCTTAACCGGCTGACCGCTGGTGTATGTAAATACCGCGCCGGGTTGGCGTAAAGCGTTATTTCCTTTGTAATTTCCATGGATTGTAACACTATACGCCTGGGCTGTAATGTCGGCGTTACCACTTTGACGCCGTTTTGATCGTAAGCAGTGATTACAGTCGGAATCGATTCTCTGGCCAGAGAAATCGCCGTGGTAATAATTTTTTGTGATAGTTCATCAGCCTCTTCCGCATTCGCAGCGGCCAGGTTAATAAGTAATACAGCAGGCTGTCCATGAAACTCGACAAATTCCTTGGAAATCAGTTTGTTATATTTGACGGAATGCTTCCAATCGATGTTTTTCAGTTCATCACCCGGCTGATATATTTGGCTGCCGTAATATTCGATGCCTCTTCTATAGGCGAACTGCGGTTTGACCGTGCTGACGTTGGAAATCAACGGCAGCAATCCCGGTTTGGTAGCGGCCAGGTATCTTTTTGCCAGCCAACCGGCGTACCTGGCACGTGGGATGACGATGAGCTGGAGCGGAGAAAATTGAAATTGAAATTGAGTCAAACCCCAGCAGTCAGTCATGTATGCCCGTAATTGGACATCGGACGGTCCTGACAATGAAGGTGATAAATAGAGTTTCAAGACAATATTTTCCTGAACCAGCAGTAATTCCGGCGTGTGGATTTTTAACCACTGATAAGGCGATTCGACAAAAAGCATGCCCCCGAAACCGGTCTGGGAGAGTAAATTGATTTGCAGGTCAGCGGAGGCACCTGCCAGCATGCGTTGCTGAATCTTCTCCGCGATCACGGATTTGGCTGATATTTTATAGATCGAAAGCCCGATCAGAACACCCAGGAAAAGGATTGCGATAGAACCGGCCAGAACCAGTGCATAGTTATTCAGAAACAGTCCAAAAATAATAATAATCAGCGTAATTAAAGGAAGGGTAATGCCGATATTTGTCAAGCTGCGCGGATAGGCAGTGTTATTCTTTGGAACATGCGCGGCAGTTTTTATCAGACTGGCGGTCATTAACAATAGCAGCGGCAGCGCTATGACATTTGAAATGACAATATTAGTAAGTGGGTAGAACAGTGTCACCACCGCGAAAAATCCAAACCAGGTAACGAGCATATCAGCAAAGGGAAAAACCGGCTGCCACTGAAAAAAGAGATAAATCAGTAAGGTCAATACGGCCGCAACCGACGAAGCCGGCGTAGAAAGTACGGCGGCAGCGGTCAAAACCGCGCACAGATATATTTTAAGAGCGGTGACGATGCTACGATTTTGGAAGATTTTCATAAACTCAATTTTGGCGCTGCTATTTTCTCCAGGGTTCGTTCGATCACAATATGAGGTGTAATATTATCCATTTCCGATTCAGGTTTAACCCTGATGCGGTGCTCAATTGCCTTGAATGCCAGGCTTTTAACATCGTCCGGGATCACAAAATCCCGGCCGTCGATCAAAGCCATGACTCTGGCGCATTTGAAAAGCGCGATACTGGCCCTGGTGCTGGGCCCCCAGGCCACGTCAGGGTCTGTCCTGATCGAAGAAACAAGCGTGACGAGATATTCTACAATGGCAGGCGCTACATGCACTTTTCTCACGATTTGTTGTATAGCTGCTATTTCTTCGAGGTCGGTTACCGATTTAATATCATCCTCATCGATGACATCGATCGAGCTGACTATCTTCTGCTCATCTTCCATCGAGGCGTATTCACTGGTTACCATCAGCAGAAATCGGTCCAGCTGTACATCAGTCAAGACATATGTTCCTTCTGCTCCGGACGGTACCTGGGTGGCAATCACCATGAAAGGTTTTTTTAGCAAGTATTGTTTTCCCTCGATGGTGACGTGATTCTCCTGCATTGCCTCCAGCAGCGCGGATTGCGTTCTGGGGGTAGTACGGTTGAGTTCATCAGCCAGCACGATATGGGAGAATAATGGTCCCTGGATGAATCTTGAAACGCCGTCCGGTGAATAGACATTAAAACCGGTGATATCTGCAGGCATCATATCCGGGGTGAATTGTATCCTCTTAAAATTGCCCCCGATGACCTCCGCAAAAGTCTGCGCCAGTTTTGTTTTTGCTGTACCCGGCAAACCTTCGATGAGAACATGCCCGCCCGCGATAATCGCAAGCATCAGCGTAAGCTCTATGTCTCCCTTGCCAACGACCACTTTGGAAATCTCAGCGCGAATTTTTTCGTATAAATCGGTGACCTTATAATTTTCTTTCAATTGACCCTCCAATTCTCGACATATAGAATGATGTGAGTATAAATAAGAGTAGAATCACTGCTAAAACTAAGTACGGTTGAGATAAAATATTTTTAATCTGGGTAAGTTTCGTCTTCGTGATGTCCATCGGTTTTTTGACCAAATGTGAGATATCCAGCAAAATCTGGCCGGAGGTAATGTCCGCACCGGTCAGATTTTTCAAGAATTGTGAGTTATCACCGCGGCTCAACATGCTATTGATGACGATGCTGGGATCGGATACCAGGATTATCTCCCCTTTACCCAATTTCTGTCTAGCCGCTACCGGCAGCGGGCCTTGCGGTTCTCCTTTGTTCCAGGATTCATTCCCGTTCTGGTCCAGGAAGCTGCTGGAAGATGACCAGGCAAGAGTTTCCATTTTCCCGGTATTCGTCAAAGCAGTTGCATGATTTAAAATGATTTCTTTCACACCTTTATCGACGGAAGGAGCAAAATCGGTGACTTCGGGGAACCACTGGTTTTTATAGCAAAATAAGGGGTCAAGCAAAGGGGCGCCGGAGAAACGGCAATCGAGATCAAAATATTGCAGGACCGAATTCCCATAACCGTAATCATCCAGCAGCATCAATGTGCCGCCATTATCCACGAACGTTTTTAAACCATCAAGTTCGCTGTTATTGTATTGTAAATACGGTATACATATCAGAATATTATTAGTATCGATATTAGCCAACTCATGCGATGAATCGATTGTGCTTGCGTTCAGGTCATTCAGGCTGTGCCGGACGCCGTTCCATAGTGTATTGTACTCCATAAAATCCTGAATTGAGGGGAAAAAAGAAACACACAATAAAGATACTACGAAGGCGATTATGATGGTAATAATAAAAACGTGCTGAATTTTCATTTCTTCAAACTCTCTTGCACGCTATGTGCTAACCGTTCCCCGTTTTTCACGTCATCGTCAGATACTTTGTGCGGTGAATAGAGGACTTTTTCTACCATGCCGGTAAATTCAATCAAGTATTTATTAGCCGGTCCGGTCGCTTTGCCGGTAGTCCGGATATATTCGCGCAGTGTCTGATTTGGTTTAACCAGCACACCGGATACTTTCTGCACAAGCTGAAGGACAATGCGGTACCAGTAAAATAACCTGGTATCAGATTCTTTTATAGCTCTTTCGTTGTTGGCTAAGATATTTTTATTAACCGCAGTTTGCGATGCCTGAGATAGTTTATTAGCAGTTAATAATGTTTCCGGAGACAACTGCCTCTGGCGGTTTTCTCGCGTTTTAAATCTTAAACTTCGCGGTAAAACGATGCTTAACAATCCGAGAATAAAGAAGAAAATACAGCAATTAACTAGATAAAAGATCATAATTTTATCAGAAGCGGTGGCCGTGGTCAGCCACGGTTCTTGCGGTGTTACCTTGAAATCCAGTAACTGCGCGCCGAACAGGCCGAACCCCATGTTTTTTCTGAAAACGGCGCTAAATGTTCCATCCTTGCCGCTGATAATATCAATTCTATTTCCTTCAAACGATATCGTAATCTGAGCGCCGGCGACCGGACCGGTTTCAGAATCTAATGTCCCGTTAATTACAAAATTGCCTGGAATCAGGGCGGCAGACGGCATTTTCGTCGTGATTACCGGAACTGCTTTTACAACATTTAGGGTAGCATCTGCCAATACCGGAGCGTACCTGCCGGATGCAAGTACCGCCACATTAATCAAATGTTTGCCGGTTGCGATATCGGCTGGCAGAGAGATATTTTCCGTAAAATTGCCGGTAATTTCGAATTCATCAACCGTTTCATTGTCCAGGGAAATTTCGATTTGCCTGGTCGGTGGAACCGGGGAGGCGTTATAATCAAGTTGTCCGCTGATTGCAGTAGTTTTCCCCGGATAAGCGTGTTTGTCTGTTGTTAGATTCAACGCTGCTTTGTAAAACAAAACTTCTAAATTAATTACCGGACTAAGCGCTGAACTGTAAACGTTGACATCAATATTTTGGGGATAATATAGCGCTTGTATTTGTATTTCTGAAACATACCAGTACGGCACTTGCAGTGAACCCTGAT
Source organism: Dehalococcoidia bacterium (assembly GCA_003162335.1). Taxonomy (GTDB): domain Bacteria; phylum Chloroflexota; class Dehalococcoidia; order Dehalococcoidales; family Fen-1064; genus Fen-1064. Next base: position 8,919 of record PMMG01000084.1, read on the forward strand.
AATTGCCCTGCGCATCAGTTTTAAAATTTGCAGATTGTGAGCCGTTCAACAAAATGGAAATCTCCCGTTCGGATAGAGGACTGCTATTCACGCTGAGAGTTCCGGTGATTTTTACATTGTCTCCCACCAACGATTGCTGCGGCGTGATTTGCAACGTCAGCAGGGGCGATTGCAGTGATTTATTATTCAGGATTTCATTCTGCTGCTCCGTCAGGATGGTGCGATATAATTGCAGCGTGTCATTCAGTTTTTGTATCCTGTCTAAAACCACAGAATAAGCTACTGTAATCGGGCTGACTTTCGCTGCAGCGGCATCCTGAAACTGAGTGAGAGTGGCTCTCGCCGCCTGTTCTATTGTATTGAGGTTTCCTTCCGCCCCTGACAATGTTTGAAAACCCTGATTTTTTATTGTCGTTGCTTCATCATAGCGTGATTGCCGGAGCAGAGTTTTAATCTCATTGGTGTTTGTATCAAGTTCCAGCATCCGGTCACCGATATCCTGGGAGGAGCCGGCAAAACTATTGATAGTATCGTTTAAATCCGTTGGAATATTAACGAAGGGTGTTTTCCGGATATTTTCTATAATATCAGCCTGATTTTTTAATATAACCGAATCGAGGATGTTCGTGTAAAATTGAAAAAGCGATGCGCCGTTAAAAACCACGGCGGCGGAATCAGGGTTTTCCTGCGGCACGGCTGCAGATACCGGTAAACCTGGTAATGCAGCGCATACCAGGGCAAAGGTAATTAAAGCGATTTTTCGTAGAGCAACCAGCGCCGGTGTCATCTGAGATGCAAAACCTCCATTACTTTGAGGACGACAACCACCATGAAACCGGCCAAAAATACAATCGATACCATCGAAAGTGTCCGGCGGGTTCTGGGGCTTAAATAAATAAACAAAACTGTTATTATCAGGTAAGCGATAACACTAACGGTAAAATAGACGGCAATATCTGTCTGTTTCGCATAAGCCAGTAAAACGTCTATAAGACATGAAGCCAGCAGCAGGATTACGATATATCTGTTATATATTCTCAACCCAATACCTCGAGGCGAATGAGATTTTTCCCTTTCTGGTAGCTTTCTTCCTGAATTCTCAACGGTTTGCCGATGCCTTCGCTGGCGATCGAGGCAACGATCGAAGCGATGGGGCTGCCCATGCAACGGTAATACCAGACATTTTCAAAATGCAGTTTGGGTCCGGTCACCTCGATATCCAATTGTTTTTCACTCATCCGGACTTCGACGGAATTGGCCAGGTCTAATAGGCCGGTCAAGACGTAGGTAACGGCTTGCTCGATTTCTGAAGAAGTAGGCCCAGATTTTATTTCCATTTTATCCAGACCGGTCCCGCCAGGCGCGGTCACCGCGATTGCCATGTCTCCCGGATTATCACCGTAACGGACGATCAGCCTGCGCGGTATTTTGCCTTTTATACGTCGGACATCAATCTCTCCGCTCAGGGGAATCAAAGCTTGGGCGTTACCGTCTCTCATCGATGACGGTAAATAAATGGCCTTGTGATTTAAACCTAACTCTTCCAGTAAAGCCGCAATATTTTCCATCCCCGTCTCCAGTATCAGCTGACTGGCTTCCGGGGAAATTTGGGGCCGCGACGAGGCTAATGCAATACTGGTAAAACCGACCATGATTGATGACAGTGCAATCGCAGTGAGAGGGATCGAATTGATAATAAAATACGCTACAGGAGCAAAGATAGCGCCGGCGATTGTAAGACCGATTCCCAACAAACGATACGGGTTATTTTTCATCTGGTCAGCTCCATTTCCAACAGTAGAGGTGGTAATAACGTGACTCTTCCAACGTCTGGACAGGTTATTCCGGCTCTTATTTTGAATATATCATCCCATTTATTTACATTAATTTCAATCTGTGCAGATATTATTGCAACTGAATAATAGTCTGTGAAAATTTGAATAAGCTGTTAAAATCAGATTTAGGAGAGTACATCGATTTCTTTGTGCTATTCAAGCAAAGCTTAAAAGAGTAGAATTCCTTTATATGAAAGTAGCCGGTGCGTTTGCCCGTTATCTGTTTATCATTTGTTTGCCGTTAATGCTGTTGACCGGTGTCATCGCTGCGGCAGTTAACAGTACATGGCTCTATACGAGCGGCTTCGAAAAATATAGTGTAGAGCAGAGCCTCGCGGATAACGGCGTGAATGTGACCGATGCCGATTTGGCGGGAATCGCGCGGAGCTTTATCCATTATTTTAATTCTAACGAGGAATATGTCAGCCTCAATATTCAACCGGATATTTTTAATACCGAGGAAATCGTTCATTTCCATGATGTAAAGAGTCTATTCAGATTTGATTACACGGTTTTCCTGGGAACCTTCGCATATTGTCTGATTTTCACCTTGATTGTTTTTTTCAGGCGCAAAGACACGTACCGCAGAATACTTGCGGGCGTAACTATAAAAGGTAGCATTGTCACTCTGGTCATGATATTTCTGGTGGGTATCGGCACACTGGTGAATTTCAATCAATTGTTTTATGATTTCCATTTACTGGTTTTTCGCAATTCCTTCTGGTCGGTGGAAGGTAATATGCTGCTGCTGTTTCCGGACGGATTCTGGTATGACGCGGCAGTTTATTGTGTGGTTGCCATCGGTATGTTGGCAGTTATCCTGGGCGGTTTGGCATGGTTTTACCTGAATTATAGGCGAAAAAGTGGTAAAACTATGATTCCTCCCGGCTGAGACGATGTAAACGGTTCATGGCCTGGTTCTTTTCATCGATGCCCAAAAGAGTTTTATTGATTGCTTGCGCGAGGTATTCAATAGATTTGTCATAAGTCTCGCGATCCACCGGATATGGAAAGCCGTCTTTACCGCCGTGGGCAAAGCTATAACGGGCCGGGTCGCGGTAGCTCGGCGCGACGCCGTAAACCAGCTCCGAGATCAGGCTTAATGCTCGCAGTGTTTTAGCCCCGACACCAGGTAAACCAAGTAACTTTTCAAAGTCTTCCGGCTGTCTTTCATATACACTAAGCAGGATTTTACTCAGGCTGTCAGGATGGATATCGCTGACCGTAATAGGATGGTGCGCCGGCAGACTGAGGGTGGTTATTTTCTTAAGATCAGTGAGCAGATTTTCCGGTTTGGTTTCGTTAGCAATGTCCGTAATGGTAGCTCGGGCAGAATCGCTTTCCCCTGCGATCAGGTTCAAAGTCAAGCCGCGGGTTTCTGAGAGGATGGCCGAGTGCGGTTCGTTGACGAAGTCGGTGACATTATCGCCCAGCCAGTGATAACGGCGGGCATATTTATTGGTTTCGTTCATACCCTGTTGGACAACCGCCCAGGAACCGCGCGCGGTGAAAATAAACGCATGATGATAAAGCTGGTAGCCGTCCTGAACGGCGTTATTATCAACTTTTGCGGACATGCGGCTGGCATAAACCAACGGCGCCGGGTCCAATGACAGTTTTCCCGACCACTGTTCGATCTCAGAAGGAGTTTTTCGGGAAGTAGAGCCTTTGCCGCCGGCGACGAACAGACCAAGGTCTTTTTCCATACCTTTAATGCCTTCTTTCACGGCTGCGGTCAGAGTGGTAGTTAAACCGCTGGAATGCCAGTCAAAACCCAATAAACAGCCAAAAGCCTGGAACCAGTAAGGGTTGGAAAGTCTTTGCAGCATTTCATCCGGGCCAAAATCGGAGACGATAACAATGGTAATTTCTCTGGCGAGTTTTACCATGCGCGCGAAAAGCCAGGGCGGCGCTTGCCCGCCGTGGAGGGGAAGATTGGCGATACCGGTATGTCTCGGCCCTGTCGGGTTTGACATAGAATTACCCTATCAATTATGACAACCGCTGCAGCTGCCGCCGCCGCAACTGGCACAACCTCCGCTACCGCCGGCAATGGGTGCTGTAGCGCCGGATTCATCACTTGTGCGGCAGGCAAAACGGGATATAGCCCGGGGTGCTCTATGATTGCAATTCGGGCAATCAGCCGGTTCGCTGCATCGACTGATTGGGCGCATCAATTCGAATTTTGTTTTACAATCAGGACAAATATATTCGTAAATGGGCATTCACGCCCTCCACCTTTAGTTTAATCATTCGTAAATAGCGCGTCAACTTTGCCAGACGATTTTTCCCCCAATCACTGTCATAAGAACTTTGATATCCGGGATTGCTTCCGCAGAAACCAGCGTTGGGTTAGCACTCAGCAGCACAAAGTCCGCCAGTTTGCCCGCGGTGATCGAACCTTTCATGTTCTCTTCGTGGGATGCGTAAGCGGCATTAATCGTATACATCTTTAATACCTGATTGGCGGTCAAGCGTTCCTCAACTCCTAACAATTTCCCGGAAGATGTTTTACGGGTGACTGCACCATAGATGCCCATCAGCGGACTATTCGGCACAATCGGTGAATCGGATGCCCCGGCGATTGTTAATCCGTTTTCCATCATCGTACCGATGCGGTATAACCAAGGAATAGTGTTTTTGTCGACGGTGGCAAGATAACGATCCCCGCTGAACCAGGAAAAAGAGGGATGAGAAACAACAACCGGATGCAATTTTAGCAAGCGTTCCATTAACTGCGGGGGGCATTCGGAGCAGTGTTCAATGCGGTGCCGCCTGGCGCGAAAATCAGACACATTAACTTGCAAATACTCGTAAGTGCTAATAATAGCATCTACCATTTCAGTCTGCACGGCGTGTATCGCCAGCTGAAAACCGGTTTGATGCATACGCAACGCCAGTATATTCAATTCCTCCTGTGAAGGGTGTAGTTTTTCGGAGATCATGCTGGGGACAATTTTCACCGCCCCGAGACGTAACTGTTCATTCCCGTCGCCAAAGTGCAAACAGGCATTTTGAAACTCTGTAAGCGTTTCTGTGCCGATCATCATGTAGACCCGGCTGTGCAAGAGGCCTTCTTCTTTGAAATGCTGATGGTGCTGCCATCTCTTAAGGTTGTTGACGACAGTTGCGTCCTGTAATGAAGTAATGCCTTGGGAAAGATACTGGCGGTCAGCAAGTTTGATGCCGCGGTCTAATTCTTCACCGGTGATCGGCGGCATCACAATTTCTCTGATATATCCGAGCATTTCTGCCAGAAAGCCGTTCGGTTCACCGTCACGGGTGACATCCCGGTCGATCATTGCTCCAGGAGGTTCCGGAGTAGTGATAGTGATACCAGCCAGATTCAGGGCCATACTGTTTAAAACACAGCCGTGTAAAGAGCGGTGTGACAGAACCACAGGATTATTGGGGGCCACTTCATCTATTTCCCAGCGGGTGGGGTGGCGTTTTTCGGCCAGGTAAAACTCATTGTAATCCGTACCGGTTATCCACACACTGTGGGCAGTAGTTTTCACTTTTTCTTTAATAGCGGCCTGGATATCTGCGATGGATTTTATTTCGGGCCGACTGAGGTCAATACTGGTCAGTGTCCTGAGAAGAGAAAAAATGTGGCAGTGCGCGTCATTGAAACCGGGTGCCAGCGTACCTCCGCCGCAATCGATGATTTTTGTACCGGGTCCGGTGAAATTATTTAGATTATCTTTAGAACCGGCAAAAATAATATTTTTACCCTTAACCGCGACAAAATCCGCTGCAGGTTTCACCGGATCGACGGTGATAACGTCGGCGTTTTTAAATATCAGATCAGCAGCCGGCATCTGTGTGAATCCTTTTCATTGCACTTAATTAGAAGTATACTCCGAGGTAATTATGACAACAATGTAAGGTTTGGTAGTAGCGGCATTTATTGCGGAAATATAGAGTTGAAAAAATATTTTTTCAGGCTCAATAATGACGAACATTTGTGCGATAATAGTCTTGTTTTTTGACAATGGTTTATGTTATCATTATGTAAGACGAATATGACCACAGGTGAAAGACTTAAGGCGCTCGAGCTAGCCATCAGCCAGATAGAAAAAAGGTTTGGCAAAGGCTCAATCATGAAGCTAGGGGAATCGACCGGCGTAGCAATCGCAGGGGTTATCTCTACTGGCTCTATTTCATTGGACATCGCTCTCGGGATAGGGGGCATACCCAGGGGACGTATTATCGAAATTTTCGGTCCCGAATCAACCGGTAAAACCACGCTGGCCCTGCATATTATTGCAGAAGCGCAGAAGAAGGGGGGCGTCGCCGCTTATATTGATGTGGAACATGCTCTGGACCCTGTATATTCAGGGCATCTTGGTGTCAATATCGACGACATGCTCATTTCCCAACCCGATACCGGAGAACAAGCTCTGGAAATTTGCGAAGCTTTAGTCCGAAGTGGAGCTGTGGATGTTATCGTAGTGGATAGTGTTGCCGCTCTTGTACCCCGCGCTGAAATTGAGGGAGAGATGGGTGACAGCCAGGTCGCTTTACAGGCACGGCTGATGTCCCAGGCTCTCAGAAAGCTGGCAGTCGCGATTGGCAGATCCGGAACAGCAGTGGTTTTTATCAACCAGTTAAGAGAGAAGGTCGGTATCGTTTTCGGTAATCCTGAAGTAACACCGGGCGGCAGAGCTTTGAAGTTTTACAGCTCTGTCAGAATTGATCTGAGGCGGAGTGAAACGATCAAGCAGGGTGAGGTTGCGGTGGGTAATCGTGTCAAAGCGAGAATTGTGAAGAACAAAGTCGCACCTCCCTTCAGGACAGCTGAATTCGATATCATGTTTGACCACGGGATTAGCCGTGAAGGCGACCTTATCGATTTAGGGGTTGAACTGGGGCTGATTAAAAAATCCGGTGCTTTTTTCTCCTGGGGTGATACTCGTCTGGGACAGGGAAGAGAGAACGCAAAGAACTTCCTCATCCAAAAACCCGAGATTGCCAGGGAAATAGAGCAACAGGTTCGAGCCTCAGCATTACCAAGCTCGCAAGAAGCGCCCAAAGACCAGTGATTTTTTAATAAAAAGTCATCTCGAAACTGGCAATGTGGAAATAGAAGCTGAGGTCTAGACCTCAGCTTTTGTGTTTTATTCAGGTAATATAAATGGGCAAGATTACAGCTCTTAAAAAGAATAAGCTCACCGACCGGCAGGTGAACATGTTTCTGGATGGCAAGTTTGCCATTAAATTAGATACAAAAATAGCCGTAAAAGAAGGGTTGAAAGTCGGGGAGGAGATTTCTGAAGACCGGATAAAAACACTGACCGAGGACGTCGGGTTAGCCAGGGGCTTAAATACCGCCTACCGTTTCCTCAGTTACCGGCCGCGCAGCGAGGCGGAGATGAAGGATAGACTTCACCGCCGTGGATTTGAAGATTC
>PMMG01000132.1 GCA_003162335.1 Dehalococcoidia bacterium
CGGGCGCGAGAGCTGCTAACACGCCACAATATTGAAGATGCAGCCCTGGAATCTGAAGTCCTTTTAAGTCATGTGCTTAAGATCAACCGCGCCCAACTGCTCAGTGAACCTGAAGTCGAGTTACCGAAAAGGCATGAGGAAACCTTCAAAACCTTCATCAAGCGGCGCATCAAAGGTGAACCCCACGCCTATATTACCGCTCATCGCGAATTTTACGGGCTGGATTTCGAAGTTGATAAACGCGTGTTGATCCCGCGTCCGGAAACAGAACTGCTGGTTGAGCAGGCAATTGAAAAGGCAAAAAATTATCCCAATCCGGTCATTGTCGATATCGGTACCGGCAGCGGCGTCATCGCTGTCAGCCTGGCTAAAAATCTTCCTCACGCGCAGATTTATGCCGTCGATATTTCTAAAGCAGCATTGAAAGTAACAGAGCGTAATTGCCGGAAACACCAGGTTGAAGAAAGGGTTACATTGGTGCGTGGCGATTTACTGGAATCCTCCCCGGAACAGGTCGACATAATCGTAGCCAATCTGCCCTATGTCCTGACCGGCGAGGTGCCCAAAGTAAATACCGATGGTTTCGAACCTGATTTGGCGCTGGACGGTGGTGCGGACGGTCTGGATGCCATTAGAAGGCTTTGCCGGCAAGCTAAGGACATNNTGTCTGTGATTTGCTGTATACCGTCTATCCATCCGCGCAGGTCAAATGTTTCCCTGATTTCAGTGGCATCATGCGGATAGTTTCTCTGACACTGCCAAAATAGCTATCCTTCTGAAATATTCAAAAAATAAGTGTCAAGATTCGCGAATATTGTATTTTATTCAAAAAACGGACAAAATGTAGGGTGGGTATATCCGCTGCTTCTCAATCCCGTCAACGAACCTATACGCAAAGGATAGAAACAATCAATGAACATTATTGTTTGTGTTAAGCAGGTGCCTGACCCGGAAGCACCTCCGTCTGGTTTTAGGATTGAACCGAAGACGAACACTGTGGTGCCTCCGCCCGGATTCCCCCCGGTCATTAGCACTTTCGATGAATACGCGGTGGAAGCGGCGCTGCGGATCAAGGATGTTCAAGGCGGCAAGATCACGATCATCAGCCTCGGTGTCAACCTTTTACGCGAGGTGGTAAAAAAACCGGTTTCGATGGGTGCGGACGAATTGATCCTGCTGGAAGACCCCGCCTTTGTTGACGGCGACAGCTGGTCGACGGCTTATGCATTAGCCGTGGCGATCAAAAAGGTCGCGATATTCGACCTGATTTTGTGCGGACGACAGGCCTCCGACTGGGACGGTGGTCAGGTTGGGTCCGGCATCGCTGAAATACTGGAGCTGCCGCAGGTGACGATGGCGCGTAGGATCGAGGCGGTAGGCGGTAAAGTGAGAGTCGATAGAGTGACGGGGTACGGTTACGAAACAGTGGAAACCGGCATACCTGTGTTGATCACGGTCAGTAACGAATTGGGCAAACCGCGGTATCCCAACATCAAGGGCATAGTGGCCGCCAAAAATAAACAGCCGTTGGTTTGGACACCCGCTGATCTCGGCCTCGACCCTGTAAAAATCGGCGCAGCGGGACGCCGCACTAAAATACAGAAATTATTCCAGCCGGTGCATGAAAGCAAATGCGAAATGGTCACCGGCACGGACGACGTTGAATCCGGGGCAAATCTTGCCCAAAAAATAGCGCAAGCTAAGCTGTTGTAGACAATCCGCCGGAATCCACAATAATCGCTGGATCCCCGCTTTCGCGGGTATGATAATTTATGTTCCTTGACACTCGCACTGTTCGAAGGTGTATACTGAATTAGGACGCGGGGTGGAGCAGTGGCAGCTCGTCGGGCTCATAACCCGAAGGTCGTTGGTTCAAATCCAACCCCNNGGAGGGGTTGTAAATCATGAAAACACTGAAACTACCGGTAATTATCACGCAGGATGAAGATGGTTATTATTTAGTCGAAGTTCCGGTTCTTCCCAGCTGTTTTACCCAGGGAAAGACGAAGGCTGAAGCGCTGGCGAATTTGCGTGAGGTAATCCCGTTATGTTTAGAACATTTAAAAGCAGAAGGCAACCCTATCCCTGAGAAATATTTTCTGGAACAGATTGAGGTTGCGNNTAGAACGCACTCGCGGCAGCCATGTATGGATGATTTGCTCCGGACGCCAGCCTGTCCCGGTACCGAAACATAAAGAATTGGGACGGGGAATACTGAGAAAAATTATCAGCATCACGGAAATCAGCGTTGAGGAATTCGTTAAATTGTTAAAAAATTAATCCAACCACCGCTACCAATTTCTGAATCTAAAAAGCCCTCGAATTTGTAATGAATTCAGGGGCTTTTTCTTTTTGCTTACAAATTGCTAANNCGCGCAGTAATGTCACATCATCGGCTCAGTTCCATTTGGTGAGTATCTCTTCTCTTTGAAATGTCTTTGTGCTCAGGAAGAAGAGGATGATGTCTGCGATAAAGGCAGCGCCGGAGATGATCCAGATAGTGGTGGTATTTAGCTTTATTGCACCGACTTCGGTAGCAACGTAAATGAAGAAAAGTGGAATTGCTATCAAAACCCCCTGCAATTGGGCGGCGCGAGGGTCAGTGGCCCTCGCAGAAACAATGACGCTCCACTCAACGGAAAGGACGGACAGAAGCGGCATTAATATCAGGAGAAGTATCCCGATAGTCCAGTTAGGGAAATAATAATAGCCCAGCGTACTATGTGTAAAAAGGTCAGATAATACCATAAAAACTATGGAGCCAATGTAGAGGGAACCGATAGATGGAAAGAAGGCGCCAATACCTTTGCCGAGAAGAAGTTCGCTGTCCGTGATGGGTGCCGCCAGAAGTGGTTCGAGACTTTTCTCGACCTTTTCCCCGACCAGACTGTAAGACGCAAGGAGAGTGGGTATTACTGATGCCCCGATTGCAAAGAAGAACGCAAAGGCGCTCATTAAATCTGTCAAGTGTTGTGTGCTGAGGAGAGCACCCTGTTTTGAAATCACGACGTTAAGTACAAACGGAAGCCCGATACCGATGATAATGGGGAATACAACCAGCGAATAGATGGTGTACCTTTTTCTCAGGAATACCCTTATATCTTTGGCAGCGACAATCCAGGCCTTTGAAATTCTCATTTCGTTTCCTTAACTATTTGCAGATATACCTCTTCGAGCGTCGGAACAAGCTGGGTAACCTCTCGTACCTGACCTCCGATTGAGGTGATGGCGGCAATGATGGATGGGTTTTCTTTATCGGGGTCAGTCACATCAATAAGTAACTTATTGTCAGAGACCTCAAATTTGTTTGGAATGAGCTTCCTCAGAGAGTTAGCCATAGCTTCACTGGCTTGTGCCAGCCTGATTACTGTTTTCGGCCCGGCGAGCGATTTTCTCAATTGTTCGGGGGTGCCGATGCTCAGGAGCTTCGTTTTTATAATACCGATCCGGTCGCAGATTCTCTGAGCTTCATCAAGATTATGTGTGTTCAGGAAAATGGTTCTGCCTTGTTTCTTGATCTCCATGATGAAATCCCTGACTGTCTTGGCTGATTCGGGATCCAGGTTAGCAGTAGGTTCGTCCATGAACAATATTTTCGGTTCATGAACCAGTGCACGAGCTAACGCCAACTTCTGTTTCATTCCTTTAGAAAATGAGCCTGCCCGGGCGTCTTTCCTGTCCCAGAGTTCCAGCATCTTGAGAAACCGCTCAATGTTTTCTTTCCTGCGCCCTTCAGTGCATTCATAGAGTTTTCCATAAAAGTCAAGGTTCTCGAAAGCGCTTAAATCGTCGTAAAGACCAACGTTATCTGGGACCAGACCGATCATTTTCCTGATCTGTAAGGAATCAGCCTCTTTGCCGATGTGATAGTCGTTTATCCTGGCATCTCCGCTGGTTTTTGATATCAGGCAGCAGAGCATTCTGACAGTGGTGGTCTTGCCGGCGCCGTTCGGTCCGAGAAAACCGAAGACCTCACCTTCCTCAACCTGAAAGGTCAGTCCCTCCACGGCGGTTAACTCGCCAAATTTCCTGGTAAGGTTTTCAACTGATATCATCGCTTTTTACCAATGTTTATTACTCACCGTACTTTGTTTGCCCGGGTACTTCATAGACATTACCGGTATTATACTCTGTAAATTGGCAGATTAAAATCAGGAAAAACAAAAGAGTTCTATCTGGTGCCATACGGGTTTGCCCATCGCTTGCTTTATTTAATACTTTAAAACTAATCCTCTTGAATAAAGGCGGCTTGTATTCACGCTTATATGGTAAACCTGGGAGTAATCATTAATATCTCTTAAAAATCATCCGAATGGTAATTGTGACTATAGCGGCCTCATGGTAAATTGGTCTTAGAAGAGAAGGTGGCTTTGAACCGTTACCCGTAATGTGGTCACTTCGGTGATGGGGAGCCAATAGTGAAACCGGCCGTATATATCGGTCGGTTTTTTGTTTTTCATGGGGAAAATGCCCGGGAAGGAGGGAAACAATGAGGAACTGCCCATATCCTGAAACCATTATTGATGAAAGCAGCGGTATCATCGTCTCAAATGACCAGTACTTATACTGGTTAGAAGGCTACGATGCCCAACAGTTGGAACTGGCGAACCGGTTAACAAAATTCGTCACTTTGATCCAGGAACTTAAAGACGAGATCAAGAAATTAGCGGAATGATCGGTGGCGCAAGGTTAAAAATAGTTAATAAGGTAAAATGTAATGGAAAACTATCAGAATCCCAATTGGTGGGATGATTGGCTGAAGAAAAATTATAAGAAACAAATGAAGCTGATGTATCAGCGGGACAGATATTTGCGCTCGCGCGCAGGCTATTTCCCATTAATAACCGCAGTGTGGAACTTTTTGATACGCTAGAATAATTAAGTAATTTTATGAACAAATCTAAGCAGACCTCGAAAAGATGGCTGTTTTGTTTAAAAAAACCTCTTTCCTCATAGCGGCGGCAGATCGATCTTGCTCAGCATCTTTTTGAAATTAGTTTCCAGGCTTTTCATGGCGTCGTTGTAACCGTCGAGGTAGGCGTAGCTCAAATCCATGATCTCCTGGACGGTGTAACGTTGCGTGGGGTCGTCGGTGACGGCGTAGCCGTGTTCCACCATCTGCGTCATATAATTGAACGCCAGCGCGCGTCCGTCGGGATCTTTCTCCATGTTCATCTCTTTATCGATCAACCGGGTGATCAGTTCCCGCGTCATCGGTTGCTTCATGTCTAATTTGGCTTTTCTCGGCATCTTCGTCTCCATTTTGTCCTGCTTGATTGATAGGATAGCACAAACAGCCTGACTTTGACGAACCCATCCCGCCGATAGTATCATTACATTCATTATGGCGGCTGAAATCTCTTTACCCTCCACATTACGAAAGGCTTTTGCGCTCATCGCATTTGCTTATCTGTTGGCTTTGTTGATTGCCTTCGGTATTGGTTATCTTTTACGCGGTTTACCGCTGCTCTGGATGCTTTTTCTGGCGGATATTGCGGGCACGCTTGTTATCTATCTGTTTGGCCGTGTCTTTCGCAACGCCAGTTTCTACGACCCGTATTGGAGCGTCGCGCCGTTGGGTATTGCGGTTTTCTGGCTGTTGCGTGCTACCTCTATGGGATTGTCTACGCGGCAGATCATTGTCGTTATGCTGGTTTTTGCCTGGGGCTTGCGGCTGACCTGGCACTGGGCGCGCCAGTGGCAGGGACTTCAACATGAAGACTGGCGTTATCGGGATCTGCGCAAGAAATCCCCGGTCTGGTTCTGGCTGGTCGATCTGGCAGGCATCGAGATTATGCCTACGGTGCTGGTCTTTCTCGGCTGTTTGTCGCTGTATCCCGCAGTGTCCGTCGGGAAAAATCCATTCGGAATTATTGATATTGCCGCTATCGTTGTTACCGGCGGCGCGGTCGTTATTGAAACCACCGCCGACGAGCAATTGTGGCGTTTTGTCCGCGGCAAACCCAAATACGGCGAGATCCTGACCAAAGGACTGTGGGCTTGTTCCCGCCACCCGAACTATTTCGGCGAGGTGCTGTTCTGGTGGGGGCTGTTCATCTTTGCCCTGGCGGTGGACGCGAGTTATTGGTGGACAATCATCGGACCGGCGGCAATCACTATCCTCTTTGTTTTTATTAGCATCCCGATGATGGAAAAGCGCAGCCTTGCGCGCAGACCCGGTTACGCCGAATTAACAAAGAAAATCCCGATTTTTTTGCCCTGGTTCCCTAGGCATTGAAGCCACCGTGCTTATTATTCGCTGACCAACAGATACATCACGGCATGTCCGTTTTGGTGGCCTAACATTATCCCGGCTCTGGGAATATCATGTTTTGTCGTTTCGATGCTGAGATTACCATCGTTTTGCAGATCGTTGAAATATAAAATATATTGCAGGTCTTCCGTCTTTCCATCTTTAAAGCTAACGGTAAACCAGTATACTACCGGTGCTGTTATTGTCGCTTTGGGTATAACAGGGGCAAAAGTTACATCTTGAAAATTGATAACAGCATCGCCCCATTTATTGATCCTTTTAAAATCAAATATTTGGCTGTTGAGCAAGATTTTTCCCTGATCAGCTAAAGTGACCTGCACGGCATTACTTGTTAAAGTTGTGTTTTGAGTCCCGGGAGTTGTGTTTACCACATTTATAGTAGACAAATTGATCCGGGTGGTCGGTAAACTGGCGGTCTTTGTAGTACATGAAACGAATAATGGAGATATTAGCAATATTAACGCCCAAACTATCGGAGCGAGTTTCTTCGCCATTTGTTCTCCTTTGTTGATTAGCGCTCAGTTTTGCAATGTAATCGGGTAATGAAACAATCATATCAAGAAAGAAGTAATTATTAAAGACCGGTATTTTTCAGCTGGAACCGTTTCCTCCCAATCCGCTATAATCATCTTTAGCAACATAACAAGGGGGCATTCCAATGACAACTGTTCAGCGTATATTCCAGGTTGACGGCAAGCCATTTTTCCCTATCGGCGGGCAGGCTAATAATTCCAGCGGTTTCAACGATCAGGAATCGGAGACGGCTTTTAAAGCAACAAAACTGTTGGGCGGGAATACACTGGAAATCCCGGTCTACTGGTCGCAGATCGAGACTGAAGAAGGCCGGTTCGATTTCACCAGCGTGGATTGTTTATTGGCCAGCGCGCGCTACTACGATGTGAAATTGATCCTGCTCTGGTTTGCCACCTGGAAGAACGGCAACATGGATTACACGCCGGTGTGGGTAAAAACCGATCATGCACGTTTTAAAAGGGCGGTCACCCCGCACGGCAAAGACCTGTGGACGCTTTCCCCGCACTGCCAGGCGAATCTGGAAGCGGATAAAAAGGCGTTCGCCTCCTTCTGTCAGCACCTGAAAGATAAAGACAGCGTTGAGCAGACCGTCATCGGCATCCAGGTGGAAAATGAGCCGGGGATGGTCGGCGCCGACCGCGACTACGGCACGGACGCGCAGGTCGTGTTCGATAGTCCGGTTCCTACCATAATCGTCGCTGCGATGAAGAAATATGGTAAGGGGCCGATCTACGAGCAGTGGCAGAAAGCGGGCGGCAAAAAGTCCGGCACCTGGCCGGAGATGTTCGGCTGGCCGGCTGGTGAATTCATGTGCGCCTGGGCCATCGCATCCTACATTGACGCGGTGGCTGCGGCCGGCAAATCTGTTTATGACCTGCCGATGTTCGCCAATGCTGCCAAAATGGAGATCCACAAAGTGGTAAAGCGCTGGATGATCGCCGGGGAAACCTATTTTTCCGGCGGCGCAGTCAGCAAGGTGATCGATATCTACAAATGGGTTACGCCGCACCTGGACTTTATCGCACCGGACATTAAATCCACCAACGCCAAGAGTTATGAATCGATGTGCGCGGTTAATTCCCGCCCGGATAACCCGTTGTTCCTGCCGGAAACGCCCTCCGCAGTCAGTTTATTCCGCGCCATCGCCGACTACAATCTCATCGGGGATTTCTTTTTCGGCATCGAGGATATAATCGCCGGGGACGGCACGGTGCGTCCGGAAGCGCAGAATGAAGTGGACACTCTGCGTTGCGTGATTGCGGCCATTCCGCTGATTCTCAAGTACCAGGGCACCGGTCATATTTACGCCGTCGCTGAAGAAGAGGACATCGAAGCGCAATTGCTGGATATGGACAGCTGGGTGGCTACAGCGGTTTTTGTCGAAGGTGGCATTCCCAACACTCCCACCGACTGGCGTCACAAGAGTATGAAACCGCCGGAAAGAAAGAACGGCATGAACCGTGCCCGCGGTCTGGTATTTCAGGTAAATAAAAATGAGTTCTATCTCACCGGTATCGGTTGGAAGATGTTTTTCCGCCCCAAGCTGCCGCCGGAAAAAATGCTGGACGCCACTTATGTCTCGGACTACTGGCAGACCAAATTGATTCACCAGGTCAGTGTGGACGAGGGGCATTTCGATTTAAAAGGTGATTTTATTGTGGACCGGCAGCGCAGCGGTGATGCTATCTGCGGCGGTGCATGGGTTGCCCCCGATGTCGGCCTGGTGCGGGTTATTCTGTGCGATTAAAGTTAAAAGCCCATGATTTGCTTCTTTTTAGCTTCAAATTCGGCCGGGCTAATAATGCCTTTATCGCGTAAATCAGCTAGTTTTTCCAGGTCGTCGATACCGGAATTATTAGCTTTTATGTTCGGCGCTAAAGCTTTTATCATATCCATAAATTCATTTAATTTGGCCTGATTCCGCAATACTTGCTCTGCCGGAGCCAGGACTAAATTCAAATTCGCGGTCACTGTCAAGGTTGATGTGCCGTCGGCGAAAGCCAAATCGATTATGAATTTTCCCGGCCATTTTGTCGAGATAAAATGCATTTTTTCAGAAGCTTCCATTGAGAACGAACTGTCGTTTATGTTTTCCTGTTTAGTTATAAGGCTCATTTTCCCGGCAGCTTGACGCACTGCCGATACCAGGGCGGATGGCGGCCCGGAATAAACATATACCGCGGTAACATTATTGCTCATTTTTAGTCGCCTCCTGGAAATAACTAATCCCGTTTGATAGATAAAATGACTATTGCTTTGTTTTTGTGCATCTGATGATGTAATCATACCATGAACTGCACAGCCTCAAAGGACTAAGCCTTCCTTTGTGCACTAAAGTACCAATAGACATCGTAAAACATCATGCTAAGATTATTATATGGGTGAATGGATGACAGTAAGAGAAGCCGCACGGCACTTCGGAAAAAGTGAAGCGTACATAAGAAACCATATCAGAAAAGGCGATTTCAATTGTTATCTGTATGGATATCCCATCCATCTGACATCCTCTGAAGCAGATGTGTTTCTTTTACCTTTTAAAGTGGATTAACTTATTTTCAATGAGCGGTTGGCGGTTAGTATATAACTTGCCTGATACTTAAAGAGAAATAGATAAAATGAAAAACAATTTTTGGCATCATTCGAAATCATTTGGCGAGCGGCAAAAAGGTTTCACATTGGTAGAGATGCTGATTGTGCTGCTTATCCTCGGCGTGCTGGCCGCGGCAGTCGTGCCTAATCTTTCGGGCTTTACCAGTAAGGGTGTCGTCGAGGTCGCCAATAGCGAACTGACGACTATCAAACATACCGTCGCGGCATATCAGGCGGATCATGCGGGAGATTTTCCTTGCAGCACACAACCCATCCCGGGGAGCCCGCAAACCATATTGACCGGCGTTAGCGGTATTGCGCCTTATCTGAGCTCCTCCAACGTGGTTGGCACTTATACGGTGGATATCGGTGGTAACGTCATTGGGATCGTGTACAACGGTCTGGCGTGGGATGATGTGAACCTTTGCTGGAAGCGGGGATAATTCACGCGGGATATATAGGCTGTCGTTTGAAAAAGTTTGATTCTCTTATGGTTGTTTTTCAATTACTTATAAACGAACAGCCTTTTAAGATAGCGCCATTCAAAGATGGAGGGCGGATGCCCTCCATCTCGCGTTCTTCCTCGTCTTGAGTCCGCCTCAGGACTACGAAATACTTTTACTCTTAAAGTAAAATGTATGGGCGGGGATAAAAAGTGGGTCGTTGCATCGTAACCGTACAGTGTTGACAAATATCTCGTTTATTACCTAAACCCAATCAGTGCAGCAAAGCGCTTTTCGCTGGAAATATCAGGTCAACCATGGGATAATTCTAATAACACGGGTAGATTAGTTGATTTCACCGTTGTTCATTTAGAATTACAGTGCTTTTCGATTCAAAGGATTACGGGGAGCTTTCACCTTTTATTTATGAAGAGAAAGATCAAGAAATTCCGGTTCGGTCTCAAACAGATTATTGGCGAGGTTGCAACCGGACTGCTCACGACGGTGATATTGACATTACTGTCCAATCAAGGCTGGTTGCCGGATAAAGTCCTGCTGGTAATTAACATCATACTGATCATCGGAAATATTTTACTGATCAGGCAGATGTGGTCCTGGGGTGTATTTTACACCGTCGGCTGGCTCATCGGGTCATTTCTTTTCTTTAAAATCGGACTGTTTAATACCTGGCAGATCATCTTGTATCTGGCTCTGCCCATCTTCGCGCTGATCATGCGTGTCGCCACATCGGTCAAACGCAGCATCGCCCGTTGAACCTTAGCGTGCTGATTTTAAAAAACGGCGCGTGTCATCACGCGCCGTCTGATGTCCATGGGATATTTATAATTGTTCGCTCATGGAAACAACCGGTCGGTTTGCCAGGACTTCTGTAATTTTACCGACCAAATCCTGCGGGGAAAACGGTTTGGTCACATAGCCTGTGGCGCCCATTTGTTGACTGAGTTTAATGTTCAGTTCAAAGCCGATGGCGGTGACCATCACAACCGGGATTGCCTTGGTGGCGGGGTCTTTCTTGATCACGTGACAGGCTGTCAGCCCATCCATCTTCGGCATCATGATATCCATCAGAATTACATCCGGTTTCTGGGCAATGGCCATGTCAATTGCCTGCCGGCCGTCTTCGGCTTCAATCACATCGAAGGTCTTGGCGAGAATTGTGTGTGAAAGCCTTCTGACATTAGGCTCATCATCTACTATAAGGACTTTCTTTCTTATCTCAGTTGATTCCATTTTTAATTCGTTCTCCTTGCTTTATTAGGTCACAGTCGGCATTTATTTATTAATAACAGCAGCTTTTGTGTCTTCAGATGGAGTGTAAGAAATTGCTGATTTCAGAAAAGCGCTGGCAACAACCGGGTCGAATTGAGTATTGACACAACGTTGAATTTCCTGGCGGGCTTCCTCTACGGAAATCGCCGGGCGGTAGGGACGGTCGGAGGTCATCGCATCGAAAGCATCGGCTACCGCCAGAATACGGGCGCCCATCGGGATCTGTTCCCCGTGCGTTATCTGATGCAGGCCGCTGCCGTTATAATGGTCATGATGGTGCTCCACAATTGCCACGACTTTTTCATTTACTACCGGTTTCACGATACCTGCGCCCACCTGCGCATGAATCATTATATGTTCATATTCTGCCGGCGTCAATTTCCCGGGTTTGTTCTGAATAAATTGGTCGACCGCGATCTTTCCCACGTCGTGCAGCAGGCTGCCCCAGCGCAGATTATCCAGTTCGTCCTCTGACAAATTCAGATCGCGACCGATAGATAATGCGATGTCAGTTACTCTGCGCGAATGCCCTGCGGTGTATTTATCTTTAGCTTCCAGAGCAAAAACCAGCGCCTCGATCGAACCCAGGAAGAGCGAGCGTATCTCGATCGTTTGCTGTTCTACTTTTTGTTGTAAATTTTCCTGGTATTCCTTGATCTTCATTTCCAGCATTCTTTTCTCAAGTGTGCGTTCGACATTCATGATTACTTCTTCCAGATTGAACGGTTTGGTAATGTAATCATCGGCCCCCAGTCGCATGCACTGGATCGCCAGGTTCGCTTCCGCGACTGCTGTAGCCATAATCACAGCTGTGGTCGGGTATTGTCGTTTTAAATCCGGCAGTAAATCCATACCGGATTTCCCCGGCATTTTCATATCCAGCATAATCAGATCCGCGGGATAGGTTTTCAGCTTTTCCAACGCCTCATCTGAACTGCTGGCTTCTTCACAATAGAAGCCTTGTTTTGTCAGCTTCTGGTGCAAAAGACGTCTGATCGTTGCTTCATCGTCGACTATTAAAATTCTTTTTTCGTGATTTATCATGTTAACGTGATTTATCATGTTAATATCCTTTAACAGACCTTGTTTCCACTACTTACGTTGATAACAGGAATAAACGGATACGTACATAAATTCTTTAACGATTTCCCTGAGGTTTTCCGGGGAAAACGGTTTAGGGAGCAATGGCCTCCCTGTTTTATCCAGGAAAGTTTTAATTTCTGCGTTTAATAAGTTTCCCGTTGTGAAGATGAAACGGGCCGCCGCATCCGGATTTTCCTTTTGCAGATGCTGGTACAGTTCGATCCCGTTCATATACGGAGTCATAATATCGCTGATACAAAGGTCATATGATTTTTTCCGCCACATCGCCAGCCCAACCTCACCGTTTATCGCGATGTCTACCTGGAATCCTTCTCCGGTAAGCGTTCTCACGCATAATTTGGCAATTCCCGGCTCATCCTCAACTACCAGGACGGTTTTCCCTTTCGCCCATTCTTGTTCCAATGTACACCTTCCTGAATAAAATTAACGGTTCAGGGGCAATTCCACGACAAAATTCGCGCCCTGTCCTTTTTCACTTTTCACATAAATTTTACCGCCGTGTTCTGTGATTATGCCGTGGCAGATACTCAACCCGAGTCCGGTACCCTTACCCACTTCTTTCGTGGTAAAGAACGGGTCAAAAATATGTTTCATGTTTTCTTCGGAAATACCGGGTCCGTCATCAGCGAAAGAAATTCTCACGATATTATCGATTTTCTCTGTCGTAATTGTCAGTTTTCCCTTATGGTGCGCTTCCAGCATCGCGAATTCTGCATTCACGATGATGTTCAAAAAGACCTGCTGCATCTGAAAATGGTCGATCATGATACCCGGCAGATTGGTTGCCATATGGTTGATAATCTCGATGTTATTGACCCTCTGCTCATACGCGCGTAATCTGAGCACATCTTCGATAATGCCGTTGATCTGGCAGAGCTGTTTTACCGGCGCGTGTTTTCGGGCAAAGGTCAGGAGGTTTTTCACGATCGATGCGGCGCGCTGTGCTTCACTGTAGACTGTACCTAGATCTTCTTTGATATTAGCCGGGATATCTCCCTCCATCAGCAGTTGTGAGAAACCGATAACACTGGTCAGGGGATTATTGAGTTCATGCGCAATACCGGAAGACAGTTCCCCGATCGAAGCCAGACGGTCTGTCATGATCAGTTGTTCTTCGATGCGCTTTTGTTGCGTCACGTCTCTAGTCACGATTACGGTACCGGTGACTTCTCCTTTTTCATTAAATATCGGCGAAGTCGATTCGTGGAATGTCGCCTCGAGGAAGGGGTTATAGATCTCTATTGAAGCCGGCTTGCCGGTTTTAAATGTCAATAAATGCGGACAGTTTAACGGCGGTTCTTTCGTGCCGTGCATTAATTCATGGCAGTATTTTCCGATCAGCTCTTTTGGCGTCGTTTTTAACATATCCGCGACTGCCTTATTCACTCTTAAAATCCGGTTGTCTTTATCGTGGATGGAAATCATATCGGTAATGGAATCAAAAGTTGTTCTCCATTCCTGAGCGGCGAATCCCAGTTTTTCCTCTACCACTTTTCGTTCGGTGATATCCATGAAATTGCCGACGGTTGCCCGTTTCCCTTCATACATAATTGAAGTCATGCGCTCCAGACCCCAGCGGATTTCTCCGCTTTTGGTTATTAACCTGAATTCGTACGGTTGAGCGCGCTGACCCTTCAGCATCTGGATCGCGCTCAATCTGACCACCATTCGGTCTTCCGGATGTACCAGCATCACCGGTTGTATTTTTTTCAACTCGTCCGCGGTATAGCCGGTTATTTTCTGGAATGCCGGATTGGTAAAAACAAACCCCCGTTCCTGGATAATGTATACGCCGACCGGAGAACTATCGGCGATATTCTGATACATTTCACGCGCCTGTTTACTTTCGGTGGTATCGATGGTGATGCCCATTACCGCCTCTTTCCCCTGGTAGGTAATGAGGGCTACTTTTTCCAGCCTCCATTTGGTTTCGTCATTTTTATTGATAATGCGGTATTCATAAGGTTCGATTCTTCTACCGTCCAGCATTTGTGCCCTGTGTTCCAGTGCGACCTGTTTATCTTCCGGGTGCATTAAAGCAGTTGGCGATAATTCGCGCAGTTCTTTCTCGGTGTAGCCTGATTTATCCAGGAAATTATGATTGGTAAAGATGAACTGGTCTTCCTGCGCTATATACACGCCTACCGGCGCGTAATCAACAAGCGTCTGGTACAACTGTTGTGCCTGTTTACGTTCTGTAATATCACGGATTATGATCATGCTGGAAGGCCGGTCTTTGTAGATGATTCGTTGTATTTCTGTTTCGACGGCAATTTTCCGTCCGTCTTTGGCAAGGACGGCCAGTTCATAGTTACCGGAAACAACATTCCCATCTTGCTGTTGCCGGTATTCTTCATCCAGGAATTTACGGTATTCCGGAGTAAACAAGTCAGGGAAATGCTTCCCGAGGATCTCGTCTTGAGAGTAACCGGACATTTCACAAATCCGGCGGTTTGCAAATTCCACGATTCTATCGTTCAGAATAATAATACCGTCCGCGCTTTGTTCAATAAGTGTAGAATATTTCTCTTCCGATGCTTTCAATGCTTCTTCCGCGATTTTGCGTTCGGTAATATCGCGGACAAAGCCGATAACAACTTTATTGTCTTTTTGGGTGATCGGCGCGGTATTTATCTCCACCCACGTACTGCTTTTATCCTTTTTAATTAATTCGAATTCATCCGGCCCGGTATTTTTACCGGTGGCATTTTGGGCCAGTAACGAACCCGCTTTTTCGTAGTAGCTGGCCGGAAGAATACTCAGGGAGAAGAAGCTCTTGCCGAGCATCTCCTCTTTTTTATACCCCAGTATTTCCTCTGCTTTTTTATTACCGTAGAGGAAAACCCCGCTCAAATCAGTCAAAAAGACGCCGTCTGGCGCATTTTCCAGATATGTCTTTAGATTCTCTTCGCTTTCTTTAAGCTGCTTTTCCGTATCTTTTCTCTTCGTGACGTCACTGACGATGACCATCGTTGCCGGTCTGTTTTTATATTCGAAAAGATGCGCTTTCGTTTCTACCTCGATCTTTCGTCCGTCTTTGGCGAGGATTTCTATTTCCAGGTTATTTGATATTTCCCCGTTTGGTAGTTCGTGATTGCTGTCTTCCAGCATCTTTTTGTATTCGGGAGAGATCAATTCTACGAATTGCTTGCCGAGTAGCTCTTCCTGGGAATAACCGGACATTTCACACATCCGGTGGTTAGTGAATTCGATCGTGTGATCGTTGAGCAGGAGAATTCCATCGGTGCTTTGTTCAATTAGCGCGGAATATTTTTCCTCCGATTCTTGCAGCGCCGCTTCCGCTCGCTTCAATTCCGTGATATCGTGGTAAAGCGTCTGGTATTGATATTTGCCGTCCCATAATACTTCCTTGCGTGAAACCTGCAGATGCCGTACTGTGTCGTCTTTACGGATAATATTAATTTCTACCGTGTCCGGTACGGGTTCACCTTTTTCTGTTTGATCGCGGCGCTGAACAAAATCGATATATGATTCTGCTGTGTAATAGTTTTGCGGCGGACTAGATCCTAATTCAGTGATATCTGTATACCCGAAAATATCCAGCAAGGATTTGTTTGCGTATAACGTACGATCATTTTTATCGATGATTCTGATACCAATTGACGAACTATCCATGGAATTGCGGAAATTTTGCTCCGAGGCTTTCAGCGCCCGTTCGGTCAGTTTACGCTCCGTGATATCCTGGACTGTGCCGAACAATTTAATCACATTTCCCCTATCGTCTTTCACCGGATGAACATAAGCGCTCAATGACACTGTTTTTCCCCCCGGAAGGTTTGCCGTCAGGTCGTAGTTATTATCGCACCCCGTTTCTACCGCCGTGAGGATGTTTTTTTGCAGTTTTTGATATTCTTCCGGCGAATAATACTTCGATTCTTCTTCCAGGGTCAGCGGCCCCAGCGATTTATCCCGGTTGTATAAATTGTAGGCTTCATCGGACCATTCCAGTTTTTGGGTGACGATATCGTATTCCCAGTTCCCGATTTTACCCACCGCTTGGGCTTGTTTCAGGTTCCGTTCGCTCTTCATCAGAGCCATTTCAATTTTTCTTTTTTCGGTGACATCCAGATAGGTGGCTAAATAAGCGCGCTGATTCAGGAAATCGATGGGAGCCACTGATTGCAGCACATACCGGATTTCCCCGTGCCGGTCAAACACACGGAACTCATAAGGCTCTGTCCGTTGGCTTTTGAGCATCTCAAGCGTATTTCTACGCAGCAAAGCAAGGTCTGCCGGATATACTGCCTGCATGACATCCATGGATAATAATTCCTGTTCGGAATATTCTGTGTCCTGACAGAAGTGTTTATTGACCATGATGAATTTGCCGTTCAATACCACGTACATACCGATAGGCGCATGCACCGAGATATTTTCCAGCATGCTGTTATATTGTTTTTGCTCGGTCAAATCGCGGAAAGAGGCCAGTCTGATATCTTTACCTTTGTAGACGATATTGCTGGTTCTGATTTCCACCGGGAAAACGGTGCCGTCTTTTTTCTTGAAAGTAGTTTCATATGGTCTGTCATCACGCGCGAGCATGTTTTTCATGACCAGCGGCACAGATTGCATGTCAATAAAATCGGTGAAATTTTTATCGATCATCTCTGCAGGTTCATAACCCAGGATACGCGCTCCGTTTCTATTAATATCGGTGATTTTAATGCCGTCACACAGCGCGAATCCTTCGGAGGAAGCTTCTATCATGTTTCGCAGCAGTTCCTCATTTTGACGCAGCGTGTCATCCATCAACTTGCGGCGGATAATGGTAGTCAGCTGTCCCGCAATAGCTTCAATCCGCTGCATATCCGATTCGGAGAAGGGGTCATGTCTGGCAATATCCAGCAGCCCGATCGGGTCATGGCCGGACTTTAAAGGAATACTGACTACTGAATTAACACCTACCGCTTTGATTATCGGCGAAAGTAGTTTTAATACCGTCGTTTTGTCGGTACATTCAGTGGCCATTTTTAACATAACTTCCGGGTCGTTAGTGAGAAATGCCTTACCGTTCTCCAGAATCCGGGTATAGTTGCCGCCGGGTTTGAGCCTGATTTTTACGCCTGATATCTTCGAACCGATCATCTGCTCGATGCCGTGTGTCATCTTCGGCGGCAGCGTTAGGTTTTGCATGACCAGGTATTGTTTGTCCTTGCTGATCATATATACGATTTCAACGTTACTGCCAAACAGCTTCTGCATCTCCCGCGAGACTAATTCAAATATCTCTTCAAAAGGACGGCCCTGATTTGCCGCTTCATTTATGGTATTTATCAAATGCAGATCGGCGGATTTCTGTCGTATTTCATTTTCTACGCTCTTGCGCTCGGTCACATCGCGCATAATTCCCAGATCGCCAATTATCTTGCCGTCTTTTTTCAATGGTTGGCCGCGCACTTCGAATGTCAAAAGTTCGCCGTCTTTTCGAATCAGCTCAATTTCATAGGGCGGGACATCGAAACCAGCCATGCGTTTTAGTAAATTTGCGACTACAATACCCAGACTTTTTTTAGTTAATATCCGGGACAGCACTTTGACGTGTTTCCCGATAACTTCGTCTTTGCTGTAGCCGCTTATTTCCGCCGACCGGCCGTTGATGTCAATGATTCTGCCCTTTTTGTCAAGCAGCAGCATCAGGTCGTTGGCAGATTCGAAAACCGCTTTATAACGATCCTCATCAACCAGCTCGCGCAACTCCCTATCGTCCGCATGTTCGGTTATCGACTGGTTTGCTTCGATACTGCGTTGTTCCGTTGCACGGCGTTTGCCGGAGGATTTTTCCTTCGGCAAATCTGCTCTGGTCATTGGCCGCCCCCATCAAAGGAGTCATTAACCTCTATTTTCCTGGCCTGAGCGCGCAGTTTTTCCAGGTCTTCTTCCGTAAATATTCTCCATCCTCTGCGGTCTTTGCGGTATTTATCGAGGATCCCTTCTTTTAACCAACGGAAAAGAGTCGCCCGGCTGATACCGGCCTTTTTACACGCTTCCGATGTTTTATAATATTTTTCACCGTTGATTTCGATTGTCATGCCTGGAATCTCCTGATAAAATGCACAATGAGACACAATGAGACATACTGATACTACCACTAAAAGTCATATGTGCCTATAGCCTAAAAGGGCTATGTAGTAATAGTACTAAAGTTATGGTTAGATTCGGAATTGACATGCAGAGTTTATGCTCATAATAAATAAAAAGCAAGCTTTTAGGCTATAAGAAAATAGAACGAAGGTACTGGGTGGAGGGGCTGTTATCTGTTACTAAAGTAGACAATGAGCAGTCCGATCAGCGAAGCCGCGGAGATTGGCGGCAAAGCCGGCATTGGTTTTCCTTTTAAAAACCGACTTTGGATCACGAAGGCAGCAATCAGCCCAATCAACGAAAAAGCGGCCACCAGGATAGAACTCCAGAATCCATAGGCAGCACGCACGGATACCATTAATATCAGGGGGAAGCCGATATCTCCTCCGCCTAGTATCGAGTATTCTCGCTCGGATGCCTCTCCTTCGATAATAGTTTGGGTACCGTTGGTTTTCAGGTTGTGGTTCCAGTTAGAGTTCGTTTTAGGTATCACAAAAGCCGGCAGTGAGTCCGATTGTGTCATTTTATTGGCCATCCACATCATGTAACCGATGCGCACTGCCAGAAAATCATAAAGCGCTACCACCAGCAGGAAGATCATGATCGGCCAGGGAGTCAACAGAACGCCGAATACGGCGCCCAGACTCACCAGTGCCAGTAGCATCAGAATGTTCTGCAGCCACACGCTCGGTCGGAAAAACCAGGCTGTTCCGGCGGCCGCCGCGACCGCCATGATTAATATCAGCTGTGTCTGGAAGATCAAGGTAAAGACCATAAAAACACCCCACGCGTAGACCAGCACGAAAAGGAATTTGAACACCCATTTCAATTTGTCGAGGGGAATCAGGAAAAGCAGTAAACCGATGATTACCACCGCGCCGAAAAAAAAAAGCAGCGGAAACTGGGTTTGTACCCTGGGCAGCACGACATCCGGATTGACCCGTAAGTACGTCAGCTCGCGCGCGGTGACATAAGACGCGATAGCAGCACCTAGAATAAACGAAAGGCTGCCCCACATCACCGGACTGAGCGTAAATCTATTCTTCATGTTTTAGTATTCTTTAGTATACTATATTTGATAGTTCAAACCAGATATAGTGGATAAAGATAAGAGGATTACGATAATGGGGTAATTCGAATTTGGTATTTAGATAAAAGTATTTAATCTGGTTGGAGACTTGTTAGGGTAAGGAAAAAGAAAAATGAAAATCATCGGTGTGATCGGTCAGAATGGCTCCGGCAAAGATGAAGTATTAAAATACCTTCGGGCAAAGTATAAAATTCCTTTCCTTTCGACCGGCGACATGGTTCGGGAAATCGCCGCCAAAGAAGGCAAAGCGCCGACGCGGGAAAACCTGCAGGAGATTTCGGAAAGGTATTTTCGGGAATTCGGACGGGGCTGTTTTGTGAAACTGGCAGCCGGGAAAATACGTGAGAACAAATGGAAAATCGGCGGGATTACGGGCATCCGCTCTTTGGACGATGTGGAAACGTTAAAAAGCGGTTTCGGGAAAAATTTCGTTCTGATCAATGTCTATGTCAGTAATTCCGAAGAACGTTACCGCCGTATGTTAAAGCGCGGGGAAGGCCGCGACCCGCAGTCCTATGAGCAATTCCTGCGCCAGGATGCGGCGGAAGAGGAATTATTTCATATTCAATCCGCCGTTCCCCGTGCCGATTACTCCCTTGCTAATGACGGCACTTTGGACGACCTGCACGCAGAGATCGATCGCCTGGTTGCCGGAAAAGAATTGCTTTCAAATTGAAAAATAAGTGTCTAAAAAATATAACAAAACTATATCATTTTTGCGCAATAAGGAAATAATGTATTTACTTGAAAAATTTGTCATTATATAATGCTCGTGACGGATAAAAATCCGGAAGATTTCAACAGGAGGCAAAGATGAAAGGCGATCCAAAAGTCATTGAGGTTTTAAATTCAAATTTGGCAGATGAACTGACTGCGGTCAGTCAGTACATGGTTCATGCAAATATTTGCGCAAATTGGGGCTACGGTAAACTTGATAAGGTGATTGAGAAGCGTGCCATTGACGAGATGAAACACGCGGAAAAACTCATCGGACGCATTATCTTCCTTGAGGGTATTCCTATTGTCAGCAACCTGAATAAGATGTCTATCGGCAACGAAGTACCCAAGATGTTTGCCGCTGACCATACGTTCGAAGCAGACGCCATCAAATCCTATAATACCGCCATTAAAGTCTGCGGTGAAGCAAAAGACTTTGCCACCCGCGAATTGCTGGAGCGTATTCTCAAGGATGAGGATGCCCACATTGACGGTATTGAAGAAGTCCAGGATCAGATAAAACAGATGGGTATCCAGGTTTTCCTGTCCACCCAGATGGGCTAAAATCAATCCCTGTGACCGACCGGAAAATGTAAATAATACGATTTATTTACTATACCGGTTAATAAGTAAAATGAGGAGTCCGCCCAATGCGGACTCCTTTTTTGTCTTTCCACAACGGCGGAAGCTGGTATCCATTTCTTGATCCTTGTTTATTGAATATTGATTATTTGCCCTGTGTTATACTATTTTCGTAGGAAACATACAGGCAGGCACATGAACCCGTCTCAAATCGACCTCGAAAAGCAGATTACGCAGGCTATTGCTGCTCTGAAAAATGGCGGCGTTGTGGCATATCCTACGGATACGGTTTACGGCCTCGGCGCTTGCATGACAGACACTGCAGCAGTGGATCGCATTTTCCAGGTTAAAGGCCGTCCTAAAGGCATGGCTTTGCCTGTGTTACTGGCGGAAAAGCAGCAGATCGAGGAAATCGTGACAACATTTTCCCCGGCTGCCCGGCGCTTGGCGGATGAGTTTTTCCCCGGCGCGCTGACGATCATTCTGCCTAAATCCGTTTTAGTGCCGGATATCATCACCGGTGGCGGTAAAACGATTGCCTTCCGTATCCCCAATCACGCTGTGCCGTTGGCTTTGATCAAAAGACTTGGGAAGCCGATTGTCGGCACCAGCGCCAATCTCAGCGGACACCCCAGCGCGCTCACCGCAGAAGAGGTTATATCCCAGATTGGTGATAAAATTGATATGGTGGTCGACGGCGGCAAATGTCCCGGGGGCATCGAGTCTACTGTCATCGACCTTTCCGGCGAAAAGCCCATCATCCGGCGGCAGGGCGCCGTTTCCATCGAAAAATTACGCAAAATATTACCCGATATTGTAACGTCTTAGGAGGAATAATATGCAGATTGCCATTGGCAGCGACCACAGGGGTTTGGAACTGAAAGCCCGTGTTACTAAATTAGTTACAGACGCCGGTCACCAGATTAAGGATTTCGGCGCTTATACAGATGCCCGCGTGGATTACCCGAACATCGCGGAAGCCGTTGGCAAAGCGGTCGTGTCCGGCACATACGATAAAGGCATTTTGATCTGCGGCACCGGCATCGGCATGTGCATCGCCGCCAATAAGGTCAAGGGTATCCGGGCTGCGCTGGCATTAACCGAATTGATGGCTTGTCGCGCCCGCCAGCATAACGATGCCAACATCCTCTGCCTGGGCGCAGAAAACGACGATTCCCAACTGATGCAGATGATTAACGCCTTCCTGACCTGCCAGTTTGAAGGCGGCCGCCATCAGATCCGCGTGGATGAAATGACCAAAATGGAGAATGAGCGCTAAGGACCTGCAAGATGGAACAATTGGAATTACTGAGTCTGATACTGGACAGTTGGAACGAAGAAGTAGTCTTTATAGATACTAACCACATTATTCAATATGTCAATGCCCCAGCGGTCAAGAAATACGCCAAGTGGGGCAATATGCTTGGGAAAAGTATCTTTTTTTGCCATAACCCAAATTCGTGTCAGATGATTCGCGATATGTTCGCCCGTATGCAAAACGGCGAAAATGACATTCTGTTTGCGGATAATGAAAAGCACCGCGTTTATATGCGTGCCGTGCGGGATAAACAGGGTAAACTCATCGGCTACTACGAAAGGTTTGAACCGCCGGTAGTAAAAAAAGGGTAAAGAACAGGCGGATTTCCACAGTTAGAGCCAACATGTGGTAGATCGGAGCCTGAAATGGATGGAAACCCCACTCTGTTGTCCTGAAGGAAGTGTAAGGATCTCGGAGCGGGGAAGGGTGAGATAAATTCCCATCATCCCCGAGATACATTCGCTTCGCTCAGTATGGCAGGCTATTCTGGTATTTGTCATTCTGAGGAGCGCAGCGACGAAGAATCTCGGGTAGAGAAACGTTCTGATGCCCACCCTAATCCCTGGCCCCTTCACTGTGTTCAGGGTGACAAAACAGGTCTGGCGCTGACCACTGATAGCTATTATCTCCCCCATTTGACAACCCCACAGGAATTATGTTATCTTAGACTATCATGACTATTAAGACGTTCGCCCTCGTGCTTATCGTTACATACTCAAGCCATTGAGTGGGTTCGTCTCTTGCGCTTAGGGGCCGTCCCACCGGGACGGCTTTTTTTGTTTATTGGAATAAGGGGGAAATACAATGAGAAGTGATGTGATAAAGAAAGGAATCGAGCGTGCCGGGCAAAGAGCGCTGCTGCATGCTGTTGGTGTGAGCAGTAGTGATATGCAGAAGCCGTTCATCGGCATCGTTAACAGCTATAACGAGATCGTTCCCGGTCATATGCACCTGGACATTATCGCCAAAGCCGTGAAAGAAGGCGTCCGCGCTGCCGGGGGCGTGCCTTTTGAAGTTGGCACCATTGCTATTTGCGACGGTATCACAATGAACCATGCGGGGATGAAATACAGCTTGCCCAGCCGTGAACTGATTGCCGATTCCGCCGAAGTAGTAGTGGAAGCGCATGCTTTTGATGCGCTGGTTTTCATCCCCAACTGCGATAAAATTATCCCCGGCATGTTAATGGCCGCGGTACGTCTTAATCTCCCGGCGATTTTCATCAGCGGCGGCCCGATGTTAACCGGGCACATTACCGTTGACGGCAAGACCAGAGATATTGATCTGATCTCCGTTTTTGAAGCGGTCGGCAAGGTGGCCGGTAAAAAAATGACCGAAGCTGAGCTCTCCGAAATGGAAGAGCTGGCCTGCCCCGGTTGCGGCAGCTGCGCCGGTATGTTCACCGCCAATACGATGAACTGTCTGATGGAAGCAATGGGTATTGCCTTACCCGGCAACGGCACTATTCCGGCTGCTGATGCCCGGCGTGTTCACCTCGCCAGAAAAGCGGGCGAACAGATTATGACTTTGCTGGCGAAAAATATCCGTCCGCGCGATATTATCAATCAGCAATCATTAGAAAATGCCTTCGTCGTGGATATGGCGCTGGGCGGCAGCACCAATACTGTTCTGCACCTGCCCGCGATTGCCAGTGAAGCCGGAATTAAATTCCCGCTAAAACGGATCAATGAGATCAGTAAAAAGACGCCCTATCTCAGTAAGCTCAGTCCTGCCGGTGAAAATCACATCCAGGACCTCGACCGTGCGGGTGGTATCCCGGCCGTAATGAAAGAAGTGAAAGATCTTTTAAATCTGGACTTAATGACGGTCACCGGGAAGACGATTGGCAAAAATATCGCTAATGCCAAAGTAATGGACCGCGAAGTGATTCGCACCCGGGCCAAAGCGCATTCGCAAACCGGCGGTTTAGCCATACTATATGGTAATATCGCGCCGGATGGGGCAGCGGTAAAAGCGGGCGCGGTGCCCGCGGCAATGTTGAAATTTACAGGGAAGGCACGTGTTTTTAATTCCGAGGAGGAAGTTACTCCGGCCATCATGCAGGGCAAGATCAAAGCTGGCGACGTTGTCGTTATCCGTTATGAAGGCCCGAAAGGCGGACCGGGCATGCGCGAAATGCTGACACCAACCTCACTGCTCGGCGGTATGGGCTTGATCGATTCTGTAGCGCTGATCACTGACGGGCGGTTCTCCGGCGGTTCACGCGGCGCCTGTATTGGGCATATTTCACCGGAAGCGGCCAGCAGAGGGCCGATTGCCGCGCTGAAGGATGGCGATGTTATTGATATCGATATACCGAATTGCAAGATCAACGTGGAACTTACAGACAAAGAGATCGCGGCGCGTATGGCCAAAGTCGCCAAATTTGAACCGCGGATAAAAACAGGTTATCTCAGCCGTTACATTGAAAAAGTGGGCTCCGCCAGTAACGGGGCAATCTTTGAAAATTAAAAGGGGACGACGACGATGAAGATGACGGGTGCGCAAATACTACTGGACGGATTGGTCAAAGAAGGGGTAGATACAGTTTTCGGCATCCTGGGCGGTGCCGTTCTGCCTCTTTATGATACTTTGCCGCAATTTCCGCAAATCCATCACGTGCTGGTCAGACATGAGCAGTGCGCGGCGCATGCCGCCGAAGGCTATGCCCGTGCGGCCGGTAAAGTGGGGGTTTGTTTTGCTACCTCCGGTCCCGGCGCCACCAATCTGGTGACCGGTATCGCGAATGCCTATCTGGATTCTTCGCCAATGGTCGCGATCACCGGACAGGTCGCCCGCCGGTTTATCGGTAAG
The DNA here is from genome assembly GCA_003162335.1 of Dehalococcoidia bacterium. Taxonomy (GTDB): domain Bacteria; phylum Chloroflexota; class Dehalococcoidia; order Dehalococcoidales; family Fen-1064; genus Fen-1064. The sequence goes on from PMMG01000132.1 coordinate 24,858, forward strand.
GATGCTTTCCAGGAAGTGGATATTACCGGTATTACTCTACCGATCACCAAACATAATTATCTGGTCCGTGATGCTTCGGCGCTTGCTAAAACGGTTAAAGAAGCTTTTTACATCGCCCGCACCGGAAGGCCGGGGCCTGTTCTCATCGATATCCCAAAGGATGTTTTTACCGAAGAGGTAGAGTTCCATGCCCCGGGTAAAGTGGAATTAACGAATAAATTGACAGTAAAAGGTCATCCGGCTCAGATACAAAAAGCCGCGGCCATGATCAACGAAGCGCATAAGCCGCTGATTATTGCCGGCCGCGGTGTGATTATCTCGGAGGCGTTTGCGGAACTGAAGGAATTTGCGGAGAAGGGGCAGATACCGGTCGTGACCACGCTACTGGGTCTCGGCTGCTTCCCTGAATCGCATGTTTTAAGCTACCGCTGGTTGGGGATGCACGGCATGGGTTATGCTAATCTGGCCGTCAATAACGCCGATGTTATTATCGCCATCGGCATGCGGTTCGACGACCGCGCCACCTCGGAAGTAAATACCTTTGCGCCGAATGCACGTATCATTCACATCGATATTGACCCGGCGGAAATCGGGAAAAATGTAGCCGTCGACGTGCCGATTGTCGGCGATGTGAAAGCTGTATTGGCGCCATTAAATAAATTGATAAATCCCCGGCAGCACGGGGAATGGCTGCAACAACTTGATACATGGCGGCGGGAACATCCCTCCACCGATATCCGGGAAAGCTCCTCTGTTTTGCCGCAGTATGTAATTCACCAGATTTTCGAGGCGACTAAAGGTGACGCGATTATTTGCACCGGTGTCGGACAGCACCAGATGTGGACGGCCCAGCATTATCTCTATAACTCGCCTAATAGCCTGATTTCTTCCGGCGGTCTGGGCACCATGGGTTTCGGCTTACCGGCCTCCATCGGCGCAAAAATGGGACGTCCTGAAGCTAAAGTATGGTGTATCGACGGCGACGGTAGTTTCCAGATGACGCTGCATGAACTGGCTACTATCGTCCAGGAGAAATTAGCCATCAAAATAGCAATTTTAAATAATGGTTTCCTGGGCTTACCACGGCAATGGCAGGAATTACTTTACCAGAAACGTCTCGTCGCGTCGCCGCTCTACGGCCCGGATTATGTGAAAATAGCCGATGCCTACGGCATTGGCGGCGCCAGGGTCACGCGTAAAGAAGAGGTGATCCCGGCGATCGACAAGGCAATAGTCTGCGACGGACCTTTCCTGATTGATTTTGTGATCGAACCTGAGGAAAATGTCTATCCCTTCGTGCCGCCGGGAGCATCGCTTGAAGAGTTCCTGGAAATACCGCAGATGGAATTGCCTAAGAAGGAGGAAGCTCTATGGCAACGACAAAGCACACGCTAGTCGCTTTAGTGGAAGATAATCCCGGTGTCCTGAACAGGGTCGCCAGTCTCTTCCGCCGGCGCGGCTTTAATATCGATAGTATCACGGTCGGGCAAAGCGAAACACCGAATATCTCCCGCATGACCATCGTGGTGGATGGAACAAATACTTCTGTGGAGCAGGTGCGCAAGCAGCTCGATAAGTTAATTGAAACTGTGAAGGTCACGGATATTACCGGCGATAATATCGTCGTGCGGGAACTGGCGCTTTTCAAGGTCAAGACGACCTCCGCCAACCGCAGCGAAGTGATTCAGATCGTGGATATCTTCCGCGCTAATATTGTGGATGTTTCTTCAGATTCCCTGATGGTGGAGGTGACCGGCGACGA
>PMMG01000001.1 GCA_003162335.1 Dehalococcoidia bacterium
TCCTGCTGGTACTCGCTAAACCGCTGGGATCTTTCATGGCCAGGGTTTTCCAGGGTGAACGCACCTTCATGTCTCCGGTTTTAGGGCCGGTGGAACGGTTTATTTATCGTATTATCGGAGTAAAACCCCAGGAAGAAATGGATTGGAAAACATACGCCTTTGTAATGTTGCTGTTCACGTTGGTCGGATTGGTGACCCTTTACGGATTGCAGCGCTTGCAGGGAATACTGCCGCTAAATCCTCAGCATCTGGGTGCAGTCGCGCCCGATCTTTCGTTCAATACTACTGTCAGTTTCAACAGTAATACCAANNTGGCAAAGTTACGGCGGCGAGACTACCATGAGCTACCTGACGCAAATGATCGGGCTGGCGGTGCATAATTTCCTTTCCGCCGCGATCGGCATGGCTGTCCTGGTGGCCCTGATCCGCGGCTTCGCCCGGCATTCCGTGGAAACCATTGGCAACGCCTGGGTCGACATGACCCGGAGCATTTTATACATTTTGATACCATTATCTTTGATTCTGGCCGTCGTTTTAGTATCGCAGGGTGTGGTGCAAACCTTCGGCGCTTCGCAACAGGCACAATTGCTGCAGCCGGTGCAAGATGCTTCCGGGCAGACTGTCAGTCAACAGACAATTGCCGTCGGCCCTGCAGCCTCTCAGATAGCCATTAAACAACTNNAACTCCGCGCACCCGTTTGAAAACCCCACGCCGTTATCCAATTTTCTGGAAATGCTGGCGATTCTATTGATTCCGGCCGCGCTGTGCTATACCTTCGGCAAAATGGTCAAGGATACCAGGCAGGGCTGGGCATTATTGACTGCCATGACGTTCATTTTTGTGGTCATGCTCTCAATCGCGGTCTGGTCGGAACAAAGCGGAAACCCCCTATTTACCAGACTTGGTGTAGACCAGACGGCCAGCGCTGTGCAACCCGGCGGCAACATGGAAGGGAAAGAGCTCCGTTTCGGCATCACTAACTCAGCGCTCTGGGCCACCGCCACCACCGCGGCTTCTAACGGCTCGGTGAATGCAATGCATGATTCTTTCACCGCGATCGGGGGTCTGGTGCCGATGTGGATGATGCAGCTGGGTGAGGTGGTTTACGGGGGAGTGGGTTCGGGCCTGTACGGCATGCTCGCTTTTGTCATCGTGGCGGTCTTTATTGCCGGCCTGATGATCGGCCGNNAGTGAGATCCTCTATGCTTTTTCCTCGGCAAGTAATAATAACGGCAGCGCCTTTGCCGGTTTGGGGACGAACAACCTGTTTTACAATATCGCGCTGGGCCTGGCAATGCTGCTCGGTCGATACTGGTTGATGATACCGGCGCTGGCAATTGCCGGTGCTTTAGCCCGTAAAAAACACATACCGCCGTCAGTGGGCACGCTGCCCACGCATACGCCGCTTTTTATCGTCTGGCTGATCACCGTCGTGATCATTGTCGGCGCCCTGAGTTTCTTCCCGGCCCTGTCACTGGGCCCGTTTGTAGAGCATTTGGTGAGATGAAAATATGACACAGGCACTTAATATCGAACCGTCAAATCCTGTTGAACTGAAAAGACCGACCGGTCTGAAGCGTAAGGTCTATCTTCAGGCAGTCGTCGATGCTTTTGTGAAACTTAATCCCCGCTGGATGGTGCGGAACCCGGTCATGTTTGTCACGGAAGTCGGCAGTGTGCTGACCACGGTTTTATGGATCCAGGCATTNNTGTGGCTGTGCGTAATTTTTGCCAATTTCTCCGAAGCCCTGGCTGAAGGACGCGGCAAAGCTCAGGCCGCCGCCTTACGCCGCACCCGCCGTGAAACACATGCGAAAAAGTTGAGTAAGATCGACCGCGCAGCTAAATATGATCTCATCCTTTCCAACGAACTAAAACAAAACGACCTTTTCCTGGTGGANNGAATCCGGCGGCGACCGCAGCGCTGTCACCGGCGGTACCAGGGTGTTATCGGACTGGCTGATCGTCCGCGCCTCCACCAACCCGGGCGAAGGCTTCCTCGACCGAATGATTTCCCTCATCGAGGGGGCCAAACGGCAGAAGACCCCGAATGAAATCGCCCTCAGTATTTTGCTCTCTGCATTCACCATCATATTTCTCGTGGTTTGTATCGCCCTTTTGCCATATTCCATTTACAGTGTGAACATCAATCACCAGGGTTCTCCCGTAACAATTACGGTACTGGTAGCACTGTTGGTTTGCCTCATTCCGACCACAATCGGCGGCCTGTTACCGGCCATCGGCATCGCCGGTATTGATCGCCTGATCCGGCGCAATGTCATTGCCTTATCGGGCAGGGCGGTAGAAGCCGCGGGCGATGTGGACGTCTTGTTACTGGATAAAACCGGCACCATTACCCTTGGTAATCGCGAAGCGGTCGAATTCTTACCGGTTAATAAAATAACTGCTCTTGAGCTCGCTGAGGCTGCGCAGTTAGCGTCATTAGCCGATGAAACCCCGGAAGGGCGCAGTATCGTTATACTGGCCAAGCAAAAATACGGTTTGCGCGGCACCGTCAACCCGGAAAGGCAAGATAGTATGCAATTCATTCCTTTTTCTGCNNACGCGCATGAGCGGCGTGGATATGAATGGATTGAGTATTCGCAAAGGGGCTAGCGATTCCATTTATTCCTACATTCAAAAACAGGGCAAGTCAATTCCTCCCGACTTATCCCAGATCGTGGATGGCATCGCCAAGTCCGGCGGCACACCGCTGGTTGTAGCCCGTAATGGAGAAGCCCTTGGTGTCATCCATCTTAAAGATATCGTCAAAGGGGGTATCAAAGAACGGTTTGCCCAATTGCGNNATTGCCGCGGAAGCCGGTGTGGATGATTTTCTGGCGCAAGCGACGCCTGAAGCGAAACTCAAACTAATTAGAGAAAATCAGGCAGGAGGGCGGCTGGTAGCCATGACCGGTGACGGCACCAATGACGCGCCGGCGCTGGCGCAGGCTGATGTCGCTGTTGCCATGCATACCGGTACGCAGCCGGCCCGTGAAGCCGCCAACATGATCGACCTTGACAGCAACCCTACCAAATTAATTGAGATCGTCGAGATCGGGAAGCAGTTATTAATGACCCGCGGCGCTTTAACCACCTTCAGCATCTCCAACGATGTTTCCAAGTATTTTGTGATTATCCCGGCCGCATTTGCCTCCGTTTACCCCTCGCTGCAGGCCTTGAATTTCATGCATCTTTCTACGCCGGAAAGCGCGATCCTGTCGGCGGTAATTTTTAACGCGCTGATCATTATGATTCTTGTCCCGCTGGCGCTGCGCGGCGTAAAATACCGCCCGGTGGGCGCGGCCCAGTTGTTGCGGGATAATTTCCTGATCTACGGTGTGGGGGGACTCATCGCGCCGTTCATCGGCATTAAATTGATCGATATGATTTTGACTTTATTCCATCTGACATAGGGAAGAGGAAGAGGACGATTAATGTGGCGTCAATTTAAGATTGCAATCATCTTTCTGGTGGTTTTTACAGTGATTACCGGTGTGATTTATCCGCTGGTGGTCACCGGCATTGCGCAGGCATTTTTCCATAAGCAGGCCAACGGCAGTCTCATCGTTTCGAACGGAAATATCGCCGGTTCCTCGCTAATCGGGCAGCAGTTCAGCGACCCGAAGTATTTCTGGGGACGGCTGTCCGCAACATCACCGGTGCCGTATAATGCCGCCTCTTCCTCTGGTTCCAATCTCGGCCCGGAAAATCCGGCCTTGCAGGATGAAGTACAGGCGCGTATCGACGCCCTGAAAGCTGTCGACCCGGATAATAAACTTGCGATCCCTGTCGACCTTGTGACTTCTTCCGGCAGCGGTCTTGACCCGGATATCAGTATCGCCGCCGCCGATTATCAGATCAACCGCGTCGCGAAATACCGTAATGTAACCGTGGCTCAGGTTTCCGCACTGGTGAAACAATACACCACCGGCCGTACTTTTGCTTTCCTCGGGGAACAGCGTGTGAATGTCCTCCAACTCAATCTGGCTCTGGATAATCTGAAATAGATTTTATTTCCCCTACAGAGTAAAATTCTAGCAGG
>PMMG01000170.1 GCA_003162335.1 Dehalococcoidia bacterium
AGAGTAAAATTCTAGCAGGGATTGATAATAATGGCCGATAATTCTCGCTCTGATCGCCCCAATCCGGATGAACTTTTAGTTCGGGTTCAATCCGAGGAAGCCAGGATAAACCGGGGGAAACTGAAAATTTTTCTCGGTTATGCTGCCGGTGTGGGCAAAACATATGCCATGCTGGAAGACGCAGGTCGCAGAAAGTATGACACCGATCTGGTCGTAGGAATTGTGGAAACACATAAGCGCCAGGAAACCATGGCCTTGCTTGTCGGGCTTGAAGTTGTCCCCATTAAAAACGTCCCATACCGTGGGGTTACCATCCCTGAGATGGATATCGATGCTGTCCTGGCCCGCCATCCGCAATTGGCATTAGTCGACGAACTGGCGCACACCAATGCGCCCGGTTCCCGTCACCCTAAACGCTATCAGGACGTACTTGAGCTATTAGACAGCGGTATTGATGTCTATACCACGTTGAATATCCAGCATGTTGAAAGTCTGCGGGATACCGTGGAGCAGATTACCGGTGTATCGATGCATGAAACTATCCCGGATACTGTTATCGACGCTGCCGATGAAATCAGACTGGTGGACCTGCCGCCGGATGAGCTGCTGAAAAGGCTGCAGGAAGGTAAGGTTTACGTGCCGGAGCAGGTGGCCCTGGCAATGGAGGACTTTTTCCGTAAAGGGAACCTGACTGCATTGCGCGAGATGACAATGCGGATTGCCGCCGAACGTGTAGACGAGCAAGTCCGGTCTTACATGAGTTCACATTCGATACGCGGCCCCTGGGCAACGGGTGAACGGTTGATGGTTTGCATCAGCCCCAGTTCTTTAGGCAACCGTCTCGTCCGGACGGCACGCCGGTTATCTACTCAACTAAGCGCGGAGTGGTTTGCGGTCTATGTGGAAACACCGGATAATCTGCGGCTTACCCCCGCGGAACAGGAACAGTTAACGTCCACATTGAGATTAGCCCAGGATATGGGCGCCAATATCGTCACGGTCCAGGGTAATTCGATTGCGGAGGCGGTCATAGACTATGCCGTCAAGAACAATATCACAAAAATAGTTGTCGGCAAACCGCAGCGAAGACGCTGGTTGAAATTGAGAGATGAGGTGGTGCTGGATAGAATAATCCGGCAGAGTGAAGATATCGATGTATATGTGGTCAGCGGCAGGGGAGACCGCGCTAAAGACACCGTCAAAGAAAACAGATTGGACCGTATATTAAATTGGAAAGGTTATTTACAGGGGTTGGCCTTGGTAGCCGTCGCCACTTTGATCGGCCAGTTGATTCACCAGCTTTTCACTCCTACGACCATTATGGCTTTATATGTATTAGCTGTCGTTATAACAGCTTATCTGGGCGGTCTGGGGCCGTCTATCCTGGTTTCAATCGTGGGCGTTTTAGCTTTTGATTTCTTCTTTGTCCGGCCGTACCTGAGTTTTAATGTTTCAGATACACAATATATTCTTACTTTCCTGGTCCTGCTGCTGGTCGGAATCGTTATTAGCTATCTGACTGAGCGGGTACGCCGCCAGACTGAGGCTGCCAAGATTAGAGAGCGTGAAACGTATGCGCTTTTTGCCCTGGGACGCGACCTCGCAGTTTCTAACGACCTTGAATCGTACATGCAGGTAATTATAAAAAGGGCACGGGAAACCTTTGGCTATGATGTTATCGCTTTCCTGCCGGACGGGTCAAAAAAGAACACCCTCAAGTCCTACACCAGCGCTCAGAACATCACTATCGACGAGAACGAGCTGGCAGCGGCATTTTGGTCGTACGAACATCAGAAGGTGGCTGGCAGTGGCACTGATACGTTACCTAATGCAAAAGCCCGCTTTATCCCTCTTGTCACCGCCCGTGGAAAAGTGGGTGTACTGGCTATTCTGATCGCCGGCGAAAAAGATAGACTTACTATCGGGCAGGAACACCTGCTGGAAGCCTATGCTAACCTCTCCGCCGTTGCCATCGAAAGCATCCTGCTGAATGAAGAAGCGCATAATGCTCAGATATTAAGGGACACGGAAAAATTACAGACGGCGCTTTTAAATTCGGTATCTCATGATTTACGCACGCCGTTGGTGTCTATTATCGGTGTTCTCAGCAGTTTAATGGAGGACGGCATCCATCTCGATGATCCGGCCAAGGGCAAGCTTATTCAAGTCGCCTGGGAAGAAGCCGAACGTTTGAACCACCTGATTACTAATCTGCTCGATGTTTCCAGAGTAGAAGCTGGGGCGATCAGGATATTGCGCCAATCGTCTGATGTGCAGGACCTGGTAGGTACCGCCCTGGAGCAACTGGGGAACCGTACGGCTAATCGTCCGGTCACAGTCGATATCCCGCAAAACCTGCCGTTTGTCTCCGTGGATTTTGGACTGATTGTCCAAACCCTGGTGAATATTGTTGATAACGCGCTGAAATACTCCCCGCCCGAATCGCCGATTGAAATTAAAGCCGGAAATACCGGCAGTGAAGTCCAGATTGAAATTGCCGACCGCGGCTTTGGTATCCCCGCTGCCGATTTATCGCAGGTTTTCGATAAGTTCTACCGGATCGAGCATCCTGGCAGCGTCGCTGGTACCGGCCTGGGTTTGTCCATCTGTAAAGGCATTGTGGAAGCTCACGGCGGGCATATTGTTGCTGAAAACAGGCCTGGCGGAGGCACTGTAATCAGGTTAGTGCTGCCCGCAGCCGAGAGCAACCAGAAAACCGTGGGGCCAACAGATGTCCGGTGAAAAAGTATTGATTGTCGACGATGAACAATCGATCCGGCTGTTCTTGAAGCTCACTCTGATCTCTCAGGGATACGAGACCATCGAAGCAGCTTCGGGCAAAGAAGCGCTCAATCAAGCGGTAACGGAAAAACCGGATATTATAATCCTGGATATCGGATTGCCGGATATTGAGGGCATTGATGTTACCAGACAGCTGAGAGCGTGGACACAAATCCCGATCATTATTCTATCCGTCAGAGGCTCGGAAAAAGACAAAATCGCCGCGCTTGACCTCGGTGCCGATGACTATTTGACCAAACCGTTTGTGGTGGGGGAATTGCTGGCCCGGGTCCGTGCGGCTTTGCGGCGGGCTGTACAAACTGCAGGAGCGTGCTCGTTCAAAAAGGGCGAACTCGAAGTCGACTTCGAACGCAGACTGGTGAAAGTAGCCGGAAACGAAATCCAGTTAACACCAAACGAATATGAGCTGCTCAAAGTGCTGGTGGATAATTCCAGCAAGGTAATGACGCATAAACACCTTTTAAACGCGGTCTGGGGGCCTGAATACATCGGCGAGTTTCATATGTTGCGCGTCAATATCAGCAACCTTAGACGCAAGATCGAAATAGATCCCGCCCGTCCGCAGATCATTATCACCGAATCCGGCGTTGGTTATCGACTCAAAGCGGACTGATAACCGGGAACAAATCTTATCCATACCAATGTAAATCGGTATCCAGTTTATAATTTCAGATATTCGGATTTCGATATTAGAATTTCGGATTTTGTTGGTTACAAGGTACTTAGCTTTAGCTAATGTATTGTTATTTGAATCTTGGAACCTATTTGATTATTGGTTTTTGGAATTTGGTGTTTTTTGTAGTTTTGGGGTGGCTGGAGGGAATTGAACCCTCGATCTTCAGGGCCACAACCTGACGCCTTAACCGCTGGGCTACAACCACCATGACTTCTACGCCACTTATTATAGCGTAAATCTGCGCTTTCTTACAATTATGCTTGAATCTTCGATATTCCTCAGAAAACTGACGTGGTAATCTCCTGAGGACGTATTATCCCTATGAAGCCTGCTGTATTAGTGTCTTTTTTCTCTCATTTCGATGTTATGCATTATCTCTCTCCCTTTCGCGAAAGGCCGTTAGGTCCCGGAGGCACGAACGGGAGAGGTCAGGAGGGATTTATCTGTTTTTCCCGCTTTCGTTTTGTGAGCACTTACTTTATCAGCACACTGCTGTAAAGTCAGGAATAACTAAAACCAAAATGCAGTTCTATAGGGTGGGCAAAACCCACTAAACCTGGGTAAGTTGGTGCTTGGATTCCGACTTTCGTCTGGCTGGATCTGCAAAAAGCAGTTTCTCGTCTACTTGATGTATTTACTGACTTCACTCAAGCTTTTGATCCGCGGGCAGTCTTTGATCTCCGCGTAATAATCAGCGCGGTCCAGCAGGATCGGCGCAATGCCCACCCCTCTCGCCCCCAGCACATCGTTCTGGTACTGGTCACCGACATGCATGGCCTCAGCGGCAGTGACCTGCGCCAGTTCCAGCGCTTTCAGAAAAATCGGCGGCTGCGGTTTGTCCGCCCCGGCTTCTCCGGAAGTCACTGTAAAATCCAGGTACTCGGCAATACCCAGTTCGCGGCACATCGAGCCCACTTCAGTTTGCAGGTTGGTCAGCAAGCCTAATTTTAAATCCTGCTTTTTCAACGTTTTCAGCGTGGTAATGACATCGTCGAAAAGCACGAATTTCATGCTGTCGTTCAGTTGCAGCATTCTTTTTAGTAATTTGAGAACAACCTCATCCGAGGCGTTGATGTTTACCTCTTTCAGGATCGTGCGGTGGAACCGCATATAAAGCTGTGTCTGGTCTTCTCTGCTTCTCAGTCGGACGGGAATGCGCGCATTCTCCTCGTACATCATCTTGTCCCCGAGGTAGAGGCCGTAGCTGAGTTCTTTCGGGGAAACAGCAAAGCCAAGCTCTTTGAGAGCCTGGCTTTCTAATTCTTCTCGCGGCGGATAGTAATGTGCCAGCGTATTAAACCAATCGAAAAATATGGCTTTAATCAAGGGTTTGTTCTATTTACGGTTATTTATCTTTGACACCCAGATCCGTGATGTAATCGACGGCATTCTGGACGGTCAGGATTTTTTCCGCGTCCTCGTCCGGAATCTCGATTTTGTTGCTTGAGTTGCTGAATTCCTCTTCCAGCGACATGATCAGTTCTACCAGGTCAAGCGAATCCGCTCCCAGATCATCAACAAAGCGGGCTGTAGCCACGACATCCTTTTCGTCCACGCCCAGCTGCTCCACCACGATTTTTTTGACCCGCTCAAATACTGTTGCCACTTATTTACCCCCTATTGAAGGATTTTCCTTATTAATATTAGCACTTATAGCGCCAAGTACGCCGTTAATGAATTTTGATGAACTGTCGCCCCCGAAGTTTTTAGCCAGTTCGACGGCCTCATTGATGGCGACTTTCACCGGTATTTTATTATTGATTAAAATTTCGTAGATTGCAAGTCGCAGGATATTCCGGTCGATAAAAGCGATCTGTTCGATCGGCCAGGCTGGTGCGTAACGGTGAATTTGCGCATCCAGCTTTTCTTTATACCGGACTACGCCTTCTACCAATTCACGGGTAAAGCCGAAATTCTCTTCCGATAAATCAGCTTCTTCCTGGAGGTGTTTCAGGGTTTCCTCCGGGTCGTGCTGTACCGAATCTATTTCGTAAAGTGCTTGCAGCGCAATGCTGCGGGCTTTCCGGCGTCCACCTGCCATTTACTACCCCTACAATCAGGATACTATATTAAAGTCAACGTGTCTACTTAATAAAATCTCAAACAAATTTAGAATTTCGTATTTAGTGCTTAGAGCTTCCCCAGTGATATTCCGCCGTCGACGGTGATTACCTGGCCGGTGATATACCGCGCTTCATCCGAGGCAAGAAAAGCAACTGTTTCCGCAATGTCCTGCGGTGTCCCCAGACTGCCCAGTGGGATATTAGCCAGCAAAGCCTGCTTCCGTTCCGGCGTTAAAACCTGCGTCATCGGCGTATCGATAAATCCCGGCGCTACGGCATTAACCGTGATCCCTCGGGAAGCTACTTCCTTGGCGATTGTTTTAGTAAATCCGATAATGCCTGCTTTGGCTGCTGCATAATTTGCCTGACCTGCATTGCCGATAATCCCGACTACACTGGACATGCTGATAATTCTGCCGGAGCGCTGTTTCAGCATCGGGCGTAAAACAGCGCGCGTGCACAGGAAAACGCTCTTCAGGTCGATTGCGAGCACTTTGTCCCATTCCTCATCCGACATCTTCATCGTCAACTGGTCGCGCGTGATGCCGGCATTATTCACCAGGATATCGATCTTGCCGTGAGTTGCGATCGCCGTCTCCACCATGCGTGTGACATCCACTGCAGAACTGACATCCGCCATGATCGCGGTTGCCTCATGGTTGATCGACCTTATTTCCGCAACGGTTTGCTCGGCAGGAGCGCTATCGCCTACATCATTGATAACCAGTGTGGCGCCGTTTGCCGCCAGTTTCATTNNGTGAAGTCCATTTATTGCTTCCTCGTTTCAGTTTTGACCGTAAGAAGGTCAACGTTTTTAGTATACCATACAGCACGATAGACTAAGAAATTCCAAAAAACAATCACCAAATAACAAACAATAATAGTTAAAAAACAACAAAGTTTACCACTGCGAGTCCTTCCGCAGAAGGGCGTGGCAGTCGCTGTGTTTATTGGAGATGGCTATGATTAGTTGTCTGCCTGAGCCTGTCCAAAATCTCTTGGAATTATGAATCAAATCCTGTTAATGCGATTTGTCATTCCCGACCTGATCGTCATCGATCCCACACTTCTACCAATTTCCAAAAGGAAGCGCGGGAGGAATCCATATAAATAATTACAAATGGTCATCTTTAGACAGCCTCAGGCGGGTGAGGGTGAAGTCTCTGGATAAATTATTGTAGCCCCTTCACTGCATTCGCATCCCCGATGTTAACCATTTCGGATTCCTTGTTGATCCGCTTCACCAGCCCTGCCAGCACTTTTCCGGGCCCGATTTCGATAAATTTACCGACACCGTTCTTCACCATGTATTCCACGCTGCGCTGCCATTGTACGCTGCTGCACAACTGTTTGAGCAGTTCTTCCTTGATCTGGTTGCCTTGGGTTAAAGGTTGCGCCGTCACGTTGGCGATAATAGGGGCTGAAGGGTCTTTGAAATTTACTTTCGCCAAGATCTTGGTCATGCCGTCTACGGCCGGTTGCATTAACGGGGAATGGAAGGCGCCGCTGACCTGCAGTGGAATTGCCCGCGCCGCCCCTTTCGCTTTGGCCATCTCCCCGGCTTTGGCAATATTTTCTAACGCGCCGCTGATCACCAGTTGACTGGGACTGTTTATATTGGCAATCACTGTGCCGGTTTCTTTACAAATCTCCGCTAGTACTGCTTCTTCGATGCCGATCATTGCCATCATGCCGCCGGGTGTCTTTAATCCGGCTTCGTACATTAACCGCCCGCGTTCCTTCGCCAGATAGACAGCGGTGCTGAAATCGATCACACTTGTCGCGGCCAATGCCGTATACTCGCCAAGGCTGTGTCCTGCCGTATAAGAGGGTGCCGGCAAATTCTTGCCGCCCACTTCTTGCGCCGCCTTCAGGCAGGCGATGCTGACCGCGACCAGTGCCGGCTGGGCGTTGCTGGTTTTCTTCAGCTCTTCTTCCGGCCCCTCGAAGAATATTTTCGTGAGCGGGAAACCGACCGCTTCGTCCGCCTGCTTGAAAAGCAATTTGACGGAATCAAAGTTGTCGTACAGGTCTTTGCCCATTCCTACGGTTTGCGCACCCTGGCCGGGGAAAATATAAGCAACTTTTTTAGTTTCAGACACAATTTTCTCCTAATTTGAAATTTATAGATATTGAAACGTTAGATAGGTGAATGTTGGATATTTGAAAAACTGAGAATAGAATCAGACTGGGACTAAGTACAAACTCTGGAAAAAGGAGTGCGATAGCACCCCTTCTCGCATATCTTCCTCTCCTTGAGGCCTCGAAAGCCGAAATACTTTTACTTTTAAGCAAAATGTACCGGGAGAGGATTAAAAGTGAGGGTCGTTGGGAGATAACCATGTTGTATAAACATATTTTCGAGCGTATTATTTCAACCAAATCAAAATCTGACTCCAGGAAACAAATACACCCGATGCTGCCAGGTGTGCCGACACTAGAAACCGCCGGGACAAGCCCGGCGGTATTTATAAGCGTCTTCTTCCCCTGAATTATCGGGTGCTGAATACCAAATTTTCTTTTAATTGCTGCTCTGAGCACAGCTTAAACATCCTTACGATGCTTTCTTAGGCTTTGCGCTCTTGATCTCAATTACTTCTCTGCCGTCATAGGTGCCGCAGGTCTTGCAAACGCGGTGTGGCAGTTTAGGCGTGTGGCACTGCGGACAGTCTACCGTTGCAGTAGCTGCGAGAGCTAAATGCGCACGTCTCTTTCCCTGTCTGGCTTTGGCGTATTTTCGTTTAGGTAGTGGTGTCATTTTACTTTCTTCCTTTGTTTGTCAGGATTTGCAATCTTTAGTTTATTACTATTTTTCAATTTAAGCAATTCTGCCCACCGTGGGTCGATGTCTTCGTGACTGCAACTGCAGTCACCCAGGTTCAAATCCTTGCCGCAGGTGTCGCACAGGCCGGCGCATTGTACTTTGCATAAGGGCTTCATCGGCATCGCTATCACAATATATTGCCGTATCGCTTCCTTTAAGTCAAGAATATGGTGCTCATCGATGGTAAAACTACCTGGGTCTTCCGGTTTGGGCAACTTCATCCCGGTGACAATATCAATGGTCGGAAAGAACTCCTCCTGGATCTTCAGGGGAAGCTTCAAGGTAAACGGTTTCAGGCAGCGGCTGCAGGTGATCCTGATTTGCGTCGCCAGCATACCCTCCGCCAGTATGCTGTTATTGGTGCGTACCAGTGTCAGCTCACCTTTAACGTGATACACTTTGCCGTTATCTTCTAAATTATCATCGACCGGCAGGGTCCGGATGGAACCGACCGGCGCTTTCAGTAATTGCGCAACATTAGTCTGCATCAAAATTCTTCTCTCTGGGTTTCAAAGCTGTGCCGTCTGAATTCATCTTGAGGGGGAAATGAGGAGCTTTCCTGCAAAAATGACAGTCTGACTCAACAGATACATTTTTAATTATACGTGGAAAGTGCCTCAGAGTCAAATTTTATGTTCAGTATCGTTAGTCCCCTTTCCCCAGGGTGTGAGACGGAACAGGTAATCCGATACCCGGAATTCCGTTCCTGGTAGAGATAGAACAACACAATTAACATATCAGTTACTAGCTACTGAATATATCCGCGTGATCGAGAAATGTTCAATCAAATTTCTTTGAGTAAATTACACAATATTAGGGCTTCTAGCTCTTTTTTTATATGTAACACCTGTATTAAAGATAGTACAACAAAAAATAATGTTTACCGTTAATCTATCATTGCCGGGACGGGAAATATTTCAAGATTAGCAATGCCAGCGCCGGGCATCGTAGCCAGGTCTGTGGTAAGTTGTTTTACCGATTGGCAATCAGCGATAAACACAATGGATTTTGGAAGCTTTGTGTTTCTGAGCGTACCGGAATTTGGAGTTTTGTTTGAGATATGGGCTGTATCCTCGATACAACTCCATTGTGTACCAATGTGAGCGAAAAACTCACCGAGAGGGATGGCTCCGCTAGGTAAGAATTTCGCGTAGCACAAACATCTCATTTTCCCGCCTCTTCTTGTTGGTATTTTCCCAGTTGTCTATATTATAAGAGGCGTTTATTAAGAATCGTTTAAGGGGATTTTAAGAATTTATTAAATCTCTGTTATCGTTAAAGGATCTATCTGCCCCGCACTACTGTTTGATTCTCGCCAAAGTCACGGCTAATATTTCGAAGCCCCGATCTCTTCCATTTTCCCGGTCACAATAAATACTACCCGTTCGCAGATGTTGGTGACCCGATCTGCTGCGCGTTCCAGATTATGGGCAGTCCACATCAGACGGGTGGCACGCGTAATCGTCTTCGGGTCTTCAGCCATGATCGTCAGTAATTCCCTGAATACCTGATCATAAAGATTATCCACCAGGTCATCCTCGTTTACTATCTTCTTGGCAGCCTCAATATCCCTGTTAATAAAAGCATCCATACTGCGGCTAAGCATATCAACTGTAAGGTCAGCCATGCGCGGGATATCGATCAATGGCTTTAGAGGCGGCTCATCACCGATGTAAATAACAATGCGGGCGATGCCAACTGCATAATCGCCGATTCGTTCCAACTCGGTTGTAATGTTCAAAATCGCTGTTATGATGCGAAGGTCGGAGGCCATTGGCTGCTGGGTCGCGATCAGTTCAACGCATTTCTCTTCAATCTCGAATCGCTTATCGTTAATTTTCTGGTCATCGGCAATTATTTGATGAGCGAGTTCCTGGTTCCGGTTTTTCAGAGCCTCGATGGAGCGAACAATTGCTTTGCTGCACATGCTGCCCATTACCATGATTTCAAACTGGATCTCTCTGAGCCTTTTATGGAAGGTTGTCCGCATTTCCATTTATTTCTCCTTGGAGGAAGTTATCCGAACCGCCCGGTAATATAGTCTTCGGTGCGTTTGTCCTTGGGGTTGGTAAATAATTGAGACGTTTTCCCGTATTCAATCAATATTCCTGACCGGTCCTGATCCGCCAGGAAAAAGCAGGCCATATCGGATACCCGNNGCCGCCTGCTGCATGTTGTGGGTTACAATGACGATGGTATATTGCGCCACCAGATTGCGCATCAGATCTTCGATTTTCAACGTGGATGACGGGTCCAGCGCGCTGCAGGGTTCATCCAAAAGGATTATTTCCGGCTCCACGGCGATGGCGCGGGCAATGCACAACCGCTGCTGCTGTCCGCCCGAAAGAGATGCGCCCGATTGATGGAGTTTATCTTTCACTTCGTCCCAGAGGGCTGCTCTGCGTAAACTGCTCTCCACCACCTCTTCCAGTTCCCATCTGCGGCTGAAAAAACGGGTTAGTCTAAGACCGGCCGCGACATTGTCAAAAACCGACATCGTTGGAAAGGAAGTAGGCTTTTGGAAAACCATGCCGATCCGCCGGCGGATATTGACCGGATCAGCGTCTCGGGCATATAAATCTTTCCCGTCCAGCATTATGCACCCTTCCGTCCGTCCGCCGTGGGAAACCTCGTGCATGCGGTTCAGACAGCGGATAAAAGTAGACTTACCGCAACCGGAAGGCCCGATGATGGCAGTAATCGTTTGTGCCTTGATATTCATGCTGATGTTTTTGACCGCCAGCGTTTTACCGTACCAGGCGCTCAGACCCTGTACTTCCAGAATGCCTTTGTTGTCCATGGAATCGGCTCGTTCAGGTTTGTTCTGATTATCTGCCTTGACCATATTTTGCATCAAGGTATTATTTTGTCCTTCCATATTTTTGCTCCCATTGTTACATGCGTTTGCGGTTACTGATCCAGCGCACGAGTATACTTATTCCTAAAACCATTATTATCAGTAAAAAGGCGCCGGCCCAGGCTTGCTGCTGCTCCGATTTATAAGGTGACGTGGCATAACGGAAGATCTGCATCGGTAATGCGCCTATCGGTTTGAGCAGGCCCTGCACGCCGAACTGACTGCCGAAGGCCGTGAAGATCAGCGGCGCGGTTTCACCGGCAATACGCGCCACTGCCAGCATGACGCCGGTAATAATGCCGGTCATCGCGCCGGGAATGATCACGCCCAAAACTGCCCGCCAGCGGGTAATACCTAAAGCTAATGCCGCTTCACGCATGGTATTCGGCACCAGACGCAGTGCTTCCTCCGCGGTGCGCGCGACAATGGGGATCATGATGATTGCCAGCGCCACGCCGGCCGATAACGCCGAATAAGAACGCATCGGTTTGACCATGATGGCATAAACGAAGACGCCGACGACGATCGATGGCACACCGGCCAGAATATCCGCCATAAACCGGATAGTTGATGCTACTTTCGGACTGGCGTACTCAGACAGGAAAATACCGGCCAACAGCCCGATCGGTAAAGCGATTATCGATCCCAGTGCCACCAGGATCAGCGTGCCGAAAATTTCATTACGCATGCCGCCGCCCACTTCGCCTACCGGCTTGGTGGCCTGCGTAAGGAAATCCAGGTTGAGGTAGGAGATCCCGTGGACCAATGTGTAACCGAGAATCAGCGCTAAAATCAAAATGGCTAATCCGGCAGCGGCGCTGCTCAATATGAGCATGACCCGGTTGACCAATTTGCGTCTGGTATAGCGGCGGCCGGTTGAATTCTTCATTTTTTCGCCGCCTTCATCGAAGTCATGCGCCAGACCAGCGTCCGGGCAATAACATTGACTAAAAGCGTGACCCCGAAGAGTATCAGCGCCAGATATATCAGGCTGCCGACCGAGACACCGGCGGAAGCCTCGCTGAACTGACTGGCAATCGTACTGGCAATCGTGGAACCGGGCGAAAAAAGCGAGGCGGTCAGTTTATAAGAGTTGCCGATCACCATTGTGACCGCCATTGTTTCACCTAAGGCGCGGCCGAGTCCCAGAATGATTCCCCCGATAATGCCGGAGCGGCAATAAGGTAGAACGGCCTGCCGGATCGTCTCCCAGCGCGTCGCGCCCAGGGCGAACATTGCTTCCCGCTGCTCATTAGGGACTGCTTTCATCGCATCCCGGCTGACCGCGGTAATGATCGGGATAGTCATGATAGCCAGGATAATTCCGGCAGCCAGAAATCCCACTCCGAACGGCGGCCCCTGAAAAAAGGGCAGCATGCCCAGATGCGTACCCAGCCAGCTCTCGATCGGTCTTCTAACGACCGGCACCAGCACAAAAAGTCCCCATAAACCGATAATGACGCTGGGTATTGCCGCCAGCATTTCGATGATCAGGGAAGCCGGGCCTTGCAGCCATTTCGGCGACAATTCCACCAGAAAAATGGCCGCCCCCAGGCTGATTGGCACCGCAATCAGCAATCCAATGGCCGAACTCAACAATGTACCGTAGATTGCCGGTAAGGCGCCGTAGATTTGTTTAACCGGGTCCCACACCGAACTGGTGAAGAAGGAAAACCCGAACCGGGTGATTGCCGGCATCGCTTCTCTGGCCAGGATAATTACTAACCCAACAAGAATTAAGGCAATAACCAGGGCAAAAACAAGGGTAACATTTGAAAATATCTTATCGCTGAAACCGGAACGCCGGCTGAACCGCCGCTTTCCCGGTCCCGGAGTTATCTCGCAGGCATTGTCTTGCCCTGTTGCCACTTTCTTAATCGCCTCTATTTACCGTTACCGTCATGGTTATCGGATATTTCTTCCAGGAACTGTGCCGCCAGATGATGCCCGCTGAAAGCCTCGGGGTGCTCGACCATCAGATGTAACACTGCTTCCGCGGTGGTAAGATTGGTAGCAAGCGGAACATTATGCACGTCACAGACCCGCAGCAGAGCAGAAACATCCGGTTCGTGCGGATGTGCGGTGAGCGGGTCGCGCAGAAAAATCACCGCGTCTACTTCTCCGCTTGCCACCAGCGCGCCGATCTGCTGGTCGCCGCCCAGCGGCCCGCTGAGCACCAGGGTAACCGGCCGACCGGTTCGCTTCTCAATATACTGCCCAGTGCTGCGCGTGAGCACTTTTTTCATTTCTTGCTCCAAGAACGGAGTGTTTTGCTCGTTTTTCCCATCTATACTCAGAATACGGGATGGAGTTTAAGAACTGTTTAAGGCTTTGTTAAGGTTTTGTTAAATTTTAAAAAACCATTAACCTTCGCCGGTGTTTAGAGGCTGCCGGACCGATTAACGAAGAACCCCGTAAATAGAAATAATAATCATCAACACGCTTAAATCAAAAATTTAGCGACTACCGTACCAACAAAGCGGGCTAATCCGATTTTTATAAAATTACCTTCCGGTTGAATGAAAAACTTTTGCCGTCCGTTTAGCCATCCCTTTTCTTTCCAGAACTGGTAATCGATCGTGGATTGCGGTGCCCTGCTCCAACCGATTTGTTGAATTTTGAACATCATTAACGAAATAAATGAAGGGTTTTTAAATCTTTCCTTTTTCAAATCAGTAAAAATGATTGCCGCGACCTTCGAGAGTTTTTCTCCATGCATAGATTCTATATGCTCCCGATCTGTTTTTGCGCCGGTTTTGAGCCCGGCTTTTCCAATAATATGAAAACCCCAAAGCCGCAGCGCGGTATCCATCGTTCTCAAAGCGTGTCCCGTCCGGCTGCTGCCGACCGTAACCAAAAGATAAGCGGATTTACCCGCAAACTCCGGTCGATGGCAGACATGCGCCAGTCTGTCTATCCAGTTTTTCATAATCCCGTTAACATCATCAACATAAACAGGACCGGCCAGGATGATACAATCAGCGCTTTTCATAGCGGTTTTTATCTCAGTAAACTCGTCTTTTATCGGACAGAATTCTTCGCCCCGATCAAAACACACCCGGCATCCCCTGCAGGGCTCTAAGCCCATATGCCCTAAATACAGGGTGTTTAAAACCAGGGGTTCATTATTTGCTTTAGCCGCCAACTGTAAGTCCTCCCCGATGATTGCGGCCACTAAGTCGGTATTACCCATTTTTCTGTAACTGCTTATCAGGATAAGGATATTCATGGATTTTACCCTTCTCTCATTTTCTACAACTGACGTACTAAATTATACTCTTAGTAATTTATAAGATGAACACCGTGGAATGCTTTGAAATTAATATTCAGAAAAGTTAACAAAAGATTAACAATCCCTTAATCGAAGCACAACATTGGCTCTATATAATTCA
>PMMG01000006.1 GCA_003162335.1 Dehalococcoidia bacterium
ATTTGATGCTTCCCTGATTATTGACTATTGCCGCAGGTTGAATATTTACCGGGGTCCCTTCTTTATTTATCTTCTCGATCATTGCCAGCACATCCTCATCGGTGGGTATATCGCTCGGCAGATCGGAATAATACATGAAGCGGATTTTCCCTTCTTTATCGATCACGGTCATCGCCGGTAAACGGCCGCCTTTAAGTAGCTTGAATTCCTGGTTGTAAAGTTTGGCGATCTCATGCTTTGGGTCGGGGATTCCCGTGAACGGCATCTCATGTTCGTGCCACCATTTCGTAAATCCATTTGCGTCTTCCGGCCCGATAGTGATGATTTCAGCGTTAGTGTCTACAAATTTCTGGTAATCCTGGCGCAACTGTGCCATATGCCGACGGCAGTGCGGTCAGAAAAACCCCCGGTTAAACACCAGCACCACGTTCTTTTTCCCCTTAAAATCAGCAAGGTGAATGGTTTTTCCTTCGCTGTCTGTCGCGGTAAAATCTATTTCTAACGGCGCCTGGTTACTCTCTATCATGGTATCTCCCTCTTCGGTTTTCCTTTTTTGCTCTTATTTAGGCAGCATGCGCAAATAACGGTGTGCCCGCAGCGCGGCTTTGGCGCCTTCCCCTGCGGCGATAATTATCTGCTTTTCCGGCGCCGTCGAGACATCCCCTGCCGCGAAGAATCCGGGCACCTCGGTTTCGCAGTTGATGTTGATCGGCACTTCGCCCACCTGGTTGAGTTTCAATAATTCCTTGACCATATCGGAGTTCGGCACCAGTCCGACTTCGATGAACACCCCCGTTACATCCAGCTGCTTGCTGGCGCCGGTTTTCAGGTCTTTGATCACGATGCCTTCCACCGTGTTTTCCCCGAGTATCTTTTCCGTCTGTTGCTCGGTATAAATTGTCAGGTTGTGCGCGTCGGACAGTTTGTCGATCATGATCGGGTCGCCGGTCAAAGGCGTTACCGAGACCATGTACACGTGCTCGGCGACTTTTACTACGTCCAGCACAGCTTCCAGGGCGGAATTGCCGCCGCCGATTACTGCTACTCTTTGTCCGGCGTATTCCGGACCGTCGCAGATGGAACAATAGGTCACACCTCGGCCGGTCAGTTCCGTTTCTCCCGCCACATTCAATCTGCGCGGGCGTTTGCCGCTTGCCAGGATGACGGCTTTGCCCTGGTAAGTGTCTCCTTTTTCGGAAACAACCTCCAATCCCCCGTCGATTTTCCTGATCTGCGTCACTTTCTGCCCGATCTTCTGGTCGATGGGGAATTGGTCGACCTGCTTCTGGAATCTGGCGATCAGCTCGTCACCTTCGATAAACTGGTACCCCATGTAGTTTTCCACGCTGTTCGTCCACATCACCTGTCCGCCGATGTCGCCGCTGATCAAAAGCGTATTCAATTGTTTGCGTGCGGCATATACCGCTGCCGTCATCCCCGCGGGCCCGCCGCCGACAATGATCAATTCGTACATAAAATCCCCCCTTCTTAACCGGCGAAAACCATTATTCTCATTATGTGAATAATAGTGTGTAATTGTTATATCATCGTCCCCAAAAAGATGACAAATCTGTGACGTTTTACCGGAAGCGAACACCTGTCAGCTTTCAGTTACCAGTTATGAGTACAAAGAAAATGTAGGATGGGCGCAGCTCCACCAGGTGTGTATTGGCGACCGGCCGGTCGCCCTCACGATCCGGAAGCACTTCCGTAGACCTTCAGTCGAAATGTACATAATTCCGCCTGCCCGCTGATTGCTTTTTTTATTACCGTTGTGCTAAAATATCCGAACCGCTTAACAGATGAATGATTCATGACATCACCAACCTCGATATCGGAGCATAAGAATGACCGGCGCGGAAAATCAACGTTATTGTGTCTGCTCTACCTGCCGCAGGACGACTCCTGCAGGCAAGCAGTACTGCCAGTATTGCTGGACGCGCTTGTCCGCGTACAGTACCATCAGTGCGGCGGAAGCGGTTGAAGTCGAAAAACGCTGGGCCAGGCGTGAAAAACTCAAGAAGCTCTGGCGGCGCGTCGGCATCCCCGCGGTTTCTCTCATTATCGTCGGTTCCATCACACTCACCATGTTGTACAAATATACGGATATCTTCGATCCTCTTGTCACATCCGTTACCTCCAATTCTGCTGCCGGGCAATGGAGCATGATTCGCGGCGATCTGGCCCGCACCGGCGCCGCCGGATCAAATGCGACTTTACCCCGGGGGCAGGTTTTGTGGACATTTAAGGCGGGCGCACCCATCCAGGGTTCTCCTGCCGTCGTCGGCGGTACGGTGTATATCGGCTCTGAAGACCACCATTTATATGCCCTGGATGCGGCCACCGGCAGTCAAAAATGGGCCTTCGAAGCCGGCAGTTTTGTTGATTCGTCGCCCGTTGTCGCCAACGGCATTGTCTATGTCGGCTCCAACGACGGCTTCTTTTATGCCATCGATGCCAATACCGGTAAGAAACTCTGGTCGTTCAAGACCTTCTTCGCGGTGCTTTCTTCGGCGGCCGTCGCGGACGGCATTGTTTACTTTGGCGCGGACGATTATTATATCTACGCGCTGGATGCTAAAACCGGGCACAAGATCTGGAGTTTCCGTACCGGTTCGCAGGTTAGAGGATCGCCCGTAGTCTCGAACGGAATCGTGTATGTCGGCTCGGACGATGCAAATCTGTATGCCCTGGGCGCCAAAGACGGCAAGTTCCGCCTGCATTTCAAAGCCGGTCTGGAAGCGTTCTCGCCGGCGGTCGTCGACAGCACTGTTTATTTCAGCAGTTTCGACGGCTATCTCTTTGCGATTGACGGGAAAGCGCGCAACTGGCCTTTTGAATACGACATTAAGCCCATTTGGTTGCAAATGTGGGCTATGCACATCGCACCGAAACCTCCGGGTTTATCCGGTTTGTTGTGGGGCATGTGGTTGGGCAGTGTAGTTAACTCCGCGCCCGCGGTGAGTCATAATACCCTCTATGTCGGGGTGGATAATAACCTGGACGCGGTCGACCTGAGCAGCCGTGCTGTGCTGTGGTCTTTTAAAACCGGAGACGATGTCTTCTCATCGCCGGCGGCGGCCGGGGATACGGTGTATATCGGCAGCAACGACGGGAAGATCTATGCTGTCGATACCGCTACCGGTAGCGAACGCTGGCACCTGCAGACCGGCGATAAGATCTCCGGTTCCCCCACGCTGGTGGACGGCACCCTCTATGTCGGCTCCTGCGACGGCAAGTTGTACGCTATCAGATAGCCAACAGCTATCAGCGTTCAGCGAATAGTATTTGCAGGGTTGTGGTCTCGGACCCGACCGTCCGGTTTTCCAATCTGTTGTTAAAGTGCAGTGTGCTGTTGTACTCTTCGATTCGTTTTTTTTATTGGGGCAAAATTTCTGAC
>PMMG01000113.1 GCA_003162335.1 Dehalococcoidia bacterium
CATCTGAAAACACGAGAGTGCTTTCGCGTACCCAAAACAAACACCCCCGTCAGAAATTTTGCCCCCAATAAAAAAACGAATCGAAGGGTACAACAGCACACCGCACCTTAACAATTTTAATCTCTCATTTAGCCCGCCCATTTTTTACAATGAAATTACTTGTTAGTTGAAAAGTTTTGTAATAATTGTGTTATAATCCGACTTAAAAAGAGCCGTATTATCGCTACTCCTTTAACGGGAGCCCATTAAATGGCAAAAGAGTCATTACCTTTATCAAATTACGAGCTCTGGCTTTTAATCGCCAGGATACACCATGATGTCATTTTGGTTAGACATCGTGAATTAAGTCCTTTCGGCATTCCCCCGCAGCAACTCCAGGTTTTGCGTACTATTCAGGCTCTCGGCCCGGATGCCACCTTAACCAATATCGCCAGGGAAATTGAACGGAAAAGCGATGTGATTTCCCGGCAGGCGGTCACCATGGAAAAGGACGGATTAATAAAGAGAACCTTGATTTCGCCCAAATCAAGACTGTTAAGAATTGAGTTGACCGGGAAAGGCAAGGAAATGCTCGAGATCAGCAAAGAAAGTAAAGCAATCGATGCCATTTGGTCAGATTTAACCGATAGTGATCGCCTGCAAGTGTCTTTAATCTTAAACAAGATGCTGGGTGCTTTGAAAGAGAAGATCACTTCATAAATTTAATCCGGTGCGCTTCGGTTTTCAGACGGATCCTTTTCTTTTTTCATTATCCCGCTGGTTCCGTTTTTGTCAAATCTTGAATCATACCGCTGAGCCATTTCTTAATTTTTAGTTATAATAGAGGTAGTAGGTACAATCTCAACGGATGCACGTCTGGCAACCGGAGGGGAGTGGTGTAATGCAATATCGTCAGTTCGGCAAACTCGATTGGAAAGTCTCTGCTTTGGGTTTCGGTGCCATGAGACTCCCGATAATCGGAGAAGATCCTTCTAAAATCGATGAACCGGAAGCTATAAAAATGATCCGCTATGCCGTCGACCACGGCGTCAATTACATTGACACCGCTTATTTTTACCATATGAACAAAAGTGAAATCCTGGTAGGCAAAGCGTTGAAGGACGGCTACCGGCAAAAAGTGAAACTGGCCACCAAGCTGCCTTGCGATATGGTGGAATCCGCCAAAGACTTCGACCGCTTTTTTAACGAACAATTAATACGGCTGGATACGAAACCGGATTTCTATCTTTTACACGGCTTAGGTGCCCACTCCTGGCATAAAGTCCGCGATCTGGGCGTCATGAAATGGGCGGAGAAGCGCCAAGCCGACGGCTATTTCGCTCATCTGGCATTCTCTTTTCATGATGAATATGACGCGTTTAAGGAAATCGTTGATGCCTACGATAACTGGACTTTTGCCCAGGTCATGTATAACTACATTGATGTGAACAGCCAGGCCACTTCCCGCGGTGTTAAATACGCAGCGGACAAAGGGCTTGGCATTGTGGTCATGGAACCGTTACGCGGTGGAGTCCTTGCCCGTACGCCGCTGCCGGAGATCGCCAAAGTCTGGGAGACCGCTCCGCGCAAATTGAATTACCCCGAATGGGGTTTACAGTGGCTGTGGAATCAGCCGGAAATCTCGGTGGTTTTAAGCGGCATGACCACGATGCAGCAGGTCAAAGATAATATCGTCGCGGCAAACCGTTCCGGCGTCGGGACGCTCAATCCGGCGGAGTTGGCAGTCATCGATAAAGTTCGGGAAGCCTACCGCGGTTTGTATCCCGTTCCATGCACGGCCTGCCGTTATTGCCAGCCCTGTCCAAACGACGTCGACATCCCCCGGATTTTTGAGATTTACAACGATGCCGTGGCATACAATATTCAGAATGTCGGTAGAATGCGCTATTCCGGACCCCGCCTGGAAGGTCACCGTGTCGACAAATGCACGGAATGCAATCAATGCGTGGAGGCTTGTCCGCAGAGAATCGCCATTCCTGATTGGCTCAAGAAAGCAGAAGAATTCCTCGGCCCACCAAAATAACGCATTTTGCGTTTAAAGGACTAAAGATGAAAATTAAACGCGGTTTAATCTCATTACTGATATTACTCGTACTAACGGTGGCTCTGTTTACCGGTTGTTCTCAAACAAAAACAACGGCGTCAACAGCTACACTGCTCACTGCGCCCGAAACCGCAAATGTTCCGACGATAACCGTGTCCGATGCTAACACATTGATCCAGACCAACAAAGGCAATCCCGGCTTTGTTCTGCTTGATGTGCGGACGGCGGGTGAATTTAACAGTGGGCACATCGCCGGCGCAATGAATTTAGATTATTATGCTTTGGATTTTAAAGCGAACATCGCCAAACTGGACAAAAACAAGCAGTATTTAGTCTATTGCCGCACAGGTATACGCGGCGCGGCATCCGTTCAGATTATGCTCGACCTGATGTTTACGAGGACTCAGAATATGGCCGGCGGAATTACGGAATGGATTCAGGAAGGGTTTCCGATGGTTAAATAGAGTTGAAATTAAAGTGGGTTATAGCAGATTACTTTTTCTTCTGTTGTGACTTTTTCCATGTTTCTGTTTTCTGAATCATCTCTTTCGCACTGTTCTCAGAAACCTTGCTGTACTCTGGTCCGGCCAGCATCAATGTTAATTCTTTTAACCGCGCTTCCCCTTCAAGACATTGTAAAATGCTCAAAGTCCGCTCGCCGTTAATTTCCTTATGTACCCCGAAATGGGCATCCGCGAAAGCCGCGATCTGCGACAGATGTGTGACGCAGATTACCTGGTGCCGCTGACCCAACCGCCACAGCTTCTTGCCCAATATTTCACCGCTCCGTCCGCCCACCCCGATATCGATTTCATCGAAGATCAGTACCGGGATGTTATCTGCTTCAGACAACGCGCTTTTTAATGCCAGCGTAAAACGGGAAAGTTCCCCGGTGGAGGCGATTTTGATCAGCGGCTTTACGGGCTCGCCGGTGTTCGTGGCAGCCATAAATTCTATCGTATCGGCGCCGTTTTCTTGATAGGCGTAGCTATTCCCATTAGGGAAGGGAATGCCACCTTGTTCCTGGTGTTGATTAATGGCCGTGTCGAACTCCACCTGCAGCATGTTCAGATCAACCAGTTCTTTTTTTACGTCTTTAGTCAGCAGCGCCGCTGCCTTACTGCGTTCCTGTGACAAACGATAAGCTTTTTGGCCTGCGGTTTGCCTTAATACCGCAATCTCTTGTGCCAATTGCGTCATTCTTTCGTTATTATGCGATAATCCGTTCAGCTCTTCTTGTGTCTGATGCTGGTAAGCAAGTACTTCGGCGATACTTTTTCCGTATTTTCTTTTTAAATGACGGATCGATTCTAATCGGTTATCAATCGCTTCCAGCGCATCCGGGTCGAAATTTAAGCCGTCGTTGTAAGCCTGAATATCCCTTGCAGTTTCCGTCAGGCCGGATATCGTATCTTCGACGAATTTTAATTGCTCTTTTAATGTTGGGTCAAGTTCCACCAGCTTCTTCAAAGTGCGGCAAACGTTGCTTAATTTGTCAACAACCGGCGTGGAATTCAATCCACCGTCAACTTCCTGCAATGCCCGGTAAATTTCGTAGGAATAATTCTTCAGGGTTTCGACGGAAGAGAGCACTTTCAGCCTGTTTTCCAGATCTTCTTCTTCGCCGTCCCGCAGCTTTGCCTGGCTGATCTCGGCCAATTGGAATTTCAGATATTCTTCCCGTTTAGTTCTATCCTGTTCGTTTTTCTCCAGGTTTAGCAATTCCTGTTTTTTCTTTTGCAGCTCGGCTGCCGTAGCGGAAAATTCATTACGGAGTTTGAAGGTATGCGCGTAAGAATCCAGAAAATCGAGGTGGGTTTTATTATCGAGCAGTGAAAAATGTTCATTCTGGCCGTTGACATCCACCAAAAGCCTGCCGACTTGATGTAAAAGCGATTTTGTGACAACGCGGCCGTTAATGCGGACCGTCCCCGGCCCTTTATGCCGTAACTGGCAGCTGATCACCAGTGTGTCGTCGTCTTCGTTAAGGTCTTTTTGTGCCAATAAATCTTTCAGGAAACCGAAGTATTGATTTTGCCCCAGTTTGAAAACGCCTTCGACGTGCGCTTCATTTGCACCGTGCCGTATCGCTTCCTCGTCTACTTTACCGGATAGCAGTAGTTCCAGTGCGTCGATCAACAGGGATTTTCCCGCGCCGGTTTCGCCGGTAATAACATTTAAACCGTCACTGAGCTGCCAGGTGATGTCTTCGATGATGCCGAGATTTCTGACTTTGAGTTCAAATAACAAATTCGTTTTCCCCGGAAAAATGTTGCGGCTGTTATAGCAGTCCGATTTTAGGCGTTTATGCTATTTTACCATGTCTTTATAGTAATTAGGGGAGGTTCTTTTCAGACACTTGTCAATAAAAGGCCGCGGTTTTAATTTTGTCAGGACTTTCATTCTAATCCAAAAGGTGAAGCCGATATTAAGTGTTATTGACAAAGCGTAAACCATGATGATATACTGCAGCATAATTTTATATGATTCACTAGCGAATATACCGTAACGGGCTAAGATGACACAGGAGTATGTTTCAGGGTAAAGGTCATATTATTTTAAGATTATCACAATAATGGTTTTAGTCAATTCTCCAGAGGTTTTCCAAAATAAATTAGGAGGACTAAATGAAAAGAGGAGCTTTCTGGATATTACTAACCTTCCTCATAGTATCATCACTGGTTTTAGCGTCTTGCGGAACAACGACAACTACAACGCCTACCACTACCCGGACGACTACCACAACAACCACACCTTTTGTCTCAACTACTTCCACAACCACCACGACCAAAGTCACAACGTCAACAGTGACCACCACAGCAGCGGCCGGAAATTGGTGGGATAAACTCGGCAAGCCCCAATACGGCGGCAGTTTGGTCTTTTCCAGTGCCTTTGATTTTACAAATCTTGACCCGTGGGGCAGCATGGGTGGGGCATCCATGGAAAGCGCGTTTATGGATAAACTGGGCGCTGATAACTGGACCATCGACCCGGCAGTATTTGCTTATAATATTGCCTGGCGTCCTCCTGAATATGTAGGTGGCCAGTTGGCGAAAAGCTGGGAATTAACCGATCCGGTAACTCTGGTTTTTCACCTCCGGCAGGGAGTCCACTACCAGAATATAGACCCGACTTGGGGCCGTGAATTTACATCGGCCGATGTCGTGTATCATTATCAAAGACTATACGGCTTGGGCAGCAGTATGAAGGGTAGTCCGTTCCTGACCGGCACCCCCTTGCAAACATCTGTGAAATCCATTACCGCCAACGATAAATATACTGTCACGATGGTTTGGACTTCGAGCAACCCCGAGTATATCGCAGAAAGCTGGCAGGCTGCGGGCAACGAGAATTGTATCGAAGCCAAGGAAGCAGTGGACAAATGGGGTGACCTCAATGACTGGCATCATGCCGTGGGCACAGGACCTTTCCTGATGAAAGATTTTGTTTTAGGCAGTTCAGTAACCCTGGCCAGAAATCCGAATTATTTTGCCACAGACGAGCGGTATCCGCAGAACCAGCTCCCTTATGTTGATTCGCTCCGGTTCTTGATCATCGCTGACAGCGCGACACAAATGGCTGCGCTGCGTACCGGTAAAATCGATGCTATTGATAATATTTCGAAACAGAATGCTCAGGCAATACAAAAAACTAATCCGGAAATATTACAGACATTAATTCCGTACTCCTGCTTGACAATCGATCCGAGGGATGATCTAAAACCATATACTGACGAGAGAGTGCGCCAGGCCATGCAGCAGGCAATTGATCTGCAGACCATTGCTTCATCCTATTACGGTGGCACTTCTCCGTCCACTCCGTCTTCATTAACCTCAATGTACGAGACCGGTTGGGCTTTACCGTATGACCAGTGGCCGCAGGCCGTGAAAGACTCTTATGCTTACAATCCGACGGCAGCTAAAAAGCTACTATCTGACGCCGGCTTCCCCAACGGCTTTAAAACCGACGTCGTCGCGGATGCTTCCGGCGACCTGGATTTACTGCAAATCGTCAAATCTTACTTCATGGCTGTTGGCATCGACATGGAGATCCGAACAATGGATTCTGCCTCATGGACGTCTTTCGTGCGAACACAAAAGAAACATGATGCATTGGCCTATCGCTCCTCCGGGCAAATCGGTATGTCCTATGAGCCACTGAGACAGTTCCTGCGCTACTCAACGGGTTATGTCGCCAATTACACCATGGTTAGCGATCCAACTGTCGATGGTTTCTATACCAAGGCTATGGCATCCAACGATCAGGCTCAAATCAAGCAATATCTGAAAGACTTGAATGTGTATTTCGCACAGCAGCACTTTGAAGTTTCCTTAGTCTACGCGAATCTTTTCGCGCTTTACCAACCATGGCTTAAGGGTTACAATGCACAGAATTTCTCTATCTCAGGCGGGTCATCCGGTCCGCTCTTCATGGGTTTCTATGCAGCTCGATTCTGGGTAGACCAGAAAGTAAAAGCTTCCTTTGGTCATTAACGCTTAAACGGTTATCGCCTGCGCCAAAAGCAATTTTGGCGCAGGCGATTCTTCAACATGGTAATAGCTATCTCCCGTTATCTAATTTCCTTCTGTTGATTTGATATACTTTTACAACTATGTCTAAAAATACCGCTCTACTCTTCATAAAATTCATCATTTAATTCGAAAACAGCCTCGTTACGAAGTTGTAATCCGGTTTAATGGGAATGTACGTTTATGGTAAAGTTGAAATATTCGACTACTTTATTGTGGAGGATTTCTTAATGGCGAAAATTGTACTGCTTGGCGCGGGAAGTCATACTTTCTCGCGGAATCTCATTACCGATGTCGTCTCTTACCCTGAATTGAGAGAAAGTACGATTACTTTGATGGATATTGAAAAAGAGCCGCTGGATCTTATCGCGGCTTTTGCGAAAAGACTGGTGAAACAGCACGGCTTCAGTAATAAAATCGAAGCCACTACTGACCGCAGAAAAGCCCTGGACGGCGCGGACTATGTTATCTGCACGATCCAACTCGGCGGCGTAAAACAGCAAGCGCGGGATATTGCCGCGAAATACGGCCTTGCCGACGGCTGGACCGGCCCGGCATCCGGCCTCGCCAATGGTTTGAGCCAGATACCGGTGATCATGGATATTTGCCGGGATATGGAAAAGCTTTGCCCCGATGCCTGGTTATTAGAATACGCCAATCCGCTATCCACCATTTGTTGGGCTATAAATGACTATACCAAAGTCAAAAATGTCGGCTTGTGCCACAGCGTACCGCATACCGCCGCACAGCTTGCCAAATACATTGAGAAACCGATCGAGGAATGTTCGTACTGGGTGGCCGGTATTAATCATCTGGCCTGGTTCCTGGAGTTTAAATGGAATGGTAAAGACGCATATCCGATGCTCAGAAAAAAGTTCGAAGACCCCAGGGTTTATTCTGCTGATGATGCACATTGGGCTGGAGCCGATATTGTGCGTGCAGAAGTCCTCAAGACCTTCGGCTATTTCTTAACCGAGGCCAGTTTTATCAATGCCTATTATATGCCGTACTTTCGTAAGAGCAGCCGTCCGGACATTATGGAAAAGTACAAGCTGGAAACTGATAATCATCCGGAGCGGCACCCCAAGCGCGAAGAAGTAATGAAAGAAATGCGGCAGAAGGAAGACAAAAAATTTAGAAATGAGATCAAAAGTGGTCAGCCGTTTTCACTCAATCCCAGCCGTGAATACGGCGCGAAGATCATCCATGCCATGGAAACAGGCATACCTGCGCGGATCAATGGCAACGTGAGAAACACCGGCCTGATCACCAACCTGTTAGCGGGATCCGTCGTTGAGGTTCCGTGTCTGGTCGACCGTGAGGGCATCCATCCATGTTATGTTGGTGCGCTGCCAAATCAGCTTGCTGCTTTAAATCAGTCAAACATCTATGCGCAGGAAATGGTCATGCGGGGCATCATGGAGAAAGACAAAAACAAGATTTTCCAGGGCGGTCTGCTCGATCCGCTGACAGCCTCAATTCTGACCATTGAAGAAACACGCAAAATGGTCGATGAAATTTTTGCGGCGGAAAAAGATAATATGCAAGGCTATAAATAATTGCCTGCCATTCCCTGTCGGTTAAAAATCCAGATAAATTAATTACTGATACGAATAGCACATTGAAGAAGGAGGAATGGAGCCCTCCTTCCTGTTTTTCTATTATTCTTCCTGTGAACGGTTGGAAGCTTGGTACTCAGGTGTTTAGAAATTATTAAGAACTTAGTATTGTTTTAACTCCTGATTCTGAACTAATAGCTGGTATCTGAAAATTTGAAACTGATAACTTGTTTACTGGTTATTACGTAACATTGGTTTT
>PMMG01000025.1 GCA_003162335.1 Dehalococcoidia bacterium
ATGGCAGTTAAACTGGGCTGGAAGCATGAAGAATTGATTGCTTCGGTATTCAACGCTGCTTTGGAGAGATATCCACTGTGTGTGCACGCGTAGCGATCGTTTATAACAAACCGGAAGTCAGCCGTTACAGCTCTCGGGGCGAAGATATCGCCGTGCTCGGCGTGCTTGAATCTGTCGAGGCTGTCACCAAGGCCCTCGAAGAATTAAAGCATGAGATCGTTTTAGTGCCGATCTCCCCGCCCGCCGAAAATATCAGAAATGAAATCATGGCCTGTCACGCCGATCTGCTATTCAATCTTTTTGAGGGATTTTGTGGTTTCCCGGAAACTGAAGCATTAGTTCCGGATATTTCCGAAGAATTGAAAATTCCCTACACCGGTTGTCCCGGTTCTGTCTTGCGGTTAGCTTTGAATAAAGCAAAAGCCAAGGCTCTTTTGAAATCAGCAGGCATCAGGACGCCTTCCGGCCAGGTGCTTACGCCGGATACAATCCAGGAGTTCTATCTGCGATATCCCTGCATCGTGAAACCGTGCAGTGAAGATGCCAGCCACGGCATCTCTGATATGAGTGTGGTTGAGGATCAGGAAGGTTTAGCCAGACAGGTCCACACAATGTGCTCGGAGTACGGCGGCCAGGCGCTGGTGGAAGAATTTGTGGGCGGCAGAGAGTTTAATGCCACCGTGCTCGGCAATACTCAATTCAGAGCTTTGCCGCCTTCGGAAATTGTTTATACATTACCGGAAGGCATGCCCAAACTGCTGACATTTGCTGCCAAATGGGAAGTCGGCAGTGTGTATTATCTGAATACTCAGTTGACCTGTCCGGCGAAGATCACCCCCGCCCAAAAAGCCGCCATCACCCAGACAATTACTAAGGTCTATCAACTCTTCGGTTGCAAAGGTTACGCGCGGGTGGATATGCGTTGGGACAAAGAGGGCAAGGTCAATGTCATCGAAGTCAATCCGAATCCGGATATTTCCCCCGGCACCGGCGCTGCCCGACAGGCGGATGCTGCCGGCATGACCTATGCCGAATTTATGGATACAATAATTCAATTAGCTTTTGAGAGGGACTTGTGGGTACAACCGGTGTCCGCCCTTTAACTATAAAAGACAAAGCAGCCGTAATGAGTATTCTGCGTGCCACCCCGGAGTTCTTACCCCCGGAAGTTGTGGTCGCCGAAGAGCTGATCGATGCTTACCTGGAGGAAGAAAAAGCTTCCGGGTACTATATTTATATTGCCGAACACGAAGGTGAAATCGCCGGCTATGTCTGTTACGGGGACACGCCTTTAACCGAAGCTACCTGGGATCTCTACTGGATTGCCGTCCACCATGATAAACAGGGTTTTGGCATCGGGCGTATTTTGATGAAACATGCCGAAGAGGACATCAAACGAATGCACGGCAAACTGATTATGGTTGAGACATCAGGTAAAGCGGACTATAATAAAACCAGACAATTCTACGAAAGACTGAATTACCAGAAACTTTGCCAGATCACCGATTACTACGCGCCGGGTGACGACCTGGTTCTCTTCGCCAAACGAATCTGATAACAGCTTCCTGATAATTCATACCGGGCAGGTTTTACGGACATGAGTAATTTCTTCCACGATTTTGTGCTGACGTTTCTGCCGCTCTTCATTGTGGTCGATGCGTTGGGTAATGTCCCCATCATTATCTCTTTAAGCGATGGACTTACTCCCAAGCAGCGCAATAGTGTGATTAACATCGGGGTGGCCACGGCCACTGTGGTGGGCTTGATCTTCCTGTTCTTCGGCAAGTGGATCTTAAATGTGATGGGAATCTCGCAGGGCGCATTTACCATCGCCGGCGGACTCATCCTGCTCATTTTTTCGCTGCGGTACCTGACTGTGGGCCGTTGGATGGATATCATCAAAGAAGAGATGATCGCCGTCGTGCCCATCGGCACTCCGCTGATCGTCGGTCCGGCCACTATTACCACGCTGCTTTTACTCTCCACCCAGTATTCGTTGTATGTTATTTTAATTGCTCTGGCAGTTAATCTCATTCTATCCTGGGTTGCTTTCATGCTGGCCAACCGTATTTCCGGCTTTTTGGGGAAAGGCGGTCTGAGCGCAGTCTCCCAGATTTTCAACCTGCTGCTGGTTGCCATCGCCGTTAGTATGATTATCAGGGGTCTGGGCCTGAGTAATATCATCCATATCGTTAATTAATTTCTCACTATTTCTTATCGAAAGTACAGGGGTGTATTACATGCTACCTGATAACGAAGTTAAGCATAAAATTGAAGTCATCATCCGCGAAATGGAAATCGATGATGTCAGCACGGTTTATCACCTCGGCGAAAAACTGTTTCGCAGCGATGAATTTCCTATTCTTTACCGCACGTGGGACCCGTACGAAGTGACCGATTATTTCACCACCGAATCAGAGTACTGCCTGGTTGCGGAAACCGAGGACAAGAAAATCGTCGGTTTTGTGCTGGCGAATATGATCGAGAAAGAAGGCACTGCCTGGAAAAAGTATGGGTATCTGACCTGGATCGGCGTCGATCCGGAATTCCAGCGCACTAATCTCGGTCAGCGCCTTTATAACAAGATTGAAGATACTTTCCAGAAAGAAGGCGCCCGCATGGTCATGGCTGATACCGATGCCGATAACACAGGCGCGCTGGCTTTCCTCAACAACATGGGATTCTCCGCGCGTGCACAGCACGTCTGGCTGGCGAAAACACTGCAGAAATCCAGGAAGAAAAAGAAAGAAGTGGAGTAAAATCTATCAATCTTCCTTAATCCCTCCTTGGGAAGGAGAGAGACTGTCGGTTGGGTTGACAGTCTGTAATTGTAGAGGGTTTTAAGTATAAAGGATGAACGATTTTCTCCCCTTATCAAGGGGAGATTAAGAGGGATTGGAATCGTGCGGTTGCCTCATAACCCCAATCTAAAGAAATATTCTGGCAATCTCCGGAAAAATATGACTGATGCCGAAAGAAAGCTATGGTCTGCTTTACGATTAAAACAATTGAACGGTTTCCAGTTTTACAGACAATTGATAATCGGTAATTACATCGTCGATTTTTGTTCTCCCGCCTTAAAGTTGGTTATTGAAGTGGATGGCAGCCAGCACTATACTGAGGAAGGATTAGCTGCTGACAAAACGAGAGACCGATTTCTCAATGAACAGGGTTTAAAGGTGTTGAGGTATAATGATCGCGATGTATTAACAAATCTGGCTGGCATGGTGGAAAATATTCTGGAAAACATTAAATGATGTGGAAATTTATCAATCTCTACATTTATTTTGAAGCGGTTGATTACAAAATAAAGTACTATAGCCTTAATCCCTC
>PMMG01000046.1 GCA_003162335.1 Dehalococcoidia bacterium
GGGCAAACATCCCAATGTTTGTCAAGCCATAGATATTTAGATATAGTTATGCGATACCTTTCTCATTTTTTATAAAATCAAAATAAATAAGTCAATTATAGGATCAATGTCCAGTGATGAGTACTATTACTTGATACCTTTTGAATATATGATCGAGAAATGTATAAATAACACGTTTAAAACATAAAGTTTTCGTTATCCCATTTATTCTTGTATCCAGGTAAAGGATTCATTCCCTTCTTTTTCGAAATTAAGCGGGTTAAAATCCGAGGTTTTTTATCNNGCCTTCTTTTTATTACCTAAAAGGTTTGTCCCTTTCCTGAAATTACATTCAGTTATTTTAACTGGACCTGTAAACCATGCATCAAACATATCAACGTACCCATTAAATAACGAGTTTGATATTATTACTTGCGTATCTATGGTATTATGACCGCCACAACTCATAAGAAAAATGTTATTTTTAAATTCACAATTTTCTATTGTAATGCCAGATAAAAAATAACTTGCATAAAATGATGCGGATTTAATAATACAGTTTCTGAGTGTGATTTGTTTGTTGAAAAAAATATTTCCTGCGTCAAACGCTACGATTTCACAATTATCAAAAGTAATGCTGAAATCAATAAAGTCTTTAGTAGCCAGTTCTCGAAGTTCGATCAACTCTTTTATATAAACATCTTCGATGGTATAACCGAGTTTAATTTTTTTGTAAACATCACTAATGGGTAATACCGTTTTCTTCATTAAAAAGATTATCCTTTAATCATTTGTAAAACAGCCACATTATAGCACTAATGAGTTAATTTTTCTAAACAAACAACTGGCGGTTTCAGTCTCCATATAGATGTTAATTTATATATGAACCACTTCGG
The DNA here is from genome assembly GCA_003162335.1 of Dehalococcoidia bacterium. GTDB lineage: Bacteria > Chloroflexota > Dehalococcoidia > Dehalococcoidales > Fen-1064 > Fen-1064. Next base: position 876 of record PMMG01000046.1, read on the forward strand.
GATGTCTGCCTATAATTAAAGTTTATTGTAAGCATAGAGTGGAAGCTAGTCAAGAAACAATATCAAATTAAGTGCATATGGTAGAAAACAACTCACAAAAACCCCAAGGCACATACACGCTTCCTGTTATGGTACCTTTTGCTTTATGCGGTGCTGTATTGTCGATTGTTTTGGAAAATAATAAAGAAGCCATAAAACTGTCTGTTCAGCTCAAGGAAAACTGTAAACTGCCAGGGGCGCAAGAGAGAATTCGCGTTTACTCAGTCTAAACAGAATTGTTATTGTCCCACACATCGATCCCGAATTCTTTCAGTGTTTCTGCCAGCGCAGCCAGTGGCAGCCCCATCACATTATAGAAATCGCCCTCGATTTTTTCCACGATCACCGCACCCCTGCCCTGGATTGCATAAGCCCCGGCTTTGTCCAGCGGCTCCCCGGTCTGCACATAAGCCTCGATCTCTGCAGTAGATAGCGGTTTAATGTATACTTTCGTATCCACGGTGTGGGTTACCCGCCGGTGTGTCGCCGTGTCTAGCACTGTAAAACCGGTAATCACCAGGTGCGGTTTGCCGCTGATCGCCCGCAGCATTTTGACAGCTTCTTTTGCGGTGTGCGGCTTGCCCAGTATCTTGTCTTCGATTACGCCGATCGTATCCGCGGCAATGATCACCGCATCAGTATATTTGCCCGCTACCGCGTTAGCTTTATCGATCGAAATCCGCCGGACTAGCTCATGTGGCTCCAGCCCTGCGCTAGCATCCTCGGCACAACCGCTCGGGTCAACCGTGAACTGGAGTCCGATCTTTTCGAGTAATTCTTTCCGCCGCGGCGATGCCGATGCCAGAATAATTTTTTTCATTTCTCAAACTGTTCCGACACTGCTTATCTTTTCGTTAATAAATCCGGATAATTGACCGAAAACCTACTTTGCCGCTATCTCCAGCAGCTTGATATCAAAGGTCAGGTCTTTCCCCGCCAAAGGAGAATTCCCGTCCAGAGTGACTGCCGTACCATCGATTTTAGTGATGGTGAAGATCGTAGTTGACCCGTCCGCGTTGCTCGATTGTAGTTGCATCCCTACTTGCGGCTCCGTATCCTGTGGTAACTTGCTTTTCTGCACTACCTGTACCAGGCTCTCGTCACGCGGACCGTATGCATCAGCCGCCGGGATTGTTACTGTTTTAGCATCTCCTACTTTCATGCCGAGAACGGCATTTTCAAACCCCGGGATCACCTGTTTTTGCCCGAGTGTAAATTGAAAAGGTGTTTTGCCAACGGAGGTATCGAAAACAGTGCCGTCAGCCAGTTTTAACGTGTAATCTACTTTAACCGTGTCTCCCGTCTGAGCGGTCGTATGCACACTGCCTGTTATTGCTGACGTTGATGTGGTTATAAGTTTGGTATTTACAGTCGTTGTAGAAGTCCCTTTGGAGCAGCCTGCCGCAAATAACATTGTGCCGAGCAGCAAAATTATCAATAAACCAGAGCATGTTTTCTTATTCAACTTCATTTCCAGATTCCTTCTATTTAGTCAATCAGTTCAACTTGAGTCGCACCGGCGCCGCCGCGCTGTGGGTCGGCAGGTCTCTGCGCTCTCACCAGCGGATGCCGGGATAAATACCGCCTCATCTCCTGGCGTAAAACCCCGGTGCCTTTGCCGTGAATAACCCAAACGCGATAGTGTCCGGCTTTGTACGCCTTATAAAGAAATTCATCGATCTTGGGTACAGCCTCTTCAACAGTTAAACGGTGGAGGTCTATCTCATCAACAGTCACTTTGGCCCCGGTATTACTTACAGATTTATTCGTTGTCATTCCCTGAATTATACCATGACCATTTATTCACTTGAGTTTTCGTGCGCTCTGCATCTCTAAAAGGAAGGCGAGAGGCCACGGCCCCTCGCCTTCCTTATTTTTTACTTTTATCCCGTGCAGTTTCAGTTACCGCTGTTGCCGTTATTGTTACCGTTGTTTGAACCCTGTCCTCTGCGGGGATAAACCGGGGTAGTTGGAATACTGGGAGTCTGCGGAGTAGTTCCGGAGGTCAGGTTCGCCGGCCAGGCGCCGAGCGTTACCTGCACTGTAGTGCTCTGTCCGTTGCGCAGTACCGTGAGGCTAACCTTGTCCCCAACCTGTTTGGTGCTGAGATAAGCTGACAGTTCGTCGACGCTGGCTACTGCTTTACCATCCACCGCGGTGATGACATCGCCGCCGGCCACCAGTGTGCCGTCAGTATTGGCGCTGCCCGCTTTTAGTCCGGCGCTCTCTGCCGGGCTGCCGGCAACTACCTGTACGATATAAACACCCTTACTGGCGGAAAGCTTTAGCGTGCTGGCGTTCGCCTGCGTTAATGCTGCGCCGCTGATGCCTAACCAGGGACGGCTGACTGTTTTGCCGGAGATTAGATCGGGCAATATTTTAGTTGCTAAATTCGAAGGGATCGCGAACCCCATGCCGTCCGCGCCGGTTGCGCCTATTTCTGCCGCAGTATTGATTCCAATAACGTTTCCCTGATCATCCAGCAAAGGACCGCCGGAGTTGCCCGGATTGATCGCTGCGTCGGTCTGCAACATCCCTCTGAGATTGCTGCCGCTGATGCTGCGGTTTAAGCCGCTGATAATACCCACGGTAATCGAATCCGTGTATCCTAATGGATTACCGATCGCAATGGCCATCTGGCCGGGTACGACCTGACTGGAATCGCCCAGTTTAAGCGGGGTGATCCCGCTGACCGCAGAAGGATCGATGCTGACCACAGCCATGTCATCGACTGGGTCGGTGCCGAGAACTTTACCGGTGACGGAATTGCCATTTGTCAGGGCAACCTGTACGCTGGTTGCGCCTTCAACAACATGATTGTTGGTCAGGATATGCCCCTGGGTATCTATCAGGAAGCCGGAACCCAGCGCCGCCTGGGTGGAACTCCCAAACCCTGTATTGACGGTTTGTGTTACATTGATTTCTACCACCGCCGGTGTCGCATTATTGTAGATTGAAGTTATGGTATCCTGACTGTACAACGTCGGCGCCGCGGATGTAGAATTAGCCACCAGGTGTACGCCGGTGCCAAGCGCGAAAGCAGCTCCTGCGAGGAGGAACGCTGCAAGTACAACGAGTATTTTGCCTTTGATTGTTTTCATATTCGTCTCCTTTTTGACTATTTTGCTGTTCTTCTTCGACTTTCTGACTTCAGTTTAACACTCTGAGATGAACTCTCAATTAACATTAAATGAACACTAGATGAACAGAAAAGGCGCCTGCCCTGGTGGATTCAGACAGACGCCCTTTCCTGAGAAATTGGGAGTGCCACGCTTCACAACCTCACGCTATTAATAGATAAAACACTTTTCCCTGATTAAAACTAACTCCCATTTCCGCTTTTACCAGTCTACCATCGTCACATGAACCGGTAATTAACCGATTATGAATTGAAAATGAATCACCAAATGAATACAAAAATTGTGCTTTTCATGTTCTATTCATCTTATTTATGTATAATGTAATTAAAGTGAAACTTTAGCAGGAGTCTATTATGCGCGTATTAGTGGTTGAGGACGAAAGGCGGCTTGCTAGTATCATCAAACGCGGACTGATCGAAGAAGGCTATGCGGTAGATACTGTTTATGACGGCGAAGAAGCGCAATATATGGCCGAAACCACCACTTACGATATTATTATCCTCGATATCATGCTGCCCAAAAAAGACGGCATCGCGGTCTGTAAAGACCTGCGCGCCAAGAAGATCAATACGCCCGTTCTGATGCTGACCGCGCGCGATAGTGTTGAGGACAGAGTGAAAGGGTTAGACTCCGGAGCCGATGATTATGTCATTAAACCGTTTGCTTTCAGCGAACTGCTGGCCCGTATCCGCGCTTTGCTGCGCCGTGAATCAATATCCAAAACACCGAAAATTCAGGTCGGAGATTTATCACTGGATACTCTTACCCGGGAAGCTTGGCGCGGCGACCGTAAAATAGACCTGACCACTAAAGAATACTCGATCCTCGAGTATTTTATGTCGCATCCTAACATGGTCATCACCCGCACTATGCTGGAAGAAAATGCCTGGGATTACGAATACGACAGTATGTCCAACATCATCGATGTATATATTAGAAGGCTGCGCCGGAAAATAGACGCAGATGATGAAAACAGTATGATCCAGACAATAAGGGGCGCAGGCTACCGCCTGAAAACAGCATGAACTTTTTTAAAAGTATCAGGACGCGGCTGACATTATGGTATCTCGTAGTGCTGGTTATTTTGCTGCTTTTATTCAGCGCCGTCACCTATGTCATTCTCGCCTATAATCTTTATCAGAATCTCGATTCCACCTTGCAGGCCCGTGCTAATGAGATAGGCACTTCTCCTTTTCGCATCTACAATGAACGGGCAAACGAAGTGTTTCTGGTTTTTGATTCCACTGGAACTTTGGTACAGCAATTCCCGGCCGGCATCCAACCCGCGAATGTTGACGATCTGGTAAAACAGGCTCTCTCAGGACATAGTGGATTCCTGACCACCGTCACCGCCGATAAACAGGGAATAAGATTATATGCGGCGTCGGTCAGACTTCCTTTTAACAGTATGGAAGTGATCGCCGTGGGGCAGTTAACTACAGGCATCACCGGTACGCTGGACACTTTCCGATATGTATTGCTTTTTGCCATTATCAGTGTCGTCATACTGGCAGGTTTAGGCGGGTTATTCCTGGCTAGCCGGGTGTTGAAACCGGTGGAACAGATCACCAAAACGGCGCAGGAGATCGAGGAAAGTGACCTGAGCAGAAGGATCACTGTAAAAAATGATGATGAACTGGGCAGGTTGGCTTCCACATTGAACGATATGATCGGCCGTCTGGAAGCAGCATTTAGCCGCCAGCGTCAGTTCACCGCCGACGCTTCCCACGAATTACGCACCCCGCTCGCGATCATGCAGGCGGAGGCAACACTGGCGCTTAGCAAGGAAAGGTCCGAAGCTGACTACCGTAAATCCCTGGAAACCATCTCCCAGGAATCGGCGTATATGTCTTCAGTCATCGGTAAATTGCTCTTCCTGGCGCGTAGCGATGCCGGTAAAGAACAACTGAATTTTGAAGACGTCGAACTTAAAGAATTGATCACCCAATTATCGACTAATGTTGAAGCCCTTGCCGCCGACAAAGGTATTAAATTCAGCGTCGACGCTCCTGAAAATCTGCTGGTTTACGGAGACAAAGTCAAAATAAGACAACTTTTTATCAATATCCTGGAAAACGCCGTCAGGTATACCCCTGAAGGCGGTTATATTTCGGTATCTATTTTGAAAAAAGACAAAAACGCAGTGATTGCGATTAGCGACACCGGCATCGGCATTCCCGCCGAACACCTGCCGCATATCTTCGAGCGTTTTTACCGCGTCGATAAAGCCCGCTCCAGAGCGGACGGCGGGGTTGGTTTGGGTCTGGCGATCGCTAAATATATCGCCGATTCCCACAACGGTAAGATCGAGGTCGCCAGCCAGATTGGCAAAGGCACCACCTTCACCATCACTTTGCCCTTGAAGAAAGAGACTCTCCCTCCCTCCAAAGGATGAATAAGGGAGAATAAGAAATTATTTCTATTAACTTTATAATCAAACTTAAATATTTCGCGGCTCCAATAAAAAAGGCCGGGAGTAAATTACTTCCCGGCCTTCTCTATTACACAAGCTCTTGCAGTAAGTTCTAAATCGCCATATGGATCGCCTGCGATGCCACAACAATCCATGTTATCAATATGGCGTTGAGGAAAGCCCCTGCATAAATGTGCCCTGTTTTCCGGTAAAAATAAGTATTCACCATTGCCACGATCGTAAAGATCGGCAGCAGCTGGAACGCAATGATCGAGAACAGGCTTTCGTTCACAAACAGCAGTGTCCCGCCGGCAAACAGCGGGATGTACTGAATCAGTAACATCACCACAAACCCGATCACCAGCAGCCCGAAATTGATCCACAGCTCCGCAGTGCGGCTGATCTCTTTGCCGTTCTTGCCCCGCGGTCGCAGCTGCCCGTGTAACGCCAGTGCCAGCACGATAAAGAAAGCCGTAAACGGAATCAGGTAACACAGGAAGATGCGGAACTGCAGCGCCGACATTGGTTTAATCGCGAAAATCCAGAAACGGTAATCGGTCTGGAAGAACCAGGCCGAGAAAATCAATGTCAGGTATCCCGCAAATGCCACCGCAGCTGCCAGCAGAAACGACTTGCCGATCAATTTCCAGCCGACGCCTTTAATGCCGCTGCCCCAACTGACGCCGTAGTCCCTGGCGGAAGCTTTCGCTTTGCGGTTTAGAACGAAATGCCACAGCAGGAAAAGCGCCAGTGAGATCGCGCCGGTCAGCAGCACCCAGATCAACAATTGCGTCGTGATATTTTCCGGGAACAGCTGGCTGGCCGCCATTTTCCAGGTGACAAAGTACTGTTTAAATGTGAAGAACGTCACTGCCGGTAATGCCGCAAAAATCACGGCGGCGATCCACCACCCGAAACCGGTCTGGGATTTTGGTTGCGCCGGCGCGGAATTCAAATCCTTGAAGAAATCACATTTCGCCAGCAACATACTGCCGACCGGGAAAAGTAACAGAATCATACCAATCAATGCGATCAGATTGCCGATTTCTTTCCAGTACCAGATCTGCACCGAGTGCTCGATGAATCTCCCGCCGGTCAGGGTCTGCTGGAACCAATCGATTGCTTCCCCGATCGCCGTATTGGAAATATGGTCTTCCGGATGAGTATTCGCAGGCATATATAATATGCGTGCGTTTCCAGCCGCGATCGAGCCGTAGAGCTGCCCGATCTGCACCGTATCGGTCGTCCCGAATTGCGCTTTTAACCGTATCGAATTCACAATATTAGCCGGTACATTCACATCGACGGGATCCAGCGGCTTGCCGGTCTTCGGGTCCGCGCTGCCCCACATCAGGTTGGAAAACTCATCGTATTTGGACAACACCACACAGAGATTACGCGGGTAAGTGGCGGTCCCGGCCGGAGCGCCGAAGACTCCTGTGCCCGAACCCTCTAACACAATGGATTGATACGCGGTGGGATTCAATGCCGCAACGATAGCGACGGCCCAGCCGCCCATGGAATGCCCTTCCAGTCCGATATTTTTCTTATCGACGATATCCAGACTGGAGAGATATTTGAAGCCGTCCGTGCCGCCAAAAGCATTGGCGAAAGCAGGTGGATCGGAATAGCCGTGCCCAGTTTGGTCGATTGCCAGAACAACATAACCGCGCCTGGCAAATTCAAGGGCAAAACCGTCTTGCGTTTCTCGTGTATTGATGTAGCCGTGGATGGCCAGAATGCCGGGGGCAGGGGTTTTTGCCGTAGCAGTTTTAGGAATGTACAGCAGAGCGCTGATCGTCAGGCCGTTGCTGCCGGTAAAGCGCACGTCTTTGATCTTCACTTTACCGAAATCTGTTTGAATGAGGTTTGCGAGCAGTCCACCGATGATTATCATCACCAGGGCAATTGCGAGAATTATTTTAGTGCGTTTTAACATACTTTTATTCCCCACTCTTAAATTGATACGGACATTGTGAAATGACGTACATCAGCGGGATGGAGAAAAGATAAAAAGGCACTCATGATTGGATGAAAGTGGACAACTGGTTTTTTGCCGATTCACCTCCTTGATTGGAAGATGTTTTACTGCGTTTGAGACAATTTAATCACGCCGAAATATTAAAGTCAAGGCCTGGTAATTTGAGCGGTTTTTCTCGTGGCTGTCCGGAAATAGCTATTGGAAGGATTTTACTGGATTCCTCCCGCATTTCCTTTTGGAAATTGTTAGAAGGGTGGGACTAATGTCGATCCGGTCGGCATGCCAAGGCGTGAATATTCGTTTTTGTCATTGTCGGGCTTGACCCGACAATCCAGCGAATTTCTGACAAACGCCATCTTCCAGATTCGAAGCAATGGAAGGTTAGTTCCCTCTCCATACCTATGAGAGAAGGGGTGAGGCGGTACATCATATAATCATATAACTCATCACTTGTAAAATAAAACTGATCGCCCATCTCCCTCCATTTTAGGGAGGGATTAAGGGAGA